>JBBSLT010000112.1:0-7839 GCA_038233555.1 Acidimicrobiales bacterium
CTGGGCCCTCCGCAGTCGGCGGCGCCGGCGGCTTGGGCCTCGAACTCCCCGGGTCCGATCACCGCCCCCTGATAGAGCACGTCCTCGGCCGGCACCACCGTGGGCTCGAAGGTGACCTCGTCGCTGGCGTCGAAGGGCTCCCCGGCGAGCGACGCCGCCGCCGTCAGCGATCCGCTCGGCGACAGTTCGGCCAAGGCCACCTCGGTCACCGACCCGAAGGGTGGC
Organism: Acidimicrobiales bacterium; assembly: GCA_038233555.1. Classification (GTDB taxonomy): domain Bacteria; phylum Actinomycetota; class Acidimicrobiia; order Acidimicrobiales; family CADCSY01; genus JADDRA01. Next base: position 226 of record JBBSLT010000112.1, read on the forward strand.
TCGATCGCGCCCACGACATAGCGCTCGGCGATCGCCCCCTTGGCCGAGGCGATGCGCCAGAGCGTCGCCCCAGAGGCGTCGCGCAGCTCGACGGAGATCACCCGCTCGCCCTGGCAGCGGGGAACGAGCACCGCCAGCCCGGCCGGTCCCTCAGCGCTGACGACGCCTAGACGAGCCCCCGACGCCACGTCGACGGTGCGGGCACCGAAGGCGAGAGCAGCCACGAAGACCACCACGGCGACCACTCCCACCCCTCCCGAGACCACCATCTGCAGGCTCGGCGGCGGCTCGCCCGAGCGACGAGGATAGCGACGAGGGTCACTCCGAGGGGACATCGACCTGCGCTCTGGTCGCCGCCTCGTCACGAAAGCGGGTGGCCACCGCCCGCAACGCTCCTTCGGGGTCTAGGCCGCGCCGGCGGGCAACGGCCACCAGCGCGAACAGGGCTTCGCCCAACTGGGCGGCCGTCGTGAGGTCGGGCGTGGCGGCGACGTCCGCCTCGATGCCGACGGAGGCGGCCCGGCGCTGCACCTTGTGGGCATAGAGGAGGGCCGGCAGCGCCGCGGGGATGGCGTCCATGGGGCCTGATCGGCCCTTCTCCTCAGCCTTTATGCGATCCCAGTTGCGCATGATGTCGTCGGTGCCCTCCACCTCCAGGCCGGCAAAGACATGGGGATGGCGCCGCACCAGCTTGTCGTGGACCGTACGGGCCACTCCCGCCAAGTCGAAGCGACCGGCCTCGGCGGCGAGGGTGGCGTGGAAGAAGACCTGGAACAACACGTCGCCCAGCTCCTCCTCGAGATGCTCGTAGGCGACGTCGACCTCGACCTCTTCGGCAGCGTGGCGCTCTAGCTCGTCGATGGCCTCCAACAGCTCGTAGGTCTCCTCCAGCAGGTACCGGGTGAGGCTGGCATGGGTCTGTTCCCGGTCCCATGGGCAGCGGCTGCGCAACGTGCGTACCAGCTCAGCGAAGCGCATCACCTCGGCACCCACCGGCGCCGCCAGGGTGGGGATCCACAGGGCGGTGAGGTGGTCCGGCTCCACGGCCCGGTCGAGGTCGGCCCACTCGAGCTCGGTCATCGATTCGTCGGGCAGGCCCAGGCGCTGGAGCACCATCACCGACGGAGGGGCGTCGTCGACGGCCAGCTTCACCTCGGACAGCACCGCCGCCGAATCGCACTGGGCCACCACCAAGGGTCCCCGCTCCCCTGCCGCCTCCACGGCAAAGCGCCGTCCGTCGACCAGGCGGACGCCGGCGGCCAGCGGGTCGACCTGGAGCCGGTCCCAGACCAGGTCGAGGAAGGAGAGGCCAGCCAGCACCTCCACCTCGATGCGGGGGTCGGCGACCAAGAGCGCCACGCTGGCCTCGGCCACCCACGGCGAGCCGGGCACGGCGTAGAGAACCTCACCGTGTTGGCTGGCAGCCGTCACCAGCCGCTCGACGATGCCGGCGTAGACCTCGCCCATCGACTCCGCCTGCTCGTAGAGGTCGTCGCAGGACGTCGCCTCGTCCACGGCGGAGGCCGAGGGATGGCGGGAGGTGCGCAGGATGCGGACGGGGATGCGCTCGATGGCGTCGAGGGCCGCCACCGTCAGCAGCGCCGGGCCAGCGGGGCCGAGCCCGACCACCACTACTCGGGCCACGGCTCAGCCGCCGCCGCGACGTTCCGCTCCCCCTCCGGGGAATCCCGGGGTCTCAGGTGCCGGCGCCGCCTCCGCCGGTCCCTCGGGCGGCAGCACCCGGCCCTCCTGCTGGGGGTCCTCGCAGGCGCCGGTCCACGTCCCGTATCGGGGGTTGACCTCAACCTCGGCCTGGCACGTCAAGTCATTGACGAAGGCGACGAAGACGGGCACTCGCTCGCGCTCCAACGTCTCCAGCACTTGCTCCTGAACCTCCTCGAAGGGCAGCTCGCGGCGGTCCTCGACCAGGATCAGATGGAAGCCGGCGCCGGTCTCCACGGGCTCGCTGATCTGACCGACCGGTAGCGCGAATGCCACCTCCTCGAACGCCGGCAGCAGGCTTCCCCGGGCCTGGCAGCCCAGGCTCCCGCCCTGGGCGGCGGCCGCCGGATCGTCGGACTGCTCGGTGGCCAGCACCCGGAAGTCGGCCCCCTGGGCGAGCTGGGCGGCGAGGTCGTCGATGCGGGTCCGAGCCTCGTCGGGCCCCCGCTCGGCACTGACGAAGATGTGGCTGACGCACACGGCGGCGAAGGCGGCCCGGTTCTGCTCGTAGTACGCCCGAGCCTCTTCGATGCCCGGTGACGGGGCGACGGCCTGCTGGACCCTGGTGGCCAGCGCCTGGCGGCGGATCAGCTCCTGCTGATAGTCCTCGGGAAAGGCGGCGAAGACGTCCTCGCCCCCGACGCTGGCGACAGTCGAGGGCCGGGCGTCCTCCATGTCGGCGGCGCTGACCTCAAGGCCCCGGGTACTCGCCTCTTGGTCAACGAGCTCGAAGAAGACGCCCAGCGACAGCAGCCGGGCGGCGAAGGCGGTGTCGAAGCTTCCTCTTCCCTCGCCAGTGACGTTCAGGCCCTGCTCGGTCAGCGCACGCTCGACCGCACTGCGGTAGCCCTCGTTCTCCCGGATGGCCAACAACTCGTCTTCGAGGTCGCCGGCGCTGATGACGTCTCCGTTGACCGTGGCGGCGCGTGTGTCGGTCACCGACGAGCATGCACCGAGGGCGAGGGTGGCGCCCAGGAGCGTTCCGAGCCACTTCTTGGTGGAGGTCATGAGCATGGCCTCAGGATGCCACTGCGGGCGCTTCGGGAGGGAGCAGCTCCGCGAGCAGCACCGTCAAGGCAGTGGCCGGGTCGGCGGCCGCCGGCAGAGGGACGACGAGCTGGCCGGCCTCCTCCCGGTAGCTGGCGTCGCGGTGGCGACGACGGAGGCGGATGGTGGCGCTGGCCCGCAGGTACACCGGTGAGAGCCGGGCCAGCAGTCCCCGCCCGACGGGGCTGGGGGTCACCGTCACCTGGCGGACCCCCGTGCGCAGACATTCGACCCGCAGGCGGGCCACGGACAACAAGGCCTCGCCCGAAGCGGGGACAGGACCGTATCGGTCCTCCCACTCGCGGCGAACGTCGTCGAGCTCCTCGCCGGTGGTGACCCCAGCCAGGCGCCGGTAGGCCTCCAGGCGGAGCTGCTCCTTGCTGACGTAGCCCTCGGGAAGATGGGCGCCTACGGGGAGGTCGAGCTTGATCTCGACCGGCTCGGCCGGCCGCTCGCCCTTGAGCTCGGCCACCGCCTCGCTCACCATCTGCACGTAGAGGTCGTAACCCACGGCCGCGATGTGGCCCGACTGGCTCTCGCCCAACAGGTGGCCGGCGCCGCGAATCTCGAGGTCGCGCATGGCGATCTTGAAGCCCGACCCGAGCTCGGTGGCCTCACCGATGGTCTTGAGCCGCTCGTAGGCGTCCTCGGAGAGGGCATGGTCTCGGGGGTGAAACAGGTAGGCGTAGGCCCGGCTCCCGGCCCGGCCTACCCGTCCCCGGAGCTGGTGCAGCTGGCCCAGGCCGAGGCGGTCGGCCCGGTCGACCACGAGGGTGTTGACCGTGGGCATGTCGATGCCCGACTCGATGATGGTGGTGCACACCAACACGTCGTAGTCGCCGTGCCAGAAGTCGAGGACCACCCGTTCCAGGCTGCCCTCGTCCATCTGCCCGTGGGCGACGGCGATGCGGGCCTCAGGGACCAGCTCGCGTAGGTCGGCGGCGACCCGTTCGATGTCGGACACCCGGTTGTGGACGAAGAAGACCTGACCCTCTCGCAGCAGCTCCCGGCGCAAGGCCTCGGCTACGGCCCGCTCGTCGTACTCCCCGACGTAGGTGAGGATGGGCTGGCGCTCGGCCGGCGGGGTGTGGAGCAGGGACAGGTCGCGTATGCCGGTCAGGCTCATCTCCAGGGTGCGGGGAATGGGGGTGGCCGTGAGCGTGAGCACGTCGAGGTCGACCTTGAGCTCCTTGATGGCCTCCTTGTGGGTCACCCCGAAGCGCTGCTCCTCGTCGACCACCAACAGGCCCAGGCGCTTGAACTTGACGTCGCCGCTAAGCAGGCGATGGGTGCCGATGACGATGTCGACCTCGCCGTCGGCCATCCCCTGCAGCACCTTGGCGGCCTGGGCGGTGGTGAGGAATCGGCTGAGCACCTCCACCCGGACCGGGTAGGGGGCGAGGCGGTCGCCGAAGGTGGTGCCGTGCTGTTGGGCCAACAAGGTGGTGGGCACCAACACGGCCACCTGCATACCGTCTTGGACCGCCTTGAACGCAGCCCGCAGGGCGACCTCGGTCTTGCCGAAGCCCACGTCGCCGCACACCAGGCGGTCCATGGGCCGGCCCAGCTCCATGTCGGCCTTGACCTCGACGATGGCCCGGTCTTGGTCAGGCGTCTCCTTGTAGGGGAACGCCTCTTCCATCTCCCGTTGCCAAGGGCTGTCGGGGGCAAAGGCGTGACCGGCGGCAGCCGCCCGGCGCTGGTAGAGGACCACCAGCTCCTTGGCGATCTCTCGGGTGGCGGAACGGGCCTGGGCCTTGGCCCGCTGCCAGTCGGCCCCACCCATGCGGTGCAGGGAGGGAGACTCCGCCCCGGTGTAGTGACGCACGGCGTCGATCTGGTCCGAGGGGACGTAAAGCTTGTCGCCGCCCCGGTACTCCAAGAGGAGGTAGTCGCGCTCGACGCCGCCCATCGAGCGAGTGACCATCCCGCCGTAGCGGGCGACCCCGTGTTGAGTATGGACCACGTAGTCGCCCGACTTGAGGTCGTCGAAGAACCCGGCGGCGTCGCGGCGTCGGGGGCGGGCTGGCCGGTGGGCCCGGCGCCGGCCAGTGACGTCACGCTCGGCCAGCACGGCCAGGCGGGCGTTGGGGAGCACGAAGCCCCGGTCGAGGGGTGCCACCACCACATGGCCGCCGGGTGCCCGTAGGTCGAGCACTTTCCCCTCGCCCTCGCCCTCGCGCTGGCCCTGGCCCTGGCTCATCTCGGCGCTGGTGTGGAGCGCGAGCGTCACCCCTTCGTCGCCCAGGGCCGCGGCCATGCGGGCGGCCGAGCCGTCCCCGTCGGCGGCGAGGATCACCCGGTAGCGCTCGGCCAACAGGGTGCGCAGGCGGTCGGCCAGGTGGCCGACGTCTCCCACCACCGGCGCCCACGCACTGGCCCGCACCTGGGGGGTGGCCGGGCCCTCGGCGATGGTGGTGACCGTCCAGGCCGGGGCGGTGCTCTGCGCCAGGAGGGCGTCGAAGGGCAGGTGGAGCCGGGGCAGGTCGGCATCACCGCCGGTGGCCACCCCCCAGGTGCGGGCCAGCGAGGCGGCCAAGTCGGCCTCCTCGGCGGCCAGGTCGGCGGCCCGGTCGCGCATGCGGCGGGGATCGACCAACAGGACCTGGCCCGATCCGGTGGGCAGGAGGTCGAACACCGAGTGCTGCGCTTCAGCCAGCCACGGCAGCCACGACTCCATGCCATCGAAGAGCTGGCCCTCGGCCAGGCGCTCCCACTGCTCGCGCCCCCAAGGCTCGGATCCGACCAACTCGCCGGCGCGGGAGCGGACCTCCTTGGTGGCCAACAGCTCCCGGCACCCGAAGATCTCCGCCACCGACAGATCGGTGCGGGAGCGCTGGTCGCTCACCGAAAAGGCGCTGAGCCGGTCGACCTCGTCTCCCCACAGGTCGATACGCACAGGTCCGTCGGCGGTGGACGGGTAGACGTCGACGATCGAGCCCCGCACCGCCACCTCGCCCCGATGCTCGACCTGGTACTCCCGCCGGTAGCCCTCGCCCACCAGCCGCTCGACCAAGGCCACCGGATCGAGCTGGTCGCCGGGGCGCACCACCACCGGTTCGATCTCCTCCACATGGGGACCGAGGCGCTGCACCAGGGCCCGGACCGGCGCCACCACCACCGTGGCGGCGCCCGTGCGTACCCGCCAGAGCGTGCGCAAGCGCCGGCCCATGGTTTCCACGCTGGGGCTGACCCGCTCGAAGGGCAGGGTCTCCCAGGCGGGGAACTGATCGACGGCGTCGCGGCCGAGGAAGACCTCGAGATCTTGGGCCAGGCGCTCGGCCTCGCCGGTGGTGGACACCGCCACCACGAAGGGCCGGCGCTCGCTCGATCCCACCAGGTTGGCCACGGTGATGGCCCGAGCCGCCTCGGGGACGGCCAGGGTGGCCGAGGAGCGCCCCGCCACCTCGGTCAGCGCCGGCTCGTCGCGCAGCAGCGAGGGCAGGGACAACAGCAGACCGGACGACATGAGCCGCCCCACGATACCCGCACCCCGCAGGGCCGCCGCAGAGCCCCCGCCGAGCCCCCGCAGGGCCCCCGCCCCGCCTTCGCCTCCCGCCTTCGCCTCCCGCCGCCCCGCCTTCGCCCCCCGCCCATCCCGTTCTTTGTCGGATGTGCAGTGACCAGCACTGCCGATCCGACAAAGATCGGCTGGGCCTACTCAGGCTTCTCCAGGTGTCTCACCCCATCTGCATACTTCTCGAATGACGACTGCCGACACCATCCTCGCCGCCGCAACAGCAGCCCAGCACGGGTTCACGACCCACAGACAGCTGGCTGAACTGGGCTTGTCCAATGAGCAGATCGCCAACCGGCTGGAACGCGGCGTGCTCCTGTCGACGCACCAGGGCGTCTACCGCCACGCCGCAGCCCCGTGGACTCCAAGGGGCAGACTGCTGGCGGCCGTCCTGGCGTGCGGATCAGGCGCCATTGCCTCCCACCGCAGCGCCGCACGGCTCCACCAGCTCCGCGAGGTTCCCGGATCGCGTCCCGAGGTGACCCTCACCGGAGCCCGCCTCCCGCTCCTGCGCGGCGCCACCGTCCACCGAACGGACACGATGGAACCGCTCGACATCACTTCGGTCGACCGGGTACCCGTGACCACGATCCCTCGGACGCTGCTCGACCTCGGGGCCGTCGTTCCCCTGACGGTGGTCGAGCTCGCCGCCCAGGACGCCGTCATCCAGGGGCGGGTCTCTACCGTTGACCTCATCTGTGTCCTCGAGCGGGTGGGCCGGCGGGGCCGACGGGGAACGGCCGCCCTACGGGCCGTGGTGCAGGCCAGCCTCCCTAGCAAAGGCATTGCCAGCATGCTCGAGCTGCGCCTGCAGCGGCTCATCGAGCAATGTCCGGTGCCACCGCCCGTCCTGCAGCACGAGATCGTCGTGGCCGAGGGCAAACATTTCCGCCTCGACAAGGCCTGGCCGGATCTCCGAATCACCATCGAGGCGGACGGCCGGCGCTGGCATTCGACCCGACAGGACTTCGAGCGAGGCATGGCCCGAAGGCGGGCGATCACCGCCGCCGGGTGGGACCATTACAGCTACGGTTGGGCGGACGTCCACCAGCGAGCGGCTACCGTGCGAGCCGAGATCACGGCCGTCTTCGCCTCCGCCCTGGCGAGACACCCCTTGACCCATCCCGAACTCTGTCGGATGAGCAGTGCCCAGCACTGTTCATCCGACAAAGAACGAAAAGTGGGGGGATGTGGTCAGCTACCCGAGTAGGGCTAGTTGAAGCGGTTCATGGCTCGCTCGGGGCCGTCGGTGAGGATGGTCTCGATGGCGTCGGCGGCCTCGGCCACGGCGACGTCGAGCTCGACCCGATCGGCTTTGCCCGGGCGGC
>JBBSLT010000113.1:0-7736 GCA_038233555.1 Acidimicrobiales bacterium
CTGTTCATGCCGGTGGTCTGGATAGCGGTGGTGGTGTTCGTGTTGGTCCAGGGCTTGATCGTCTTCGCCGTGATCCGCTGGCGGCGCCGCGGGGACGACGATGACGAGATGCCGATCCAGATGCACGGCAGCACCAAGCTGGAGATCGGCTGGACCATCTTGCCCGCTCTGGTGCTCGGCCTGGTGTCCGTGTTCACCATCCCGGTGATCTTCGATCTCAACGCCAAGCCCGCCGACCCCCTCGAGGTCTCCGTCACCGGGCAGAAGTACTGGTGGGGATTCGACTACCCCGCAGCCCAGGCCGACTTCGGCATCGACCGTGGCATCGTCACCGCCAACGAGCTGCACATCCCCGCCGGCCAGCCGGTGTACCTGACGCTGACGTCCCCCGATGTCATCCACTCCTTCTGGGCGCCCCGCCTGAACGGCAAGCGTGACGTCGTCCCCGGTCGTGTCCACAACTGGTCGCTGGAGGCCGACGAGCCCGGTGCCTACTCCGGACAGTGCGCTGAGTTCTGCGGCACCTCGCATGCCAACATGCGCCTCAAGGTGGTGGCCCACGACCCGGCGAGCTGGGACGACTGGGTGGCCGAGATGCAGACGCCACCCATCCCGCCCCTGGCCGGCCCTGCGGCCGAAGGGTTCGAGCTGTTCCAGCAGAGCGGTTGTGCCGCTTGTCACCGCATCGAGGATGCCTATGAGACGGTGGCGCCCGATGCGCCCCCGGCCCCTGACCTGACCCACCTCTTCACCCGCGACTGCTTCGCCGGGTGCATCTACGACCTCAACGACCGGGCCGAGCTCGAGGCGTGGCTGCGCAACCCGCAGCGCAAGGCCGGCTCGCTGATGGTGATCGGCGATCTCGCCGAGGACGACATCGACAAGCTGTACGCCTACCTGGAGACCTTGGAATGAACATGACGACGACGGCGAGGAGGGGAACCCGGTGGCTCTGACCGAACAACGACCCGTCTTGGAGCTCACCAGCGGCGAGGAGCCGGTGCGCAAGCCCCTCGGAGCATTCACCCGGCCGTCGTCGAGCGAGGGTTGGCGCTCGTGGTTGACGACGGTCGACCACAAGAAGATCGGCATCATGTACGGCGCCACCGCCATGACCTTCTTCGCCATCGGCGGGCTCGAGGCGTTGCTCATCCGGGCCCAGCTGGCCCAGCCCAATGGGCAGGTGCTGAGCCCCGAGGTCTACAACCAGATGTTCACCATGCACGGCACCACCATGGTGTTCCTGGTGATCATGCCCATGCTGGCCGCCTTCTCGAACTACCTGATCCCACTGATGATCGGCGCCCGCGACGTCGCCTTTCCTCGGCTCAACGCCCTCAGCTACTGGGTCTTCCTCTTCGGTGGGCTGTTCCTGTATTCCAGCTTCTTCCTGGGCGGGGCCCCCGACAACGGGTGGTTCAACTACGCCCCCAACTCGGGCGTGACCTATTCGCCGGGCCACGGCATCGACTTCTGGGTGCTGGGGCTGCAGATCACCGGCATCGCGTCGTTGGTGGGTGCCATCAACCTCATTGCGACCTGCCTCAACATGCGGGCGCCGGGGATGACGTTGCTACGCATGCCGGTGTTCGTGTGGATGGCGCTGGTGGCCCAGTTCCTGTTGCTCTTCGCCATCCCCGTCATCACCGTGGCGCTGTTCCTGTTGATGTTCGACCGGCTCTACGGCGCCAACTTCTTCGATGTCTCGGCCGGGGCCGACCCCTTGCTCTGGCAGCATCTGTTCTGGATCTTCGGCCATCCTGAGGTCTACATTTTGGTGCTGCCCGCCTTCGGCATCGTCTCGGACGTCATCCCCACCTTCGCTCGCAAGCCGCTCTTCGGCTACCCCTTCATGGTGTTCTCCGGCATCGCCATCGGGTTCATGGGCTGGGGGGTCTGGGCCCATCACATGTTCGCCTCGGGCGTGGGGCCGGTCTCGGTAGCCGCCTTCTCGCTGTCGACCATGTTCATCGCCGTGCCCACCGGGGTGAAGATCTTCAACTGGATCGGCACCCTGTGGAAGGGCAAGCTCCAGTTTACCGTGGCCATGCTCTTCGCGGTAGGCCTGGTCTCGCAGTTCACCATCGGAGGCCTATCCGGCGTCATGCATGCGGTGGCGCCGGCTGACACCCAACAGACCGACACCTACTTCGTGGTCGCCCACTTCCACTACGTGCTCTTCGGCGGCTCCATGTTCGGGATCTTCGCCGGCATCTACTACTGGTGGCCCAAGATCTTTGGCCACAAGCTGAGCGAGAGCATCGGCAAGGTGCATTTCTGGATCATGTTCGCCGGGTTCAACTTGACCTTCGCTCCCATGCACATCGCTGGCCTGCAGGGCCAGCCCCGGCGCACCGCCACCTATCCCGAGGGGATGGGCTGGGACCTCATGAACCTGCTCTCCACCATCGGCTCGTTCCTCATCGCTGCGTCCTTCCTCGTCTGGGTGTACAACGTGGTGCGCAGCCGCCACAACCCCCACGCCGGCGCTGATCCCTGGGACGGCCGGACGCTGGAGTGGGCTACCTCCTCCCCGCCACCACCACACAACTTCGATGTGGAGCCCACCGTCGGGCACCTCGACGAGTGGTGGCACCAGAAGTACGAGGAGGACGAGCGGGGCCGTCCCCGGCGCCGAGAGAGCTTCACCTACCTGAGCAGGGTCGACGAGGCATCGCTGGCCGGTGGCGGACGCGAGCCCCACGTCGACGTCTCAGCGATCCATCTTCCCTCGCCGTCCTTCTGGCCCATCATCATCGCCCTCGGTCTGCCCCTCATCGGCTACGGCCTCATCTACACCTACGGGCTGGCGGCGCTGGGCGGCCTCATGCTCATCGGTGGGATCGTGGGCATGGGCCTCGAGCCCTCGGTCGATCCCGAAGCCGGTCACGACCACCACGACGACCACCACCACGGCCCCGAGCCCGATGCCGGGAGCGAGGGCGAACTGGTGACGGTGGGAGCCGGCGGCGACGGCGGAGAGAACGCTGACGCCGGCAGCGGGGCCGGGTCGTCGGGGAAGGAGACGCCATGAGCGTGAGCGAACAGGCGGTTCCAGCGACGACAGGAGCCGCCAGTAGCGAGGATGCGCCCCTGGCGCAGGACGCCACCGCAGCGCCGCACCACACCAGCACGGGGCTGTCCAACGAGAAGCTGGGGATGTGGTTGTTCCTCGGCTCGGAGTGCCTACTCTTCGGCGGGCTGATCTCCGCCTTCCTGCTCTACCGCACCCGCGACGTAGAAGGCATGGTGGGCCCGGCCGTCGACGAGCTCTATGACATCCCCTTCACCTCGGTGAGCTCGTTCGTTCTGCTCATGAGCTCGCTGACCATGGTTCTGGCGCTCTCGGCCATCCAGCGGGCCGACCACCGCCGGGCCCGTACCTGGCTGCTCACCACTGCCATGCTCGGGGCCAGCTTCGTGGCCGGCCAGGTCTATGAGTTCACCGCCTTTGTGCGGGAGGGCTTCGGCTACACCACCAACCTGCAAAGCTCGGCCTTTTACACCCTCACCGGGTTTCACGGGGTGCATGTCACCCTCGGCATCCTCATGTTGGTCAGCTTGTTCGTGATGTCGCTGCGAGGCCGGCTGTCGGCGGAGCGGGCCGAGACGGTGGAGATCGTGGGCCTCTACTGGCACTTCGTCGACGTCGTGTGGATCATCATCTTCACCCTCATCTACCTGGTGCCGGCGTGAGCGATCACACCATGGATCGAGCGCTGGACGACGAGCACCAGGCCCAGACCGAGGACGAGGGCCACGGCCACCCGAGCGACCGTAGCTACGTGGGCATCGCCGTGGTCCTGGCTGCACTCACTGCCCTCGAGGTGGTCAGCTACTACGTCGAGGAACAGCTCGGTGGGCTCTTGGTGCCGGCGCTCATGATCATGATGGTGGTCAAGTTCGTCCTCGTCGTCGCCTGGTTCATGCACCTTCGCTTCGACTCCAACCTCTTCACCCGGGTGTTCGTCTCGGGCCTCGTCCTGGCCATCGGGGTCTACGCCGTCACCCTGACCACCTTCAAGTTCTTCGCCTAGCTCATCGCCGTGACTGCCCTCGCCGCCGTCACCGTCGTGCGGGACGACCCGTGGCGCTGGCAGCCCCACCCCGAGGTTTGGGTCCTGCTCGCCGGCCTGGCCCTGGCCTACTGGTGGGCTATGACCCGTATCGGCCCCCGGGCCACTCGACCCGACGAGGTGGTGGTCACCCGGCGCCAGGTGGGCTGGTTCGTCGCCGCTCTGTTCACCCTGTGGGTGGCGGCCGACTGGCCGGTGCACGACCTCGGTGAGCAGTACCTCTACGGCGTACACATGGGCCAACACCTGTTGCTGACCTTGATCGTTCCCCCCATGGCCCTGCTGGCCACCCCCACCTGGCTGGCCCGCATGCTCGTGGGCGACGGGCGGGGCTACAGAGTGCTCCGCCGTCTGGCTCGTCCGGTGGCGGCCACCTTGATCTTCAACGGGGTGGTGGTGTTCACCCACTGGCCGGCGGTGGTCAACACCTCGGTGGCCAACGGCGCCCTGCACTACGGGGTGCACGTCTTGGTGGTGGCCACGGCTCTGCTCATGTGGATGCCGGTGGCCGGGCCGCTGCCCGAGCTGCGGTTGTCGCTGCCGGCCCAGATGGGCTACCTGTTCCTCCAGTCGATCATCCCCACCGTCCCCGCCGGCTGGCTCACCTTCGCCGACGGCATCGTCTACCGGGCCTACGACGTGATGCCCCGGGTCTTTGGCCTGTCCATCGCCCACGACCAGCAACTGGCAGGCATGCTCATGAAGGTTGGTGGCGGCTTCTTCTTGTGGTCGGTCATCACTGTCTTGTTCTTCCGCTTCTCCACCAACACCGAGCGCGACGACCGCTCCCCGGGAGTCCCCCTCGACCGCCGGGCCCCGGTGCCCGCCCCCGCTGGCGATGTCCTCACCTGGGCCCAGGTCGAACGCGAGCTGCAGAAGGCTGGCCCCGCCCCCGCCGAACCCGACCGCTAGCTAGCGGTAGCGCTAGCTAGTAGCTAGAAGGCTGGGCCTGGGGGTGTGCTTCGCCCGGGTGACGCTGGCGCGGTGAGAACGGCCCTTCTACCCTCGTTGGGTGGCGAGCTACGACCGGCCTGAACTGGCGCGGTGGCTGACCCAGGCTGATGCCGCTTTGGCCACCGGTGAAGGTGCCCGGTCCCACTCGTGGGCCTGCTTCCTGGCCGAGCAAGCGGCGCAGCTTGCCCTCAAGGGTCTCTTGCACGCGGTGGGCAAGCATGATGCGGCCTGGGGTCACGACCTGGTGCTGTTGGAGCGCCGGGCAGGAGAGGTGTTCGATGTCGACTGGCCGGTTGATCTGGACGAGGCCGCCGCCCGCCTGGGCCGTCACTACATACCGGCGCGCTACCCAGACGCCCACCCCAGCGGTGCTCCCGACGAGCGCTACACGGCGGCCGACGCTATCCAGGCCCACGCCGATGCCCTGGCGATGGTCGCGGCGGTTCAGGGCGCCGTCGCCCTGCTGGCACAAGCCGACGAAGATGACGATGGCTGAGGCTCTCCGGGGCGTGCGGGCCATCGCCGCTCGCCGCCGGGACGAGCGGGCCCAGGCCATCGCTTGGGCGCAGAGCTACGCCGCCAAGATGGCCGTCGATGTCCCTCTCGTCGCCGCCGTGGTGTTCGGCTCCTACGCCCGGGGTGATTTCAACACCTGGTCCGACGTCGACGTGCTCGTCCTCAGCGACGCCTTTCCTGAAGATGCCCGAGCCCGTCTTGACCTCTTGTGGCGCCACCGCCCGGGCGGGCTCGAGCCGGTGGGCTGGACACTGCCCGAGCACGCCGCCCGACGCCGCCGGCGCGACCCCATCGCCGTCGAGGCCGATGACGTCGGGGTAGTGGTCCACGGGGCGCTTCCCACCCCTCCGCCGTAGCTCCACCCCGCCCGGCCATTCTGGCCCCAGGAATGGTTGTAATCGCCACCACTGGAGGGGCCAGAAAGCCAGGCGTGGCGATCTTGTCAGCCTCGGAGGGGGTCGATCCAGCGCAGCCCCGCTCGCACGGCGTCGTTGAGCACCTGCTTGAACGCCACCCCCCGCTCTCGAGCCGCCCGCCCAAGGCGGCGGCCACGTCGGGATCCAACGTCACCGTCGTGCGCACGCTCCGGGAGCTACTCCCAGCGGAAGCGCCACGCGGCCAGGGCCGGGGCTGCCACCGCCCAGGCCGCCAGCACCGCCGAGGGCTGGGCTACCAGGGTCGCTGGCGATGACAAGGCGGCGTCAAGGGCCTGGGTCAGGGCGGCGGCAGGCAGCAGCTCGGCTATCGCCTCGAGGCCCTCGGGCAGGCGGTCGAGGGGGAACACCATGCCGCCGAGCAGAAGCAGCACCAGGTACAGCCCGTTGGCAGCAGCCAGGGTGACCTCGCCCCGGAGGGTTCCGGCCATGAGCAGGCCGAGGCCGGCGAAGGCGACCGTCGCTAGGAGCACGGCTGCGGCGGCGAAGACCAGGTTGCCGCTCGGGCGCCAGCCCAACAGCCCGGCCACCGCCACCAGCACGATGACCTGCAGCACCTCCACGGCGAGGATGGCGCCGGTCTTGGCCGCCAGCAGGCCAGGACGGCCGAGGGGAGTCGAGCCCAGCCGCTTGAGCACCCCGTAGGAGCGCTCGAAGCCGGTGGCGATGGCGAGGCTGACCATGGCGCTGGACATGACGGCCAGGGCCAGGATGCCCGGCGCCAGGAAGTCGACGGCCTCGTCGACGCCGGTGGGCCGGGGAAGCACGTCGACCACAGAGAAGAAGGCCAGGAGCAGGACGGGGATGCCGAGGGTGACCAGCAGCGACTCGCCCCGACGCAGGGTCAGAGTCAGCTCCACCCGGGTTTGGGCCGCGACGGCACCAAGGTTCATGTCGAGTCGCCCGGTCGGTCGTTTCCGGTGAGACGCAGGAACAGGTCCTCCAGGCTCCGGCGGCCGGCCCGCAGGTCGGCCAGCGGAAGGTCGTGTTCGGCCAACCAGGCGGTGAGGGCGGCCACGGCCGACGGCACCGGAGCGGTGGCCACCCGGTACTCCCCTGGCGCCTCCTCGGTGACGTCGGCGCCGAGGGCGGCGCCCAGAGTGGGAAGGTCGATCCCCGGCGGTGCACCGAAGCGGATGTCGTCGCCGGGGCTGGCGGCGCTCAGCTCGGCCGGGCTACCGGCGGCCACCACCCGGCCCCGGTCGACGATCACCACCTGGTCGGCCAGGCGGGCGGCCTCGTCGAGCTCGTGGGTGGTCAGCACCACTGCTGCGCCAGCGGATGCCAGATCACGGACGACCTGGCGGACTACCTGGCGACCGGCGGGGTCCACCCCGGACGTGGGCTCGTCGAGGAAGGCCACCTCGGGTCGGCCCACCACGGCCAAGGCCAGGGACAGGCGCTGGCGCTCCCCACCCGAGAGCTGGCGCCAGGTGGAGTTGGTCACCGAGGCCAGGCCCAAGCGCTCCACCAGCTCGTCGGGTTGCTCGGGACGGGGGTAGAACGAGGCGAACAGGGCCAGCGCCTCACGTGGTCGGATGCCGGGATAGACCCCGCCCTCTTGCAGCATGACCCCGATGCGGGGGGTAAGAGCGGCGTGGTCGGCCACGGGATCGAGGCCGAGGACCGATACCTTGCCTGCGTCGGGCCGGCGGTAGCCCTCCAGGGTCTCCACCGTTGAGGTCTTGCCCGCGCCGTTGGGGCCGAGCAGCGCCAGCACCTGGCCGGCCTCGGCGGTGAAGGACACGCCGTCGAC
>JBBSLT010000114.1:0-7721 GCA_038233555.1 Acidimicrobiales bacterium
ACTCGGCCGCTTCGGTGTGGTCAGCGTCTCGGCACTGACCCTCGTTGTTGCCGGCGCATGGACGATCGATCGACGACGAGCACGACGCAGCGCCGAGGACAACATCCCACTCGACGAGGAGAGCCCTACCAATGACCGACATGTTTGATCTGGTTGTGATCGGCGCCGGCATGGCTGGCGTCAACGCAGCCAACAATCGGACTTCGACCAGCGATCGAAAAGTGGTCGGCCGAGACGCTGGGTGCGCAACTGGTCATCTTCGACGTCGCCTCCCTTCCAAGCCTCGTATTCGGCGTCACCACGCTGGCTGTGCTCGGCGCCGCCTACCCAGCCTTTCGCTCGGTCCGGTTGGATCCGCTGGAGGCTCTGGAGCGCAAGAGCGTCACACGCTCGCACAGGCTCGGTGCCTCCTCTTCATCGTTGACCACGACTCCCGTTGGTTGGGCGAAGAGCGCCGAGACCAGCTGATCGCGAAGCAGGGCCGTCCCCATGGACCTTGCGCTGTCATCTCGCTGACGCCGCCGCTGTCAGATTGCTGTCGTCTTACACGTCCCGGAGCGCGTATTCCGGCCTGGGGGATCTGACCGAGGCGAACGGCCAGTTCGCTCACGCCCAGGCCGGCCTTTGGCCCGCAACTGGGCCATGGCTGCCTCGGGCTTGCGGTTGCGCACCCCTAGAGAGACCATGGCGGGCCCGACGGACAGTCACGGGCCTGGAGGACTCCGAGCATGCCAGCTCGACATCCGTTCCACGACCGGTACGGTGTCGCTGAGCATGCGATGGGAAGCTCATCCAGCCCGCCAGGCCCTCGCCTACGGGTTGCTCTCCGGCGCCGTGTATGGAGCTCTCCAAGGGCTCGGCGACCGGTCGATTGGCAAGGCCGTGCTCAGCGGCCTCGTCTTCGGCGCCCTCATGTCGGCGGCGCACTACGCCGGCCTTCGGGCCAACGCGCACCTCAGCGGGCTCCGCCCCCAGGAGCGGCGGACGGTGTGGGCGGCCGTACGCCGAGGCCAAGCCGTTGCCGACCCGTCCCTGGCCGCCGCTGCCATCCGCCACGCCCGCAGCGTGCAGCGGCCGCCCGGTGGCCAGCGGCTGGGGCGGGTGCTGGCCTGGGGCCTCCTGGGCGCCAGCGTCCTCGCACTTGGCCTGACGGTGTCGGCCGGTTCCACACCAGGCGTTATCGCCGCTGGCTTCTCCTGCCTGGTGTGGGTCGTCATCCTCGTCCTCGGACCGAGGCTGGAGCGACGCATCCAGGAACGGGCCCGCGCCGCCGAGCTGGCGACGGCGCGACTGGTCGAGGGGCGAGGCCCATCCGTCCCGAGCTGAGACCGATGCCGGTCACGGCGATCGAAAGGGGGGTGGATGGCGTCACGGAGGGAGATCCGCTACCCCACCGGGGGTGGGCTCGCACCACCGTAAGATGCAGCCCGATGATCACGATGGCAGGAAATCGAAGAAGTCGCACCAGCAAGAGGGCCCCGGACCGTACGGCACGAGCCGGCACGAGACGTTGACGCCACGGCTCGGCGTGACCTTGGCGTGACCTTACGGGTGGTCACGAGGGGTCACTGGCCGGCACTGGACGACACTCCATACCCCTCCCGACCAGCACTTTTACAGATTCGCCCTGGTCAGCGAACCCCTCAATTCTGCCTTCCAAGCTGGTGACGCGGGTTCGACACCCGTCACCCGTCAGCAAAAATCCTGGTCAGACCTATTTTTCCCGGTCCCCGGCCGCTCCCCGAGCGAGGTTCACGACGGCAGCCCTCGGCTCCCACCCGAGCGGCCTCGATGAGGCGGTTGATGCCCACGGCGATGGCCCTGTCGCGTAGTGGCGCCGCCGCCGTGCGGATGCTGCTGTCGGAGTTGGAGCCGCGCCTAGTTCTCCGGGAGATGGGAGACCCCCGAGAACGCGGGCCGAGCCGCGTGTGCTACCGCAGTAGGATCGGATCCTCTCGGAGGGATGTTCAGCTCGCTGCCCAGGGTGGTCCCCACCGCTGCCGCGCAGCCGTCGATCGTGACTTGATGCGGCGCTAGCTTGCCGAGCGCTGCCGGCGGCGGACCGACTCAAAATCAGGAGAGGTGAGGCGGTCACGCTTGAGCTCGGAGAAGCTCTGGTAGCGGACGAGCCAGGAGACGTGGCGCCACACCTCCACCGCCTCCTCGTCGGTCGGCAGCTCGCTCAGCACCGGGCCGAAGATGGCCGGGCCCTCGCCCCCGTCGAGCACGATGGTCGGCACGCCGAAGCTGCGGGTTCGGTCGCACAGCGTCCGGTGCTCTTCCGCCACCTGAATCGCGGTGGAGGGGTCGGCCCACGCCTTTCCGCATAGCGCCGGCTCCAACCCGGCGTCCTCGAGGGCTGCCTCCACCGTCTCGGCCGCGTCAAGGGCCTCACCTTGTTCGTGGACCCGCTCCCCGAGGGCGGCGTAGAAGGCGCCGAGAGCCCGGTGGCCACCGGCCTGGCGGGCGAGCACCGATGTGCGCAAGGCCCGGGCCGAGCGGGCGTGGGAGGCCGCCATGTCTTCGGGCTCCTTGCCGGCGTTCTGAGTCTCCAATGAGAACAACCCCCAGGAGAGCTCTATCTCTCCCAGCCGCTCCAGCGTCCGGGCCCAGCGAGACGTCTGGTAGCACCATGGGCAGATCGGGTCGAAGTAGAAGCACACGGGTTCAGCCATGTTCCCCACCCTTCCCCTGTGGCGTCGTTTCCTGCGCCTGCTCTTGCTCCTCGGAATCCTCGCCGCCGGCCGGTCGGCGGTGGCGCACGGCCAGCACCGCGGCGGCGGTGAGCGCCAGAGCCAAGGCGAACATGGCGTTGCGGCTCAGGCCGAAGAGGCGGAAGGTGGTGTCGACGCGCAGCAGCTCGATCCAGAACCGACCGATTCCGTAGAGGCCGAGGTAGGCGACGAAAAGGTTGCCTCGGGCCAGGATGCGACGCCGATCGAGGAACACCAAGAGCGCTACGACCCCGAAGTTCCAGAGCGACTCGTAGAGGAAGGTGGGATGGAACAGCTCGGCGCCGGCGAGGTCGGGCGGGCGGTTCTCGGGAGCGATCTCGAGGCCCCAGGGCAGGTCGGTGGGCCGGCCGAAGAGCTCCTGGTTGAAGTAGTTGCCCCACCGCCCGATGGCCTGGGCGAGAGGGATCGCCGGTGCCACGGCATCGAGCAGATCGAGCACGTCGACGCCGGCCCGCCGGGCCATGAGGCAGCCGGTGAGGGTGCCGGCGATGAGACCGCCGAAGATGGCGAGGCCGCCCTCCCAGATGTAGAGCATCTCGATCCAGCGCCCCTCGAAGCGGCCGAAACGGGGAATGAGGTAGGCCACCCGGGCGCCAACCACCCCGGCGGCCACCGACCAGACGCCGATCCGCTGCATCAGCTCGGGATCACCGCCCCGCTGGCTCCACCGGCGCTGGGCCAGGGTGATGGCGGCCAGGGCACCAAGAGCGATGAGGATCCCGTAGAAGGTGAGATCGAGTGGTCCGATCTCGATCTTGTTGCTCGAAGGCGACGGTATGGACGCCAAGCTGGCGGCCATCATCGGGTCACCGGGACGTCAGGTCGCTTGGTCATCGGGCCGGCTCGTCTCGCCGGGACCCCAACCAGGGCGGGCGGACCTCGCGCCGGGCCCACGCACCCGGCTGGGCGAGCAGGTCCTCTACCGAGGCCGGTAGCCGGCCGGAGACGATGTCGGCCACCGTCACCACCTCGAGCACGTCTCGCAGGCTCGCCCGAGCCGCCAACCAGACCCGCTGTAGAGTCTGAGCCGCACCCGGATAGTCGAGGTCCTCCGGCGGCGTGCGCCGGACATCGGCCAGTGGGCCCTCGACGGCTCGGATGATGTCGGCTACCGAGACCTCTGCGGCCGGGACCGTCAGCCAGTAGCCCCCGTCGGCCCCGCGTTGGCTTTGCACCATCCCCGCCCGCCGCAACTCAGCCAAGATGTTCTCCAGGAACTTGAAGGGGATCCCCTGGCGAGAAGCCAGCTCGTCGCCCTTCACCGCCGCCGGTGCCGAGGCGGCCAGTTCCACCACCGCCCGAACGGCATAGTCGACCTTGGCCGTGACCCTCACCCCTGCATCTTCGCACTTCGCCACCGCAACCTCGTGCCGGGAGCCCAGCCAGCGGCCTTGCGCCAGTGGCCGCCGTCACCACCGGACGCTCAGCGAAGCGAAGGATCCTCGGCTGGAACCGAAAGGAGTTCGGCCGCACCGATGATGTCGATGACCCTTCGGACGATGGGCGAGGGCGAGGACACGAGCAGACGATCACCGCGCTGGCGCAGGGACCGGGCATGGCTGCACAGGACCTCCAGGCCGGCCAAGCCGACGAAGTCGACGTCGACCAGGTCGACCACAACGTCACCGGCGCCATCGACCAGGACGGAAAGTGAATCGACCAGAACCGGGACCGTGGCGATGTCGATCTCTCCCCGCAGCCGGAGCCTGGGAGGATCTTGGCCGTCGGTGTGAACCTCGGCCTTCAGGGTCGGCATCGGCTTCACGACGCCGCTTTCGTCTATCCGCTCAGACGCTTGCACGTCGACCTCCATCTACGTTGCAAAAAGATGATCCCCTCGGAAAGGGGAGCTGCGGCGGCGGAGGTCTGGGGCCTTGCCGAGCCACAGGCACAGTTGTGACCACACGAAGTTTACGCCGATGCGGTCGTCGACGCAGCACGGGTTCGAGGCGGCCCGTCGTCGATCTCAATCGAGGCGTAGCGTCTGGTCCAACACTCCCCGGGCGACATCGTGTTCCCGTACGCGTCGGTCGTAGACGTTGAGCGCACCCAGACGGAAGCTGTCGAGGTGCATGGGAATGCCTGCCACTGCTAGGTAGCCGATGGCACGGGCCTGATCTCGATAGTTCGGCCATTGGTAACCAGGCGGTAAGCTGAGGCAATGGATCCCTCTGCCACGTGCGACATCTGTGGCCAGGCGGTGCCTGCGGACGAGGCGGTCCAGGCCGAGGTGTCTGTCAGCCAATTGATGTGCCCCATCTCGATGACCTTCCACCGCAGCTGCCATGAGCGTGCCTCGTCCATGTGGCAGCCCGACGACTCCTGCTCGTTCGATCCCGACTTCCCCGAGATGCAGGCGTGGGCGGCGAACGTCGAGGGTCGAGGAGCTCCTCGCTTCGGCTAGACCGAGCGGACACGTGGGCCATCTCGACGTCCGTCCCCGTTCCCAGCCCGTCACCGGCTGGCGCTACTGGCAGCTCAGCGTCGGCTCGACGATGCAGCTGCAATCGCTTTCTCAGCGTGGATTCGCGTGGCGGCCGGGCCGGGCCATGGTCGCCCGTTGCGCAGATGCGAACGGGAAAGCGGTTGGCGTAGCGGACGAACATCGCCATCGTGCCCCGGGAAGGGAGTGCGGCTGCGGTATCCACGCCAGCTTCGACCTCGCCTCGCTGCACGCTCAGGCTCTATGCGTGCGCCCGGTGCCCCTCGTCGTGGGCGAGGTGGCGCTGTGGGGGGAGGTGATCACCGAGGAGCGAGCCGACCGACGGGGAAAGGACCACCGGGGCCAGTTCGCCTATCCGCTGGCCCTTTCGGTGGTGGGCGAGACGCTGGAAGCAACGGCGGTGGCCGATGCCGTCGAGGGACTTGGGATCTACGAGGTTCCGGTAGGGGTCGCTTCGGTTCAGGAAGCCGTGGGTGAGCTTTCCCGGACCATCCTGGGCTTCCTGTCCATGTCTCGGCCCACCTAGCTGCGCTGGCCCTCCGTGTTCTTGTCACAACCCGCAGCGCAAGGACGACCGAAGGGCTCAACTGGGCTCAGCGACGCTCGGTCGGTCGGCGATGTCGTTCCAGGATCGGCTGCTTCCTATCCACCCCAGCGAGGTCGCCCGATTGCTCCTCATCGTGCGTCGCACCCGCCTCAGCGACAGCGCCCAGGCTCGTTTGTGGCCCGACTGGCGCCACCACGCCTTCTTGAGCGATCTCGACGGCGACACCGGTCATCACCGCTCCGGTCCGAATTTGGCGGGAGGACACGCTGGTTCGGCTTGGGCAACCCCGACGAGGGACGGACGGTCAGGGAGCCGCCACCGCACGAAGGTGGTTCTTGGTGGGCGTGTAACGATACCTAAAGGCGTCTAAACACAACCGGTAGATGATGTGACACACTCTTAGCATGGATCCGGTCGCTAACCCGTACCGCCCAGGGGCCGGACGCCGGCCGCCTCTTCTCGCTGGGCGAGAGCAGATCCTCGCGGCCTTTGAGATCGTGCGCCGACGTGCCGAGGAGCTCGGCGAGGGCGATCGCAGCTGGATCCTCAACGGTTTGCGGGGCGTGGGCAAGACGGTGCTGCTCAACGAGCTCCTCGATCAGGTCAGCAGCCGTGGGTGGATCACCGCCAAGGTGGAGGCGGGGACGTCGGCGTCACTCGCCGTTTCGCTGGCGCAGTCGCTGCTTCGGGCCCTACGGACGGCGAGCGGGAGACATCCCGAACCACGACTGCATCGCCTCCTGGGCGTCTTCAAGGCCTTCAGCGTCCGGCTCGACCCGTCGGGGTCAGTGAGCCTCGGTGTCGACGTGGTGCCCATCGACGGCATCGCGGATTCGGGTCGGTTCTCCGATGACCTGGCGGCCCTCTTCGAGGTCCTCGGTGAGACGGGGCGGGACCTCGGCATCGGGGTCCTCGTTTTGATCGACGAGCTGCAAGAGGCGAGACCAGCAGAACTTGCGGCCCTCAATACCGCCGTGCACCAGAGCGGCCAAGCCGATGTGCCGCTCCCCCTCATAGTCGTTGGCGCCGGCCTGCCGTCCCTGCCCGCCCAGCTCGCTGAGGCCACCAGCTACGCCGAGCGCTTGTACGACTTCCGCACGATCGGCCTCCTCGACGATGCCGCCGCTCGCCTGGCGCTGACGGTCCCCGCAGCGGAGCGGAGCGTTGCCTGGGACGGGGACGGACTCGATGCGGCGGTGAGAACCGCCGGGGGTTACCCCTACTTCATCCAGGCAATCGGGAAGCACGTGTGGGACAACGCTCGTACCAGCCCGATCGAGGCAGAGGACGTCGAGGTCGGCCTGGCAGAGGCCCGCCGAGAGGTCGACGACGGTCTCTACCGGTCCCGCTGGGAGCGGGCGACACCCGCGCAGCGGGACCTCCTGCGGGCGCTGGCTGCCCTTGGAGGCGATGGGCCCGCGGCGGTCGCCGACATCGCCAGGTCCATGGGCAAGAGCCGCACGTCAGACATCTCGGTGGCCCGCAACGAGTTGATCAAGAAGGGCCTGACCTACGCCCCCGAGCGCGGCTTGCTCGCCTTCACGGTCCCTGGCATGCACGAGTTCATCGACCGTCAGCCATGACTTCGACGACGCTCTCCCCGGCCTCCGATCACATGCGCACCGACATCGCATCGAGACGCAACGGCCTGAAGTTTGCTGTCGGTTGCCTCCCAAGATCGCCGAGGCAACGCTGATGCCTCAGCTCGGTCTCCGATGCGGCTCGGCTTGCGGGACGCCACCGACAAACTCGACCCGGCGGATCGGCCTTCCGACAGCACCCGGTCGTCGTTCGGCCTACGGGACCCGCTGACGAAGATTCTCGGACCCGCCTCAGCCGCAATCGAGCAACCGCTTCATGACCGTCTCGGCGGTGCCGCTACCGATCTGGTGGGAGCAACTCTCCCACCGAGCCGAAGAGCTCCTCGGGCTTCCGGTGGATTGGGACTCCTACGGAGCGTCGGCCGTGGCCCCGATCGCCGTCGAGGCCGCGTTCA
>JBBSLT010000115.1:0-7720 GCA_038233555.1 Acidimicrobiales bacterium
CCATCGACCACGTTCGCACCGAGCATGAGCACCCCGCCCACCCCGAGGGCGGCCACCTCGGCGGCCAGTGGGTCGTCAGCCGTGGTGGCGTTGCCGATGCCCACCACCAGCACGGTCGCCGCCCGGGTCTCGAGGGGTGCCGGACGACAGGGCGTCGTCGGCGGCGCAACTTCGGTCGGAACCGTCGTCGCCAGCCCACTGGTGGGCGCCACTGCCCCTTCCTCGGTATCGCCCGACGAGCCGCAGGCGGCGGCGACCAGGGCGAGCACCACCAACAGGGTGCGCCCAGAACGGGTCCTGCTCCGAGCCTGCATCAACGTCGACGGTACCGGCGGCCGCCAGGCGCTCGGCCGGGCGGGCCGAGCGAGCGTGAGGAGTCGCTCAGCCGATCACCCGTGCCCGCCAGCTTCGGCGGCATCGGCGTCAACCTTGGTCTGATGCACGGTGCCGTCGGGGTGCTCGGGCGGGGCGTAGAGCGAGTACAGCTTGAGGTCACCCTCACCGGTGTTGACCACGTTGTGCCACGTGCCGGCGGGGATGACCACCGCCCAGTCGTCTTCGACGTCGTGCGTCTCCGCCACCTCCTCCTGCGAGGGACCGAAGGTGACCCGGGCCCTGCCTTCCTCGAGCCGGATGAACTGATCATGGTCATCGTGCATCTCCATGCCGATCTCCTCGCCGGCGGCGATGCGCATCACCGTGAGCTGCATCTCCGAGCCCGTGAACAACGCTGTTCGAAACGTCGAGTTCGCCAATGTCGCCGCTTCGATGTCCCCGACCCAACCAATCATCTGCTCACTCCTGTTCCTCGGACAGAGCCGACGAGTTCGTCCATCGGCATTGGTATACCTACCCATCGGTCCCGTTGAAGACCAGACGGTGCCGCATTGGGTACGACCCACGGGTGGCGTCAATCTTTACCATCGGTCACGGGACCCGATCACCAGACGAGCTGGCGAAGGTTCTGAGCTCCGCCGGGGTCGGTCGCCTGGTCGACGTCCGACGCCATCCCGGTTCCCGTCGTAACCCTCGACTTGGCAAGGCGGTGCTGGCCGCCGAGCTCCCCGGTCTGGACGTGGCCTACGAGTGGTGGGGCGAGGAGCTTGGAGGCCGGCGCACCGGGGCAGCCGCCTCGCGCCACCCGGCCTGGCGGAACGCCTCGTTCCGGGCCTACGCCGACCACATGGACACGCCGGCGTTCCGCCAGACCTTCGACTGCCTCCTCGAAGGTGCGCTCAACCGGCCCACGGCGGTCATGTGCGCCGAGACCTTGTGGTGGCGCTGTCATCGCCGACTGCTCGCTGACGCCGCCGTCCTCCGGGGCTGGGAGGTGGAACACATGATGGGCGACGGGAAGCTCCGAGCCCACCCCCCGCATCCTTCGATGCGCGCCGACCATGACGGCTGGCTGGTCTACGACCTCGCCACCACCGGGGAGCTGTGGTCGCCGGGCGTCCCGACCGCCTGTGGCCGCGATCCGAAGCTACGTTGACGACATGGCGTCCGGTCTGAGTCGCCGAATCCTGCGCCGGTCGGCCGTCGTCCTGGTGGTGGCCGTGGCCGGAAATCCAGCTCGTGCCCTACGGCTGGAGCCATCCCAACCCGCCGGTGGTCGAGGACGCCGCCTGGCCCTCGCCGGAGGCCGAGCGGCTGGCCCGCACCGCCTGCTACTCGTGCCACAGCAACGAGACCGACTGGCCGATCTACTCCTACGTGGCCCCCATGTCGTGGTTGGTCCGCACCGACGTGGAGGAGGGACGGGACGAGCTCAACTTCTCCACCTGGGACCGTGATTCCGGCGAGGCCGACGATGCCGCCGAGACGATCGTGGACGGCTCCATGCCGCCTCGTCGCTATCTGATCGCACACCCCGAGGCCCGCCACTCGCCCGAACAGGAACAGCTGCTCCTCGACGCTCTGGCGGCGGCGACTCAGCGAGAGTCCTCCCTATCCGAACTCGGCCTACGGTGAGCGGTCTACGGCCCCTCGTTTCCTTGAACCTTGTTGCTGACTGCTAACGGTCCTGTGCGGGCGGAATGTTCTGGTTGTGGCGGAAGAGGTTCTGGGGATCCCACGTAGCTTTCAGCGCTTGCAGGCGGGCGAAACGTTCGGGGCCGAAAGCTGCCTCAACTCGCCCCAAGCCCTCGTCGCCGATGAAGTTGAGATACGCCCGACCCGTCGTCCAGGGCTCCATGGCGCTGGCAATGCTGGTCCTTGACCCTACGCAACCGAATAGGGCCCGTCGGCTCACACCGCCTCGTCAACCGCCTCATCCCGACACCGGTAGGGTCGACCGGCTCTTGGTCCACGTTGATCCCCGTCAATCTCAGACGGGACGCAAAGGTGGCGAGGTCGATTGGAGTGCCTTCGCACCAGTCGCCGTCGTTGTAGACGGGAAGCAGGTGATCGGCGGCGTAGGCCTTGAAGTGCTCGAGGCGAGCAACAAGGGTCCGGACCCGCTGGGCGACCGCATCAGCCAAGCGGAGCGGGTCGGTGACGGCTGATGGACGCCGGCTTGGGATGTGGTCGCTGAACGGCCGCGCGTGGGTGCGGTCGCTCAAGCGCGCCGGTCATCGTGCCGACCACGACGAACGATGGGGACCGTAACCGTTTAGCATGGCGCGCCTCAAGGTCGGATTTGCGGCCTCGCCGGTGCTTGACCTGGCGATCGTCGCCGGATTTCTCCTGTTCGGCTGCCTGTTCTACCTCGCCATCTGGCGGCTGGTCACGCCGAAGCGCTGGGCCGAGCAGTGCCCCGAATGCAGGCGATACGACGAGCATCGGTTCCACTGCTCTCATCGCCCCCCATCATGCGCTCGCTGCCGTCAAACCGGTGGCCGCCATCTGCCGATCTGTACCGCGGCCCCGATCTGGCAACAGATCGGGGCGCTCCTCCTCCTCTTGGTGGTGGGGTACCTGCGCTGGAGGTACGACCGTTGACCGGCCCTCTGTTCGACTGGGTCGCTCACTGAGAGCGGCGGGCGACACGCCTACCCGGAGTCGGCGTCCCACAGCCGGGTTCGTAGGCCCGATGCTCGGGCGATGGGGCGGCTAACCGCGGCACGGACGGCGTCGGGCGTCGCGGCCAGGATCAGGCGCCGGCGGGCTCGGGTCACGGCGGTGTAGAGGAGTTCGCGGGTGAGGATGGGCGACGCCGGGTCGGGCAGCAGCACGGCGACAGTGTCGAACTGCGAGCCCTGGCTCTTGTGCACGGTCATGGCGTGCACCGTGTCGACCGCCGCCAGCCGGGTGGGACTGAGCTCGAGCAGCTCGCCCCGGCGCTCGAAGACGGCAGCGACGCGGCCCGCTCCGGTGGCCACCACCACGCCGGTGTCGCCGTTGTAGAGGCGCAGCCCGTAGTCGTTCTGGGTGACCAGCAGGGGACGGCCCACGTACCAGGTCCCCTCGGCGGCGAAGCCCTCGATCTCGGCCGCCAGCCAGGCCTCGACCTGGGCTCCCCACGTGGAGACGCCGGCCGGCCCGCGGCGATGGGCGCACAGGAGCCGGAAGTCCCCCAGCGCCTCGATGGCCGCCCTGGTCTGGCCCGCCCGGGCCGCCTCGGTCACCCGCCGTCCGGCACCCACGGCGGCGGCGCGCAAGGGCCGCAGCTCCGCGGCGCTCGGGGCCTCGGCCACATCGACCGGCAGCCAGCGCACGTCGTCGGCGTCACTGCCCAGCACCTCCAGGGCGGCGTCGACGTCACCCCGGCGGACCGCCTCGGCCAGCGCGGCGATGGCGCCCCCAAAGCGGTGCACATGGCGCAGCACGATGATGCCATCGCCGAGGGCGACACCCGCCGGCGCGTCGCCCGCCTCCACCTGGTGGCCGGTCGTGGCGGCCAGGGCCGCTCGCGCCGGCGGGCGCAGCAAGAGCCCATCGGCCGCCGGTCCGACGATGTCGCCGAGCACGGCGCCGGCCTCGACCGAGGCCAACTGCTCGGGGTCGCCCACCAGCACGAGCCGCGCATCGCTGCGCACCGCCTCGACCAGCCTGGCCATGAGCGACAGCGACACCATCGACATCTCGTCCACCACCACCACCTCGTGGGGAAGACGGTTGGATCGATCGTGGCGGAACCGGCTGCGGTTGCCCGGGCGCCAGCCGAGCAAGCGGTGCAGGGTCGAGGCCTCGGTGGCCAGCAGCCGGGCCCGGATCGGAGCGCTCACCTGGAGCCGGCCCGCCTCCTCGTGGACGGCCTCCGCCAGGCGGGCCGCCGCCTTGCCGGTGGGCGCGGCCAAGGCCACCAAGGGGGGTGGCGAGCCCGCCGCCTCGGCCTGCTCGTGCAGCAGGGCCAAGACGCGCGCCACCGTGGTGGTCTTTCCCGTGCCCGGCCCGCCGGCGACCACCGAGAACCGGCGCAACACCGCCGACGCCCCGGCCAGGCGCTGATGGTCGGGGGCAGGCCCGTGAAAGAGCCGGTCGAGCCCACGCGCCAACGCCTCGGCGTCCACCCCGACCGTGGCCTGCTCGCCCCGGCGCGACAGATCGACGGCCACCCGGTCCTCGTCACGCCAGTAGCGGTCGAGGTAGAGCCGGGTGTCGACGAGGCGCAGCGGACGAGCGACCGGCCGCCCGTCGCCCCGTGCCACCAACCCGCTCGTGACCAACGGGCTGGTCGAAACCTGCCGGACCCACGCGACGGGGTCGGGCCAGGGCAGGGCCTGGAGGTCGACCGGTAGCTCGGCGTCGATGGTGGCGGTGGTGCGGATGGTGCCCAGGTCGGTACAGACGTGGCCCAGGCGAGGGGCGCGCACGGCCAAGGCCACGGCCAGCAGCACGGCGTAGTCCGCCTCGGCGCAGAGGCGACCAAGACGCACGGCCACGTGGACGTCGACGGCGCTGAGCACGCCGGCGCCGTTGAAGGCGCCGAGGAGGCCGGGAGCATGGCGAGCGAGGCGGACGTCGAAGGGATCGACCTCGGGGACGTGCTCGGCGATGGTCATGATGGCGGCCGGCTCCCGTCGAACAGGTCAGAGAGCGCACTGACCAGCGCCGGCGGCGGCATCCAGGCGAACACGCCGCAGGGCTGGCCGTCGACCCGGGGCGTGGCCGGGCCCACCATGCCCCGCACGAAGAGGTAGAGGACCCCGGCCAGGTTGCGCTCGGGCTGGTAGCCGGGCAGGCGCCAGCGCAGGTAGCGATGGAGCGCCACGGTGTAGAGCAGCGCCTGCAGCGGGTAGTGGGCGCGGCCCATGGCCTCGACCAGGGCGTGGGGTCGGTAGTGCCAGGCGCTCAGCTCCTCGCCGTAGCCCCACAGGCGATTGGTCTTGTAGTCGACCACCGCGAAGCGGGGCACGCCGCCGGGGCCCCGAACCCGCAGCACCACGTCGAGGCTGCCCGAGAGATAGCCCCGGAGGTGGCCGTGCAGCGAGGGGTCGCCTAGGCGCTCGCCGTAGGCGGCCAGCACGTCGCCGGGAGCCAGGTGCTTGTCGAGCAAGGCCCCGATCTCCTCCACCGCCACCTCCGCCATGGGAGCGTCGCCGCCGGCGAGGGGCAGCTCGAAGGCCAGCTCGTCGATGCGGTCGGCCCGGCCGACGTCGCGCAGTCGGGTCTCGCCCACCAGGGCTCCGAGTGGGGTCTCGATGGCGGCCCGCAACCCGGCCGTCACCGGCGCTGGGTCGCCGATGTCGACGTGGCGTCGAGCCCGCTGGCGCTCCAGCGCGACCGCCAGCTCGACGTCGAGGTCGGCGCTGGCGAAGTCGGTCTCCTCCAGCACGCTGTGGACCAGCGTGCCCACCTCGGCGCCGGCGGGCATGGCCGCCAACCACAAGGACACGGACCGCAGCCGCACCTCGTCAGCCTCCGACCCCTCCCTCACCAACGCCGAGCGGGTCTCAGGCATGGCCTCGTCGGAGACCACCGTCTCGTCGACCTCGCTGGCCACCAGGGCGGCGTGGGCGTCGGCGGTGATGCCGCTGAAGGAGGTGCGCCGCCAGTGCGGGTCCAGCCGGCGCCCGAAGCGCCCGGCCCGCAGGGCCTCGGAGGGGGCGGGCTCGCCCGGCCAGACCACGCCGGCGCCGCCGGCGCTGCGCTCCACGCTGATGCACCCCGGCGCCTGTTCTCCCAGGCGGCGAAAGGCTGCCTCGGCATCGTCGTCGGCGGGCGGGCCGTCACCGT
This sequence comes from Acidimicrobiales bacterium, assembly GCA_038233555.1. Taxonomy (GTDB): domain Bacteria; phylum Actinomycetota; class Acidimicrobiia; order Acidimicrobiales; family CADCSY01; genus JADDRA01. Next base: position 6,118 of record JBBSLT010000115.1, read on the forward strand.
CGACCGCCACCGTTCCGTGCTCGTCGCGGAAGAACAGCAACCGGCCGAGCGCAGAGTTGCGGCTGTCCCAGGACGACGCCCACCACAGCACCGCCTGGTGGCGGGCACGGGTGAGGGCGACGTAGGCCAGGCGGAAGTCCTCGCCCCGTCTCTCGACGAGGTGCTGGCGCTGGTGGCGACGAAACCCCGGGCCCGACGGTCCGCCCACATCGATCGTCCGCCGGTCGCCAGCCTCGGGGTCGTGGTAGACGGGCGGCTCGTCATCGGGGATCCACCCCGGCTCCCACAGGAAGGGGCAGTAGACGACGGGGAACTCCAGGCCCTTGCTGCGGTGGATGGTGAGCACTTGGACCGCCTCGGCGTCGGACTCCAGGCGGCGGGCCCGGTCCTCGGCGTCGCTGTCACCGCCGGCGTCGGCGATGCGTTGGCGCAGCCAGCCGGTCAGGGCGGTGACGCCGAGCTGCTCGGTGGTGGCCTCGGCGTGCAGGAGCTGGCCGACGTGGCGGAGGTCGGTGAGCCGGCGCTCCCCGTCGACCTGGGAGAGCATTCGGCCCGGAAGCCGCTCGGCCAAGGTGATGGTCTCCAGCAACGAGGCCACCCCCAGCCGGCGCAGCACGCCCGCCCACCGGTGCAGCCGGGCGTGGACCTCCTCCCACGCCGCGTCGTCGGCGGTGGCGACCTGCGCGGCGGTCCAGCCCAGGAAGACGCTGAGGGCGACGACGTGGGCGGGGCCAGCGGCCGTGGGTCGCTCTAGGGCCTCGAGCAGACGGAGCCACTCGGTGGCGATGGGGGTGGCCAAGACGCTGCCGGCCCCGTTGATGACGGCGGGGACGCCGGCGGCCTCGAGGGCGTCGCGCACCAGGGCGGCGTCACGGTGGCGGGCCACCAGGACGGCGAGGTGCCCGGGGCGCACTCCCACCCGACCGGCCTCGGTGCCCTGGTCGCATCGATCGACGATCTGCGCCCCGGACGAGACCAGCCGCACCACCTCGGCGGCCAGATCGGCGGCGATGTGCACCCGGGCCGACTGGGCGTTGACGTAGCCCTGGGGCGTGAGGGACACGGCGGCAGCGTGGCGATGCACCACCCGCACCCGCAGGGCGGCGGGCTCCGGGGCGCCCTCCAGGCGTGGCCGCTGGTTGGCCTCGGCCGCCCGCACCGTGCGGTAGGCGATGCCCTCGTGACCCAGCTTCGACCCGCCGAAGAGGGCGTCGTAGGCGTCGACCAGCGGCTGGTCGCTGCGCCAGTTGACGGCCAGGGTGGCCCGGGTCTGCGCCTCGCTTGCGGCTTGGAGGTAGGCGTAGATGTCGGCCCCCCGGAAGGAGTAGATGGCCTGCTTGGGGTCGCCGATGAGCACGAGGGTGGCGTCACCGGTGCCGAAGACCCGTCGCATGATCTCCCACTGGACCGGATCGGTGTCCTGGAACTCGTCGACCAGGGCCACGCGGTAGCGGGCCCGGAGCCGTTGGCAGGCGGCGGCACCCCGGGCGTCGTCGGCCACCGTCTGGCGCAGGCGGGTGAGCAGGTCGTCGTAGGTCATCACCGCTGCCCGCCGCTTGCGCCGCTCCATCTCCGCCCTCACCGCCACGGCCAGGCGCACGCG
>JBBSLT010000116.1:0-7670 GCA_038233555.1 Acidimicrobiales bacterium
AGGCGTGGTCAATTGTGGAGGATCGTGCCGGCTCAGCCGCGACAATCCTCCACAATCAGCTCCATGGCGGCCGAGCGGGTCAGCTCAGACGCACCGGTAGCTCGGCTAGGCCCCGCAGGGTGATGGAGTCGCGGTAGCGGGGGTTGTCGTCGAGGAGCTCGATGCTCGAGTAGCGCTCAAGGAGGCGGCTGAAGACGACCTGGCCCTCGACTCGGGCCAGTGCGGCGCCCAGACAGAAGTGGATGCCGGTCCCGAAGCTCATGGAGGCCCCGTCGCCACGGCCGACGTCGAGGCGGTCGGGGTCGGGGAAGCGGCGAGGGTCGCGGTTGGCCGCTCCCTGGAGCACCAGCAGCGTGGCGCCGGCGGGGAAGGCGTGGCCGTCGATCTCGATGTCGGCGCCGGCGATGCGTCCGTTGACCTGCACTGGGCTGTCGTAGCGCAACAGCTCGTCCACGGCCGATCCCAGCAGGGCTGGGTCGTGGCGCAATCGGTCGAGCTCGTCCGGGTGGCGCAGCAGGGCCAAGAGGCCGTTGCCGATGAGGTTGGTGGTGGTCTCGAACCCGGCGGCGAAGAGGAGGATGGCGGTGGACAGGAGCTCTTGGGTGCTGAGCTGGTCGCCACCGTCCTCGGCCGCGATGAGCTGGCTCAACAGGTCGTCGCTCGGCGCTTCCCGTCGCTCGGCCACCAGGTGGCGGAAGTAGTCCTCCATCTCCAGGGTGGCCTGGTTGGCGTTGGTCAGCGACTCGGTGGAGACGAATGGCTCGAGGGCGGCGGCTGAGGCTCGGACCAGGTGCTGGAACTGGGGCCGGTCGGCCGTCGGCACCCCCAGCATCTCGCCGATGACGCTGACCGGAAGGGGGAAGGCGAGGGCGGCCATGATGTCGACCTCGCCGGCGCCGATGGTGTCGAAGACCTCGTTGGCCAGGCGCACGATGTGGGGCCGCATGGCCTCCACGGTGCGGGGGGTGAAGGCCTTGGACACCAGGCCCCGCAGTCGGGTGTGGTCGGGCGGATCGCTGAAGAGCATCGTCGGGCGCTCGCTGCTGAAGACCTGCTGGGCCGCCAGCTCACCCTCGTCCAACCCCCACCGGCGCTGCATGGAGGCGAAGTCCTTGCCCACCCGGGGGTGACGCAGGACGGCCTGGCAGTGGTCGAAGCGGGTGATCACCCAGGTGCCCACCGACGATCCCGGGACGTCGAGCACCAGGCGGTGGACGGGCCAGCTCTCGCGCAGCTGGGCGTAACGGGGGTAGGGGTCGGCCCGGCCCTCAGGCGTGGCCAGGAGCTCGAAGATCAGGGCGTCGGCAGGCCCGATGGTGGGGGCAGCGGCGTCGGTCGTGGTCATGGTCCCAGTCTCGCCCCTGGCAGGCCGGTTCATGCATCGCCACCCGGAGAGCGGAGGCGATGGGGCGCACCCATGCCCGTCGGTAGGGTGGCCCGGGCCATGTCGAGCACTGCACCACCCCAGCGCGGAAACCTCTTGGACGGGCTGAACCCCGACCAGGCCGAGGCGGTCACCGCCGGCGACGGCGCCATGCTGGTGGTGGCCGGGGCCGGTTCGGGCAAGACCCGAGTGCTCACCCATCGCATTGCCCATCTCATCGGCCAGGGCGTCTCGCCCTTCGAGATCCTCGCCATCACCTTCACCAACAAGGCGGCCGACGAGATGAAGGCCCGGGTGGCGGCGCTGGTCGGGTCGGTGGCGTCGCGGATGTGGGTGTCGACCTTCCACGCCGCCTGCGTTCGTATCCTGCGCCGCGACGCCAAGTCGCTCGGCTACCCGTCGTCGTTCACCATCTACGACCAGGCCGACGCCGTGCGCCTCACCGGCTACGTGCTGCGCGACCTCGACATCGATCCCAAGAAGATGACGCCCCGGGCGGTCCATGCCTCCATCAGCGCGGCCAAGAACGACCTGGTCGGCGCCGAGGCCTACGCCGAGGCGGCTGGCACGATCTTCGAGCGGCGCATCGCCGCCGTCTACGCCGAGTACCAGCTACGCCTGGCCCGGGCCGGGGCCATGGACTTCGACGATCTCCTCACCCAGACGGTGCGTCTGTTCCGGGAGCACCCCGGCGTGCTCGAGCACTACCAACGGCGCTTCCGCCACGTCCTGGTCGACGAGTACCAGGACACCAACCGGGCCCAGAACGAGCTGGTGGTCCTGTTGGGTGGCGGCCACGGCAACGTGTTTGTCGTCGGTGATAGTGACCAGAGCATCTATCGCTTCCGAGGCGCCGATATCTCCAACATCCTCGACTTCGAAAAGGCGTTCCCCGACGCCTCGGTGGTGGTGCTCGAGCAGAACTACCGCTCCACCCAGACCATCCTCGACGCCGCCAACGCCGTCATCGCCCACAACGTGGGCCGCGCCCCCAAGGAGCTGTGGACCGACCGGGGCGGGGGCGAGCAGCTCGTCCGCTACGCCGCCGAGGACGAGCACGACGAAGCCGCCTGGGTGGGCACCGAGATCGCCCGCCTGCACGACGGCGGCACCTACCGCTGGGGCGACGTTGCCGTGTTCTACCGCACCAACGCCCAGAGCCGGGTGATCGAGGAGCAGCTCGTCCGCCGGGGCATCCCCTACAAGGTGATCGGCGGGGCCCGCTTCTACGACCGCCGGGAGGTCAAAGACGCCCTCGCCTACCTGCGGGCCACGGTCAACCCCGCCGACGAGGTGTCGCTCAAGCGGGTGCTCAACGTGCCCCGCCGGGGGGTGGGCGACACCACCGTCGGCCGCCTCGACGCCTGGGCCAAGGCCGAAGGGCTGCCCTTTTGCCTGGCTCTGGAGCGGGCTGAAGAGGCCGGGGCCAAGGGGCCCGCGCTCAAGGGCATCAGCCGGTTCCTCGCCCTCTTGGGGGAGCTGCGGGTGCTGGCCGAGGCGGGGGAGGGGCCGGCGGCGGTGCTCGACGCCGCCCTCGGCGCCAGCGGCTATCGGGCCGAGCTCGAGGCTGAGCGCAGCATCGAGGCCCAGGGCCGCATCGAGAACCTGGCCGAGCTGGTCGGGGTGGCCGAGGAGTCGGAGGGCATCGACGCCTTCCTCGAGACGGTCAGCCTGGTGGCCGACACCGACTCCCTCGACGGGGACGAGTCGTCGGTGCTGCTCATGACCCTGCACTCGGCCAAGGGGCTCGAGTTCCCGGCGGTGTTCCTGACCGGGCTGGAGGAGGGAGTCTTTCCCCACCTACGGTCCCTGACCGAGCCACGGGAGTTGGAGGAGGAGCGCCGGCTGGCCTACGTGGGCATCACCCGGGCCCGCGAGCGGCTCTACCTGAGCTCGGCCTGGCGGCGCTCGCTGTTCGGTGCCACGCAGTACAACCCGCCGAGCCGCTACCTGCGAGAGCTTCCCGAGGCACTGGTGCGCACGGTGGGGGAGTCGCCCGCCGGGCGTCGCCGGTCGCCCGAGGGCACCGGTCGACGCTGGTTGGGCAACGACGAGCCCGAAGGCCGGGTGTTCGGCGCCCGGCCCCGCGTCGTGGAGTCGGCGCTGCACCAGGTCAGCCCACCTCCGAGCACAGGGGCCGAGGCGCTCGGTCTCCACGTCGGCGACGACGTCCGCCACAAGAAGTGGGGCGAGGGTGTGGTCCTGGAGATGAGCGGCGCCGGCGACAAGGCCGAGGCCCTCATCCGCTTCCCGGGCACGGGCGAGAAGCGCCTGCTGCTGTGCTGGACCCCGCTGGAAAAGCTGGGGTAGCTACGAGAATGGAGGAGCCAGGAACTCAGGGCCCGGGGGTGGCCGGGGGCTCGGGCCGGCGGAGGTCGACGGTGAGCACGCCCTCCTCGGTCACGGTGGTGGGGTACTGCGTCAGCCCCCTCCCGTTGGCCGGGTAGCGCTGCTCACCGCATGGATCCACCAGCTCCGCCTCGGCGGGCTGCCACTGCAGCAGGCACGTCCGGTCGGCGCCCGGAGCCTGGGCGGCAAAGGCCAACCATCCCACCTCGGGGGTCTCGCCCAGGTGCTGCAGGTAGATGTCACGGGCTCGGTCGGGCGAGGCGTCGGGAATGGCGATGGGCCCGTCCCGGGCGATGGCGGCGGCCAGGCGCTGCACCTGCCCGGCCCGGAACACGTCGTCGCCCAGGCGCACGTCGACCCCGCCCGAGCCGGCGAGAAGGGCCACGCCCCAGAACATGGCGAAGGCCGCAGCCACCACACCTAGACCGACGATCAACGGACGACGGACCTTCATTCCCGTAGTATCGACGGGCATGGACCTCTACGAGTACCAGGGCAAGCAGTTCCTGGCCTCGTTCGGCGTTCCGGTGCCCGCCGGCGCCGTGGCCTCCACCGCTGACGACGTCGTCGCCGCCGCCGAGCAGTTGGGCTATCCCGTGGCCGTCAAGGCCCAGGTGCGGGTGGGGGGTCGGGGCAAGGCGGGAGGCATCCGCCTGGCCGGCGACGCCGCCGAGGCCCGGGCTGGCGCCGAGGCCATCCTGGGCATGGACATCAGCGGCCACGTGGTGGAACGGGTGTGGGTGGAGCGGGCGTCGGAGATCGCGGCCGAGCGCTACCTCAGCTTCACCCTGGACCGCTCGGCCCGGGCCCATCTGGGCTTGCTCTCGGCCCGCGGCGGAGTCGACATCGAGAGCGTGGCCGTCGAAGAACCCGAGGCGGTCGCCCGCATCCACATCGACCCCGTCGACGGCCTGTCCAGTGAGCAGTGCCAGGCGTGGGTCACCGCCGCCGGGCTGGCCGACGAGCCGGGGGCCCAAGCCATGGTTGAGCTCATCGCACTCCTGTGGGTCGCCTACACCGAGGGTGACGCCGAGCTGGTGGAGATCAACCCCCTGGTGGTCACCACCGCCGGCGAGGTGGTCGCCCTCGACGCCAAGGTGACCCTCGACGACAGCGCCGCCTTCCGCCACGAGTGGGACGACTACGCCGCCACCCAGGCCGGCGACGAGCGGGAGCAGGCCGCCCGGGCCCGGGGCCTGCAGTACGTCGGCCTCGACGGAACGGTCGGCATCATCGCCAACGGCGCCGGCCTGGCCATGGCCACCCTCGACGTGGTCAGCCAGGTTGGAGGCACCCCGGCCAACTTCCTCGACATCGGGGGAGGGGCCAAGGCCGAGGTCATGGCCGCCGCCCTGGAGGTCGTCAATGCCGACCCCAAGGTGGCCGCCATCTTGGTCAACATCTTCGGGGGCATCACCCGGGGCGAGGAGGTGGCCAACGGCATCGTCGAGGCCCTGGGCCGGATGGACATCGCCTCGCCCATCGTCGTGCGCCTCGACGGCACCAACGCCGAAGAGGGCCGGGCCATCCTCCGCGCCCATGAGACCGACCACCTGCGCTCGTGTCCCACCATGCTCGACGCCGCCCGCACCGCCGTCATGCTTTCAGCGCCAAGCGGGTGGACACCAGGAGCCGCACGGGTGGCGCCGGCGGAAGGGGCCCGGCCGGCGACAGCCGGGTGGGAAGGAGTGCCGCCGGTGACAGGACCCGAGCGGCGGGCCGACGGTGGGCGGGAACCGTGACCATTCTTGTCGATGAGACGACCAAGGTCGTCTACCAGGGCCTCACCGGTAGCCAGGGCCGCTTCTACGGGCTACGCAACCGGGCCTACGGCACCCAGGTGGTGGCCGGGACAAATCCCAACAAGGCAGGTGCTGACGTCGATGGCATCCCCGTCTTCGCCACCGTTGGTGAGGCGGTGGAGACCACCGGGGCCACGGCGTCGTGCATCTTCGTGCCCGCCGCCGGGGTGCCCTCGGCCGTGCTGGAGGCAGCCGGGGCGGGCATCGAGCTGGTGGTCGTCATCACCGAGGGCGTCCCCACCCACGACCAGGCTCGGATGTTCGCCACGCTGGCCCAGGACTACCCCGCCACCCGCCTGCTCGGCCCCAACTGCCCGGGGGTGATCAGCCCCGGCCGCTGCAACATCGGCATCACCGCCGGGGAGATCGCCCGAGGCGGCGGCCCGGTGGGCATCGTGAGCCGGTCCGGCACCCTCACCTACCAGGCCCTCCACGAGCTGACCCAGGCGGGGGTGAGCCAGACCACCTGCGTGGGCATCGGTGGCGATCCGGTGCCGGGCACGACCTTCGTCGACTGCCTAGCCCTGTTCGAGGCCGATCCCGACACAAAGGCGGTGCTGCTCATCGGCGAGATCGGTGGCTCGGCCGAGGAGGAGGCGGCTGAGTACGTCGCCACCATGTCGACTCCGGTGGTCGCCTACGTGGCCGGGGTGACGGCTCCGCCCGGACGCCGCATGGGCCATGCCGGGGCCATTGTCTCGGGCTCCCGAGGCACGGCCAAAGCCAAGATCGAGGCCTTCGAAAGGGCCGGCGTCGCCGTAGGCCAAGACCCCAGCGAGGCCGCCCGCCTGGTGGCCGACGCCGTCGGCTAATCGGTCTCACTCACTCGCTCCGCTCGCTCCGTTCGACCGAGCTGATGGCGCCCCCGACGGCGGCAAAGCCACCGCCGGAGGCACTGAACACCTTCCGGGCGAGCTTCGCTCGCCTGGCTGGCGGCAAGAAGGTGTTCAGCGCGGAGGGTGGCCGGCTTTGCCGGTCGCCCGGAGCACAACCAGGCTCGCCGAGCAACCTCCGGTTGCGATGGCGATCAGAGAGCGTGGATGACCAGGATGGCGATGTCGTCGGAGGCGGTGCCTCCCTGGTGATCGAGCACCGCAGTCTCGAGCTTCTTGGCCAGGCACTTCGCACTCGCCTTGGCGCAGCTTGCCACCACCTCGATCAGGCGCTGCTCGCCGAACTCGCCACTCGGCCCCCTCGCCTCGGTGACCCCATCGGTGTAGAGCACGAGGCTGTCGCCCGGCTTCAGGGTCACCTCTGCCTCGCTCAGGTCGGCGTGGGGGAACAGGCCGAGGACCGTCCCCGGCGCAGCCACCTTCTCGACGGTGGCGCCGGCCCGAACGACCAGGGCCGGGGGATGGCCACCGGAGCTGAGCACCAGGGACACCCGACCCCTGGCCCGGCGCAGGGTGGCGTAGATCACGGTGGCGAAGCGCCCATCGGCCTCCTCGCCATCGCTGGCGTTCTGGCGGAGCATCGCCTCGTTGAGGATGGACAGCACCCGCGACGGCGCTCGGGTCTGGACCGACGCAGCCCGCACCGTATAGCGGGCCAAGGCGGTGAAGCGTGCCGCCTCCGCACCCTTGCCGCACACGTCGCCCACGACGATGCCCCAGCGGTCGCGGCCGGTACGGAACACGTCGTAGAAGTCGCCACCGACGTCGAGCCCGGCGCCGGCCGGGTGGTAGCGGGTAGCCAGCTGCACGCCCCGCACCTCGGGGAGGTTGGGCGGCAACAGGCTCTCCTGGAGGGTGCGGGCCAGCGTGGCGAAGCGCTCCCCCGACTCGAACAACGCCTGCTCGGCTTGCTTGTGCACGGTGATGTCCCGGAAGTACCAGGCCCAGCCGTAGTAGGTGCCGTCGTCGCCGTAGAGAGGAGCCCCGAAGCGGTCGACGACGCGGCCGTCGCTCAAGGTGATCTCCTCTTGGGTGCGGCTCGGGCGCTGCTCGTAGATCTCCCGGACCCGGGTGATGAACGCCTCGGGATCATCGACCTGTTCCATGGCCCGGGCCAAGGCGGCCTCGTCGGAGCCGTCGTGCAGGACCGATTGCGGGATGCCCCAGATCTCAGCGAAGCGATGGTTGTAGGAGATCATCTCCCCCTCGGGGGACACGACCATCACACCGTCGATGCCGGCC
>JBBSLT010000117.1:0-7645 GCA_038233555.1 Acidimicrobiales bacterium
AGCTCGACCCGCTCGCCCGCCGGCGGGAAGTCGAACCCGAGCTGGCGGTGCTCCTCTTCGAACCAGGCCGCCCCCAGGGCCAGCTCCAGGCGCCCTCCCGAGATGTGGTCGACGGTGACCGCCTCGGCCGCCAACAGCGAGGGGTGGCGGTAGGTGATCCCGGTGACGAGGGTGGCCAGGCGGATGCGCTCGGTGGCCGCCGCCAGCCCGGCCAGCAGTGTCCAGCCCTCCAGGCACGACCCCGGCCCCTCACCGTAGAGGGGCTTGAAGTGGTCGAAGATCCATGCCCCGTCGAACCCGGCCTCCTCGGCAAAGCGGACCCGGGCCACCAGCTCGGACCACTGCAGGCGGTGCTGGGAGGTCTCCATGCCGATGCGCATCGGGTCAGACCTCGGAGCGGCGCGGCCCGGCGGCGCTGGCGCCTTCGCTCAGCACCTGATCGAGGCTGGCGGCCTCATTGTCCCAGTCGAGACGGATGACGTCGCCCCACAGGCGCTCGAGCTCGTAGTAGGCCCGGGCTTCCTCGGACAGCACGTGGACCACGATGTCGCCGAAGTCGACCAGGATCCAGCGGGCGTCGTCGGTGCCCTCGACCCGCAGCGGGCCGTTGCCGTCCTGGCGTCGGAGTTGCTCCTCGACCTCTTCGGCGATGGTTCGGGCCTGGCGAGGGTTCGCCGCGCTGGTGATCACGAAGTAGTCGACGATGGCCAGCACCGGGCCGACCTCGAGCACGACGGTGTTGGCGCCCTGCTTCGACGCTGCCGCGCTCGCCGCCAGGCGGGCCCGCTCGCCGCTGGTGGGTTCACTGTTCAGGATCTTGCGCTCCCCGGCGAGCTGCTCGACCACATCGAGTCACCACCGTACAGGCCGCGCTGGCGGATGACGTGGACCACCGGAACGGTGACCAGCCAGTCGAGCGGTCGCCCGTCGACGAAGCGCGCCCGCAGATCGGTGCTCGACACCTCCAGGCGGGGCACCTCCACCGCTCGGTGGTCCCATCCGAGCGGAGGGGCCAACGCACCGGCGCCGGGACGGGTGACCACCACCAGCGTGGCCGACGCCCGAACCTCCTCGACCCGCTCCCACGTAGGCAACAGGGCGGCGGCGTCGCTGCCGAGGATGATGTGCAGCTCGGCGTCAGGATGGAGCCGGCGCAGCGTGGCCAGGGTGTCGGCGGTGTACGACAGCCCACCCCATGAAATCTCGAGGTCGCTGGCCTCGATCCCGCCGACGTCGGCCACCGCCGCCTCCACCATGGCCAGACGGTCGTTCGCCGGGGTGACGGGCAGGTCGGCCTTCTGCCACGGGTCGTTGGCCACCACCAGGAGGACCCGGTCGAGGTCGAGGGCGTGGCGGACGTTGACGGCGGTGACCAGGTGGCCGACGTGGATGGGGTCGAAGGTCCCGCCGAAAACTCCAATCCGTTCGCCACGGGAGGCGGTTCCTATCCGTTCGCCACGGGAGGCGGTTCCTATCCGTTCGCCACGGGAGGCGGTTCCTATCCGTTCACTCATCGGATGGGTCGGGGGCATAGGTCCAGTCGGGTCGCTTGCGTGACTGGCGGCGGTCGTAGACGACCCGACCGTCGCCCAGGTCGTCGATCTTGGGCATCGGGTAGGGGCGGGAGGGGAGGGGACGGCCCTCGAGGTGGGCGGCCAGGTCCTCGGGGAACTCCCGCAGGATGGAACCGATGACCAGTTGCTCCTCTACGGGCAGGTAGCAGCGGTTGCTGTCAGTCACCGTCTCCAGGCGGCGACCGATGGTCTCCACGTCGGCCTCGTCGCCCAGGCCGGCCACGATGCGCTCCAGGTAGCTGGTGACCTCCCCGGTCCCGAACTTGCAGGCGGGGCACTGCCCACACGACTCGACGTAGAGGAATCGAGAGAACATGGCGGCCACGCAGGTCATGTCGGCGGTGTCGTCGTAGACGATGAAGCCACACGATCCCATACCACTGCCGATCCCGGCCAGGCCCTCGTAGGTCAGAGGCGCAGCGAGCTGGTCGCCCCGGATCACGCCGTTGGCCACCCCGGAGAACACGGCCTTGATCCGCCGTCCCGGCGCCACGCCGCCCGAGAGCTCGTCGATGACCTCGCCCAGCGGCCGGCCCAGCTCGACCTCGGCCACCACCGGGCGGCGAACGTCGCCCACCACGGTGACGACCACCGTTCCCGGCGACTCGGCGGTGCCCAGCGAGCGGTACCACTCGGGGCCGCGGCTCAAGACATGGGTGACGGCGGCGAGGGTCTCCAGGTTGTTGACCAGGGTGGGGTTGGAGCGGCCACCTTCCTCGGCATCGTCGCCCTCCTCAGGGGCGGGGTCGGGCCCGACGCCATAGGCCGGAGGCGGCGCCGACCAGCCGAGTTGGGGGGCGGTGGCGAACAGTCCGTGGACGTAGGGCGGGAGCAGGCGGGGCAGCGGGGCGTCGCCCTCGATGGCCTGGAGCAGCCCCTTCTCCTCGCCGTAGAGGTAGTGGTCGGGGCCGCTGACCAAGGTGATGGGCACGTCGCCGGTCAGGCCGGCGGCCGCCATCTCCTCCAGCGCCTTGGACACGCCGGCGATCTCGACCTCGAACTTCTCCTTGACGCACAGATAGGCGGCCCGGGCGCCCACGGCCAGGGCGGCCACGGCCAGCCCCTCCACCACCTGGTAGGGGTCTCGTCGCAGGATGGCCCGGTCCTTGAAGGTGCCCGGCTCGCCTTCGGCCCCGTTGCCCACCACGAAGCGGTCGCCGGCACTTGCCTCCTCACGGCGCAGGCCCGACCACTTGCGCCCGGTGGGAAAGCCTCCGCCACCACGGCCCCGCAGGCCCGAAAGGCTGACCTCTTTGATGGTCGCCCCGGGGCCGAGAGCGCGAGCGCGCGCTAATGCTTCACCCCCGCGACGCCGATCGAGGTAGTGTCGAATCGAGGTCACCGCCTCGGCAGGCAGCAGGACAGGATCTTCGATCATGTCCCATGCCTACACCGCACGGCGGTGAGGAGTCATCCTCGACCCTGATGGGTAGAGCTGTTGGACAATATCGGGAACGTCCAGAACGGCTCCGTCGTTCGTATATAGACCAGGGCCACGCCCCATCCGGTGGGGCCCTTCCCAAGCTCGTGATTTCCGTCTCAAACGGGAATGACGGCCACGTCACTTCTGTTGGAATGGGTATAATGAGAGATTCAGTCGGACAATACCTCCATGAGATCGGGCTCGTCCCCCTCCTCAACGCCGCCCAAGAGCGAGAGCTCTCCCAGAAGGTCGAGGCCGGCCGCAACGGCCAGGCCCGCCTAGATGGCGGGGAGCTCACCCGGGCCGAGAAGGCCGAGGCTAGGCGAGCGGTGCGCGAGGCAGCACGAGCCCGCGACTACTTCATCCGGGCCAACCTCCGTTTGGTGGTGAGCATCGCCCGGCGCTATCCCCTGCCTCCGGGGATGGACCTGCTCGACCTCATCCAAGAGGGCAACCTGGGCCTCGAGCACGCCGTCGAGAAGTTCGACTGGCGCAAGGGGTTCAAGTTCTCCACCTACGCCACCTTCTGGATCCGCCAGGCCATCGGCCGGGCGCTCGATCAGAAGGCCAACCTGGTGCGTCTCCCGAGCGAGCGCTCGGCCCAGCTCCGGGCCGCCCTGCGGGCGGTCTCGGGCGAAGGTGACGAGCTCGACGACGAGTTGGCCAACCTCCACCGGCTGGCCACCCCCACCAGCCTCGACCGCACCGTCGGCGACGACGGCGAGCAGGAGCTCGTCGATCTCCTCCCCGACTCCCTGCCCGGCCCCGAGCAGATCGTGGTCGAACAGATGCAAGAGGAGATGGTCACCAGCCTGCTCGACCGCCTCGAGCCCCGGGCCCGGGTCGCGGTCGAGCACCGCTTCGGCCTGGCCGATGGCCAGAAGCACAGCTTCCGGGAGGTCGGTGAGGTTCTCGGGGTCACCGCCGAAGCCGCCCGTCGCATCGTCAAGCGGGCGGTCGACGAGCTCAAGATCGACGCAGAAAGCATCGCCGCCGCATAGTCGGGCGGCTCCGATGGACGCCGAAGAGGCCCGGGACTTCCTCCGGGCCAACCATCGGGCCATCCTCGTCACCTCTCGCGCCGACGGCCGGCCTCAGACCTCCCCGGTCGTGGCCGCCGTCGACGCCGAGGGCAGGGTGGTGGTGAGCACCCGGGAGACGGCGATGAAGACCAAGAACCTCCAGCGCTGCTCCCGGGCATCGTTGTGCGCCATCAGTGATGGCTTCTTCGGCCCCTGGGTGCAGGTCGACGGGGAGGTCGAGATCGTCCGTCGGCCCGAGGCCATCGACGTGTTGGTGGACTACTACCGGCAGGTATCGGGAGAACACCCCGACTGGGACGACTACCGCACCAGCCTGGAGGCTGAGAAGCGGGTGGCATTACGCCTGTCCATCACCAGCGCCGGCCCCGACATCTCCGGATAGAGAACCCTAGAGTGTGAACGTGTCGCTTCCCTGGTCGCCCGTCTCCTGGCGTCAGCTGGCCGCTGTGCAGCAGCCCGACTGGCCCGACGAAACCGCCCTCGATCTCGTGCTCAAGCAGCTCGCCACCTACCCGCCGCTCGTCTTTGCCGGTGAGGCACGGGCCCTGACGGCCAGCTTGGCCGCCGTGGCCGACGGCAAGGCCTTCCTCCTCCAGGCGGGCGACTGCGCTGAGTCCTTCGAGGCCTTCTCGGCCGACACCATCCGCGACAAGCTGCGCCTGATCCTGCAGATGGCGGTGGTCCTCACCTACAGCTCCGGGGTCCCGGTGGTCAAGGTGGGCCGCATCGCCGGCCAGTTCGCCAAGCCCCGCTCCTCCCCCACCGAGTGGGTGGGCGATCTCGAGCTTCCGTCGTTCCGGGGCCACATGGTCAACGACATGGCCCCCACGGCCGACGCCCGGGTGGCCGACCCCTCCCGCCTGCTCACCGCCTACCACCAGGCGTCGGCCACGCTCAACCTCCTCCGGGCCTTCACCAAGGGCGGCTTCGCCGACCTCAACCGGGTACACGCCTGGAACCAGGAGTTCGTGGCCTCCAGCCGGGAGGGCCGGCGCTACGAGGTCATCGCCGACGGCATCGAGCGGGCCCTGCGGTTCATGGCCGCTTGTGGCATCAACCTCGAGTCCGAGCACCAGCTCCACCAGGTCGACTTCTACACCAGCCACGAAGCCTTGCTCCTCGGCTATGAGGAGGCGCTGACCCGCCAGGACAGCCTCACCGGCGACTGGTACGACTGTTCCGCCCACCTGCTGTGGATCGGCGAGCGCACCCGGGCGATCGAGGGCGCCCACGTCGAGTTCCTGGCCGGCGTGGCCAACCCCCTCGGGTGCAAGCTGGGCCCGAGCGCCACCGCCGACGAGGTGCTCGAGCTGTGTGAGGCCCTCAACCCCGACCGGGTGCCAGGTCGTCTCACCCTCGTCACCCGGATGGGAGCCGAGGCGGTGGAAGAGCGCCTGCGCCCCCTGCTGCGGGCGGTCAAGACCGCCGGTCACCCCGTGGTATGGGCGTGCGACCCCATGCACGGCAACACCTTCACCTCCGAGGGCGGCCGCAAGACCCGCCACCTCGATGCCGTCCTGGCCGAGATCAGCGGGTTCTTCGCCGCCCACCGGGCCGAAGGCACGTGGCCCGGAGGCGTGCACGTCGAGCTCACCGGCGACGACGTGACCGAGTGCCTGGGAGGCGCCGAGGAGATCCTCGATGCCCACCTCGAGCAGCGCTACGAAACCATGTGCGACCCCCGCCTCAACGCCCGCCAGAGCCTCGACCTCGCCTTCCGGGTCGCCGAGCTGTTGGCGCCATCGCAAGCAGTGCTTGCTCGGTGAGGCTGATCGTGCTCCGACCCACGGGCCGATCCCGCCGGTCTCCGCGTAGCTCTCCGTGAGTTCGCCCCTGGAGGACTACGCCCTGCTGGGCGACACCGAGTCGGCAGCCCTGGTGTCGGCCCACGGCTCCATCGACTGGCTGTGCTTCCCCCGCTTCGACTCCCCCGCCTGCTTCGCCGCCCTGCTCGGCAACCCTGAGCACGGTCGCTGGCTGCTCGCCCCCTCCGACGGGCGCCGTTGCCAAAGCCGGGCCTATCGCGACGGCGGCCTGGTGCTCGAAACCCGCTACGAGACCGACAGTGGCGCCGTCACGGTGATCGACTGCATGCCCCCTCGCAGCGGCAGTCCTGACCTGGTCCGGGTGGTGCGGGGCGAGGCCGGACGGGTGGAGATGCGCATGGAGCTCGTCATCCGCTTCGACTACGGCCACATCGTCCCCTGGGTGCGCCGCATCGAGGGCCGCACCGTCGCTCTCGGTGGCCCTGACGGGCTGTGCCTGAGCACCCCGGTCCACGTCCACGGCGAAGAGCTGCGCACGGTGGCCACCTTCGTCGTCTCCGCCGGCGACGAGGTGCCCTTCGACCTCACCTGGTTTCCGTCCCACGAGCCGATTCCGGCCGCCATCGACCCTCTGGGCGCCGTCGAGGCCGCCGACCGGTGGTGGCAGGACTGGGCGGCTCAGCTCACCTACCAAGGCCAGTGGCGCGAGGCGGTGCAACGCTCGCTGTGCGTGCTCAAGGCCCTCACCTTCGGCCCCACCGGGGCAGTGGTGGCGGCACCGACCACGTCGCTGCCCGAGGAGCTCGGCGGCGAGCGCAACTGGGACTACCGCTACTCGTGGCTGCGCGACGCCACCTTCACCCTCGACGCCCTGTTGGCGTCGGGCTACACCGAGGAGGCGCTGGCCTGGCGCGACTGGTTGCTGCGCTCGGTGGCCGGTGATCCCCACGAGCTGCAGATCATGTATGGCGTGGGCGGCGAACGGCGCCTGCCCGAACTGACGCTCGGGTGGCTTCCGGGCTACGAGGGATCCACGCCAGTGCGGGTGGGCAATGGCGCCTGGGACCAGTTTCAGATCGACGTCTACGGCGAGGTGCTCGACTCCCTCCACCAGGCCCGCCGCTCGGGCATCGAGTCAAATGAGACTGCCTGGTCGCTCCAGCGGGCCCTCCTCGACAACCTCGAACGGGTGTGGGACCAGCCCGACGAAGGGCTGTGGGAGGTGCGCTCGGGGCGCCAGCACTTCACCCACTCCAAGGTCATGGCCTGGGTGGCCCTCGACCGGGCCGTGGCCGGGATCGAGCGCTACGGCTTCGACGGCCCCGTGGAACGCTGGCGGGCACTGCGCGACCACATCCACGCCGAGGTCTGCGAGAAGGGCTACGACGCCGAGCGCAACACCTTCGTCCAGCACTACGGCGGCACCGGCCTCGACGCCAGCCTGCTCATGCTCCCCCTGGTCCACTTCCTGCCCTTCGACGACCCCCGGATCGTCGGCACGGTGGAGGCCGTCGAGGCCGAGCTGATGGTCGACGGCTTCGTCCACCGCTACGACATGGGCCACACCGACGACGGGCTGGCCGGAGGCGAGGCCTCGTTCCTCATGTGCAGCTTCTGGCTGGCCGACTGCCTGCACCTCATCGGGCGCCACCGAGACGCCTGCGAGCTCTTCGAGCGGCTGCTCGACGTCCGCAACGACGTGGGCCTGCTGGCCGAGGAGTACGACGCCGGCGCCGGGCGCATGATCGGCAACTTCCCCCAGGCCTTCAGCCACGTGGCCCTCATCAACACCGCCGGCATCCTCTCGGCACCTTCCGACCCCGCCCAAGAGCGTCGGGC
>JBBSLT010000118.1:0-7593 GCA_038233555.1 Acidimicrobiales bacterium
TCCGGCGTCTTCGACTTGTCGGCGAGCAGCTGAGCGCCGGGGCGAGCAGATCTCCGCACAGACCGGTATCTGACGATGGTCGAGCTCCTGTTGCCCCGTACCGACGGCGGGGTTCTCGTCCAAGTGGTCGTCGCCGTGGTGTTCTTCACCGGCCTGGGGTTCGCGGTCCGCCGCAACCGGGACCTGGTCGTCTTCGTGTCCGGGTTGGCGGCTCTCACCGCGGCCTGGTTCGCGCTCCGGACGGTGCATTGACCGCCATGGTCGGGCCTGCGTGATCGGCGAACGATCCAGGTCCGGTCGAGTACGAACCGGGGGACGGGTGGTGGTTGCTGGGTCGTGGTCTCGATCGCTTTCGTCGCACTTGCCATCGTCTTGGAGGTGCTCGGAGCCTTGTTCGCGAACTCGCCTGTGCCGGACTGGGCGCGCGTCGTCCCCATCGCGTGGCCGAGCGGGCTTCGCGTGGTGTAGCGGGGGGCGGCGGCTGCCGGTCTGTTCCGGCTCGGTCTGCACCGGCTCGGCCTGCGGCAACGGCCGGTCGTTGTGGCTGCATCGGTGCTGCCGTTCCTCGTGTTCGCGGGCGGTATCGCTGCGGGCGCCGACTGGGCGACCTGGCACTGACCGCCGTCTTCGTCCGGGCTACTCCTGCGCGCGAGCGTTTCGGGCCGTGTGGCCCCGCTGGGTCATGAAGAACTGCGCCGCAGCTTCCTGGATGGCCATGGACCAGGTCGGGTACGCCTGGGTCGTCTGGGCGAGGCGGCCGGTGAACATGTTAGTTCGCATGGCGAGGGCGACCTGCCCGATCAGCTCGCCGCCGGCGGGGGCCACGATCGTTGCGCCGAGCAGGCGGCCACCGCCAGCGTTGCCCAGCAGCCGGCGCGGTCCGGCGATGAGCTTCACGAACCCGTCGGTGTCGCCGGTGATCATGCCGCGGTCGACGTCGGACAGCGGCAGGTATGCCACCCGCCCACCGTGATTCGCTGCCTCGCGCTCGGTCATGCCGACGCGGGCCACCTCCGGAGACGTGAACGTGACCCACGGGATGGGTCTGGGATCGAATCGCGCCTTTCGCAGCGGCACCCTCGACAGCGCGTTGGCGACGGCGACGAAGGCCATCCGCCCCGCCGCGTGGGTGAACGGCATCCGTCCGGTGACGTCACCGATCGCCCAGATGCCCGGTGCGGTCGTGGCCAGCGAGTCGTCGGTGCGGATGAAGTCGCGCTCGTCGACCTCGACGCCCGCATCGGACAATCCGAGACCGTCGGTCGTCGGGGTGCGGCCGGTGGCAACGAGCAAACGGTCGGCCTCCACGGTCGTGCTGTCGCCGAGGTGCAGGCACACGTCGCCGGTCTCGGTTCGTTCCACCCGCTCGACGCCGGCGCCGCAGCGCACATCGACGCCGCGGTCGCGGAAGCGCTCGCCGATGACGGCTGAGGCCTCGGGCTCCTCGCTGGACAGCAGCCGGGGCTGCGCCTCGACGACGGTCACGTCGCTTCCCAGCCCCCGGAACGCCTGGGCGAGCTCTGCCCCGATGGCACCCACGCCCAGGATGGCGAGACGGCGGGGCTGCGCGTCGAGGTCGAAGATCGTCTCGTTGGTCAGGTGTGGCTGTTCCCGTAGACCGGGGATGGGCGGAACGGCGGCGCGGGCGCCGGTGGCCAAGATGATGTGGCAGCCCTCGATTCGCCGACCGTCGACGTCGACGCCGCGGCCGCCGGCGAGGCGGCCCCGGCCGGAGACCACCTCGATGCCCTCCCGGGCGAGGGCGTCGGCGTCCTCGGTCGCCGCCACATCGTCGATGCGCTGGTGGACCGTCGCTATGGCCTCGGCGAAGGACTGGCCGCGGGCGGCGGCGTCGAGCAGGGCCTTGGAGGGGACGCAGCCAGTGTGGGTGCAGTCGCCGCCCAAGGGGCCCTCGCTGACGAGCACCGTGCGCGCGCCACGTCGGTTCGCCTCCCGGGCGGCGGTCAGGCCCCCGGTCCCGCCGCCGACGACGACCACGTCGTGGCACCTCACCGAGTGGCTTCCTGACCGGCCGCCCGGTGAAGCTGCGGATCGCCGGTTCGTCTCGAGCGCAGGTGCCGGAACCCCAGGTACGCGGCGACTGCTGCCGCGTCGATCACGAGGGAGAGCGCTCCGTGCCCGGTGCGGGCTACTGAGTTGGCTGCGACCAGCATTACGGCAAGGGTGATCCACTGCGCGATGCGCAGCGGTGGCCAGCGCCTCGGATCAGAAACCAGTGCCGGATCGGTGTCGACGAGCCGGTCGATCACCAGGCGGGGCCGAGGCGCGACCATCACGTCCTCGCCGACCCGCACGGTGGGCACGGTCTCGTTGCCTCTCGCGACCGACCGGACGAAGCTCGCAGCATCCGGGTCTTCCCAGATGTTGTGCCAGGTGGCGTCGACCCCTGCCGCGCCGAGTGCTGTCCGCATCGCCGAGCAGTACCCGCAGCCGGGCCGCCAGAACACCTCGACGGCGGAACGATCGGTGTGGACAGCCATGACCCTGGGAACTCTGCCCGGTCGCCGATGATTCCCCGGGGCCGGCCCCACCGGCACGGACCGGCCTTTTGGAACTGAGCCGCGAGGAATGGTTGGGCCAGGGAACGGGTTGCCAGCCTGTCCCCCCTCAGATGGAGAACTGCCGATGACCCGGATTCCCGCCCACACCCTCGACGATGCCCCCGAGGGCAGCCGCCACGCGCTCGAGGCCGTCGCGCAGCGCTACGGCACGACGCCGAACATCTACGCCCAGATGGCCCATGCACCAGCCGTCATCAACGGCCTCGGCGCCCTCGGCCAGGCCATCGAGGAGCACAGCTCGCTCGATCCCAAGGAGCGCGAGACCATCGCCCTCGCCGTGGCCGCTGCGAACCACTGCGACTACTGCCAAGCAGCGCACTCCATGGCCGGCAAGGCTGCCGGCCTCACCGAAGAACAGACGATCGAGATCCGCCGCGGGCAGGTCGACGACAGCAAGCTCGACACGCTGGCCAAGGTGGCACGCGAGGCCGTGGAGAACACTGGCACGGTCGGCGATGCGACATGGCAGGCGGCGCTCGATGCTGGCTGGTCCGACACCGAACTTGCCGACGCCTTCGCCGCCATCACCCTCAACCTCGCTACGACGTATTTCACTCATTACGCAGGCACGGAGCTCGATCTTCCTGCTGCACCGCCTCTGGGATGACCGCAGAACCCGGCCGGGCCTGGCGCCGACGTCGACACCAGTCCCGACATGCTCTTGGCCGAGGGCGACGTGCCCCTGGCCGAGGCCAAGCGTCTGGCGGTGGAACGCTTTCTCACCCTGCGCCAACGCGACGGCACGCTGCCTCAAATCTACAATTGCGCCGTCTGAAGCGACCTGTCCACTCACAAGAAAAGGGAACCCGATGTCACGCCGCCGTCCCCTCAAGTCCACCCTGCTGGCGCTGGTTCTGGTCACCTTGGCCGCCTGCGGGACCACCACTTCGGGCACCGATCAAGCCAGCGGTGACGAAGCCCAGCAACTGGAAGCTATCCGATTCGGCATCGGCCCCTACCAACCCAGTGCAGAAGACACCAAGGCGGCCTACGAGCCCTTCTTCGCCTACGTAGCCGAGCAGCTGGGGGTCGACTACGAACTCGACGTGACCACCGAGTTCGCCGGCATCAGTGTGGCCCTGGCCAACGAGCAGGTCGACGTGGCCTGGATGGGTCCCTTCGGCTTCGTGCTCACCCAGCGGGACTCCGATACCCGGGCCATCGCCACCGCCAACTACGACGGCAAGCCCATCTACCACGCCATCGTGGTGGCCGCCCCGGACTCTCCCGTCGAGAACTGGCCCTATGATGCCGAGGGCAAGTCGATCTCCTTCGCCGACTTAGGCTCCACCTCGGGGTGGCTCATCCCCACCAAGTTCCTCAAGGACCAGGGGATCGATCCCATGACCTACTTCGACTACCGGGAGGGCGCGAGCCACGCCGCCAACGAGACGGCGGTGGCCAACGGCCAAGTCGATCTGGCCACGGACTACGACCGCAACCGCACGGCCATGATCGAGGCGGGCAGCATCGAGGCCGACGCCACCAAGGTGGTGTGGGAGTCCGACCCCCTGCCCAACGACGCCATCGGCGTGCGGGAGGGCTTTGATCCCGAGCTGGCCCAGCGTATCCAGGACATCCTGGTGGGCATCACCCCCGAGCTGGCCGAGGAGATCCTGCCCGAGCACTACACCGGGTTCGTGGCGGCGGACAACTCGAGCTACGAGTCGATCTTCCAGGCAGCCAAGGATCTGGGCCGGCTCGAGAGTTGACTGACGTCGAGGCCCGGCGCCGGGCCGAGGCAGCGGCTCCCCCGGACCCGGCCGGCGACCGCGGCACCGAGCACCCGTCATGGTCCGACCGCCTGCCGCGGGCGAAGCGGGCCACGACGGCCCTGGTCCTGGTGGTCGGCTTCGCCTTGTGCGTACGGCTGGCCGAGGTCGACCCCCGGGCCCTGGCCGAAGGGCTGCCGAGGATGGCCGGCTGGGCTCGCCGGGCTTGGCCGCCGTCCCTCGACGGGATCGACCTGCTGTTGGTGCGGGCGGCCGAGACGGTGGCCATCGCCGTGGTGGGGACCGCACTGGCCGCCGTCGCCGCCCTGGTGGCGTGCGTGCCCGCCGCCCGCACCCTCACGCCCGCCCGGGTCTTGCGCGTCCCCGTGCGGTGGGTACTCAACACCTGCCGGGGGGTCGACTCGTTCGTCTTTGCCCTCCTCTTCGTAGCCGCCGTCGGCCTGGGGCCCTTCGCCGGCACGCTTGGGATCGCCTTTCACACCTTTGGCAGCATGGGCAAGCTCTTCGCCGAGACCATCGAAGGCATGCCTCCCGGGCCTCTGGAGGCGGCCGAGCTGACCGGGGCCGGCCGCCTCAAGGTGGTGCGTTGGGCCCTGTTGCCCGACCTGGCACCGGGGTTGGTCTCCGTGGGCCTCTACATGCTGGAGTTCAACATCCGGGCCTCGATCGTGCTCGGGGTGGTGGGCGCCGGGGGTATCGGCCAGCAGCTCAAGAACGCCATCGACCTGTTGAACTTCCCCCGCCTGTTCACCATCTTGGTGATCATGGTCGTGATGGTCAGCGCCGTGGACCAGCTCTCCACCCGGATCCGGGCTCGGCTCGCCTGATGGGCGTTGACGTGATCCCAGCCCTGGCCGTGCACGATCTGCGCCATGCCTACGGCGACGGACCGCCGGTGCTGGAGGGGGTCTCCTTCGACGTCCGCCCCGGTGAGGTGGTGGCCGTACTCGGCCCCAGTGGGGCAGGCAAGACCACATTGTTTCGCTGCGCCAGTGCCGTCGTGGCGCCCCAGGAGGGCAGGGTGGAGATCGACGGCGCCGACCTGGCCCGGCTCCAGGCCGGGGAGCTACGCCAGGCTCGCCAGTCGCTCGGCCTCGTCTACCAGCAGTACAACCTGGCCCGCCGCCTCTCTGCCCTGGAGAACGTGCTGGTGGGGCGCCTGGCCCAGATCCCCACCTGGCGGGTACTGCTGCGCCGGGTCGGAGCCGACGAGCGGTCCTTGGCCCTGGCCTGCCTGGATCGGGTCGGCCTGGCCGAGTTGGCCGATACCCGCTCCGACCGCCTCTCGGGTGGCCAGCAGCAGCGGGTGGCCGTCGCCCGGGCCCTGGCCCAGCACAGCCGGCTGATCCTGGCCGACGAACCGGTGGCCAGCCTCGACCCGGCCTCGTCGGCCAGCGTGTTGGCCACCCTGCGCACGGTGGCGGCCGAAGACGGCATCGCCGTGGTCTGCAGCTTGCACCAAGTCGAGTTGGTAGCCGGCTTCGCCGACCGGGTCATCGGCCTGCGTGACGGACACAAGGTGCTCGACGTGGCTGCCGACGACTTCGGTCCCGAGGAACAAGCAACGGTCTACGTAACCGCCCCCGCGGCGCTGACGACCGACGGGGCTGGTCGATAGCCCGACGGACGTCTCCGGGTTCTGCCACCAACGTGGCCCGGCAGGCCCCTGCCGGGCCCTGTTCGCCAAGGTCCCGGCGGGCGTCGCCGCAGGCGGGGTGTTCAACTGCCAGGCAAGG
Organism: Acidimicrobiales bacterium; assembly: GCA_038233555.1. GTDB lineage: Bacteria > Actinomycetota > Acidimicrobiia > Acidimicrobiales > CADCSY01 > JADDRA01. Next base: position 6,052 of record JBBSLT010000118.1, read on the forward strand.
CCGACCAATCGGCTACGAGATGATGTACTCCAACAGTGCTCGGCGATGAGGTCGGCCTGGGCGTGGTGGCGAGCAGCGGTCCGGCAAACGGCCAACGCTGGTGATGGGTCACTGGATGGGGTCGCCGGAGCTGTTTCTTGTTGATGCGGGGCAACAGCCGGACGCCGACGAGGTCAAACAGCGCAAAGGCGGCCAGGGTCTGGCCGTGGCTGTCCGTAGGGTGCTCTTCGATCGGTAGCTCGGTGGTTGTTGCCCAGGATCTCGTCCAGGGTGAAGGTGGCGACGCGTTCGGTCAGAGAAAGCTGAGCGATTCTCGTGAAGAGGCCGGGCCGAGCTTCCTCCGGCTAACTGAACCGCCGTTGCCGATGCGACCGAGGGATACTGTCGGCGGTGAGCTTCGAGGAGTTGATCGAGACCGTCGGGAAGTTCGTCGAGACGGCGGGTGTCACCGTCATGGTCGTGGGCATCATCCTCGCCCTGGCCCGCTTCGCCCTTGCTCACGGCAAGAACGATGCCTACGCCCAGAGTCGACGGTCGATCGGCCGCTCGATCCTTCTCGGCCTGGAATTGCTCGTCGCTGGCGACATCATCCGCACCGTCGCCGTCTCCCCCAACTTCACCTCGGTCGGTGTGCTCGCTCTCATCGTTCTCGTCCGCACGTTCCTGTCGTTCACCCTGGAGGTTGAGATCAACGGCCGTTGGCCGTGGCAGCGCCTCGAGGGCGACGCACAGGCCTAGGACGGCGCCTCGCCTCCCGCGGCGTGACGGAACCCTTGTGGTATCAGGTGTCCAAGAGCAAGAAGGCGCCCAAGAGGGCGAAGGAGGCGCTGGAGAATGGCGCCGATCTACTCCTCGTCTGGGGGGGGTGACGGGACGGTGCGTCGCTGCCTCGACGCCGTGGCCGGCTCCAGCGTACCCATCGGGATCCTCCCCGCCGGCTCCTCCAATCTTGACGGTGCCGACGGGCGCGCACCACGAACCCTCGCACGGCGCTCAGCACGGCGTTGACCCGCCGGGCACCACGCACCGGCGCCCGGCCGGGCCCGGCGAGCACCTCCCCGGCGCCGACCAGCTCGGCGTGCAGACCGCTCACCTCGGGCCCGGCGTGGCGCAGCCAGACCACGAACAGCCCGAGGTGCTCCACTCCGGCGTGCCAGTGGCGCCCGCTGTGTCAGCACACCATCGCAAGAACAACGCGATGGTGCCGGCGTAAGACCTGGAGGTCAGATCCGACACATCACGACCGAAGCGGAGATGACGCAGGTAGGCGTCGGGTGCTGGCAAGCTGGCTGTTGGGACTGCGGGATAATCGACAGAATCCTGGGTCATGGCACTCCCCACGCAGGGTCCTCGGGCCTCATCTCAGTAGGGCTGGACCAAGGCACTGCACTGGTGTCATGCGCATCCCGAATGTCAGCGGATACGCAGTTCACGTGTCAGCGCCCTCGCGCAGCGTCATGGTCCAGGTTCAGGACCGCCTCCGCGCCCTCGACGCTCCAACGAGCCCCGGTGATGTCCATGAGGTCGGCAACGAGGTATCGA
>JBBSLT010000119.1:0-7543 GCA_038233555.1 Acidimicrobiales bacterium
GGCCGCAGCCGCGAAAATGGCTGCCATGACCACGCTGCGCCCGTCTCCGTCTGCCGGCGCCGGCGGCAATTCGCACCCGGGCGCAGACGGGCACGCATGGGCGAGCCTCCAGTCTCGTCTGGAAGATGCACACCAGCAGTCGCCCACCCAGGGGGCAGCGGGGAGTGGCGACGACGACCCGGTGGGGTTGATTCGCACCCTCGAGGAGGGTGGTCGCTTTCACCGGGATCGATGGTTGGGACGCATCTTCCATCCAGGGAAGATCTCCTTTCGCGAGAGCCGGTCTGACAACAGCCTGCACATCTCCGTCGACGGCAACCAGATGTCGGCCCACGTCGACCGGGTCTCGCCCCTCGACCTCAAGGCCAAGCGAGCCTCGCGGTACTCACCCTTACGCGTCGCCTCCCACAACGTGTCGGGCATGGCCGGTGACCTGGTGCGAGTACTGCGGGGGCGCCAGGGCGACCACCGCTGCGAGCTCGACTGCCAGTGGTGGAGCGCAGCCCCGCCCAAGGAAACACCGGGCGGATCAACCCGCCCGCCGTGGAACGTCCACGTGGAGCTCCGGGTCTCCGGCCGACTGGACGAGGCACGACTTCGCCAAGCCTTCGCCGAGACCTTGGGGCGCCATTGGGTGCCGACAGGCAGGGCGGATCCCTTGTCGGTCGTCGACTGTCCCGACGAGTCCGCCCTCAACGCCGCCCGAGCGGAGCTACAGAGCTTGGCTCTTCCGCTTGGCGCCCCGCCCCTGCAAGCCCAGCTGGCTCGACACCCCGACGGCGACGTGGTGATGGCCAACATCCACCACGCAGTGATGGACGGCTTCGCCGCCTTGCAGGTGCTGCGCTCCGTCGCTCGTTCCTACGCCCGCCAGACCCCGCCCCCGCCGCCGCCTCTCGACCTTCTGGCCCTGCACGACCTCCCTGTGGGTCCGGCGGCCACCGGTGCCACCAGAGGCGTCTGGCTGTACCGGGCCGCGGTCGAGACCGTGCGCAACCTTCTCACCCCGCCCGCGCTGCTCGTGCCCGACCACACCGGCGAGGAACCCGGCTTTGGCTACCACCTCATCAACCTGCCCGAGGACGCCACCCGTGCCCTCGTCCACTTCGACCATCCCGGCACCTCGACCGATGTCCTGCTGGCCGCCCTGCACCTCGCCATCGCCAGTTGGAACGCCGAGCACGGTCGCCCGGGCGGTCGGATCAGCGTGCTGGTGTCGGCCAACCTCCGCTCTTCGGAGCTTCCGCAGCAGGCGGTGGGCAACTTCTCGGTCACGGCCCGGGTGTCGACCTCTCGCCGGCGCCGAGTCAACACGGCGGAGGCGCTCGAGGCGGTCACGGCCCAGACCGGTCGCAACCGGCGTAGCCGTACTGGTACTGCCCTGCTCGAAGCCCTCAGCCGGTCGGGGCTCTTGGCCCTGTGGGCCAAGCAGTCCGTAATGGTGCTGGAGCCGGTGACCGGCAACCGCAACGTCGACACCGCCATGCTCTGCAACCTGGGCCGGCTCAGCGATGCTCCCACCTTCGGAGGCGACGCTGGAGAGGCGACCGAGGTGTGGTTCTCGCCTCCCACGAGGATCCCTATCGGCCTGTCCATCGGCGCAGTAACGATCTCCGGCCGGATGCACCTGGTGTTCCGCTATCCCCACCGCCTCTTCGATGACGAGGCCGCCCGACGCTTCGCCGAGTGCTACATGCACCAACTGCGCCTGGCCGCCGGATCACCCCGTAGCACGAGACGCCCCAAACCCGTGCGGGCAGCACTCAACCACGAACGTCCCGTTTCTGCACCGGGCCGCTAACGCACTTCGGCGACTACCCTCAGGCAGGTATGGGAATCGGCGCACGGTGAACGTTCGACGGCTGCTGGCCACCGCCATCGTGGTCGTGCTTGGCGCCGGCGCCGGCCTGGCCGCGATCCAACCCGGCGGCCTCTCTAGCGACGGCGACGGCGACGACCTCGCCGTGCAGCCCGAAGCCACCACCACAACCACCTCCGAAGCCTCGGGCCCCGGCCCCGAACCCGGGGCGGAGCCGGACGGGTCCGACCCTGCTCCCACGTCTCCGGACGGTGCCGCCGGGCCTGACACTCCCACCACCACGGTGGCACCGGATCCTCCACCTCCCAACGAACGAGGCGAAACGGGCCCGCCCGGTGGTGCCGGCGACCCGCCCCGTCTTGCCGAGACTCCCTAAAACCAAGACTTGGTCTCAGGAGCCGCGCCCCGGCGTCGGGCGTCCCTTCACCCTGGGGACCACGGTCCGCCCGGTCGGACCAGGCCGGTACGGTAGGGGCGGTGGAGCGCTTCGGGTTCGTCGGGCTGCCCAACGCCGGCAAGTCGAGCCTGTTCAACGCCCTCTCCGGCGGGCAGGCTCTGGCTGCCGCCTACCCCTTCGCCACCGTCGACCCCAATGTGGGCATGGGCAAGGTCCCCGATCGGCGCCTCGACGCCCTGGCGGCCATGTCGAACAGCGCCAAGGTGGTCCATGCCGCCGTCGAGTTCGTCGATATCGGCGGCTTGGTGGAGGGGGCAAGCAAGGGAGAAGGGCTGGGCAATCGCTTCCTGGCCGGCATCCGAGAGGTCGATGCCATCGTGTTGGTGCTGCGGGCCTTCCCCGACCCCGACGTCATCGGTCCCACCGACCCCCTCGAGCACCTGGCCACCGTCGAGACCGAGCTGGCCCTGGCCGACCTCGAGAGCGTGGAGTCCAAGATCGAGCGCCGCCGCAAGACGGCCAAACTCGACCGCAGTGTCGCCCCTGAGGTCGCCGCCCTCGACGCCGCATTGGCCATCTTGTCCGAGGGCACCCCGCTGTACCGCTCGACGCTGAGCGCCGAGCACCGCGAGATTCTGCGGCCGTGGTTCTTACTCACCAACAAGCCGGTGCTGGTGGTCGTCAACATCGGCGACGACCACCTCGACGACGCCGATGCACTGGCCGCACCGGTGATCGAGGCCTTCGCCGGCGCCGACTCGCTCGTGCAGGTGCTGCCCATGTGCGTGCAGCTCGAAGCCGAGGCGGCGCAACTCCCCGCCGACGACCGGGCCGAGATGCTGTCCGAGCTGGGCCTGGGCGAGGGGGCCCTGCCCCGGGTCATCGTCGCCGCCCGCCACCTCCTCGGGCTGCGCACCTTCTTGACCACGGGAGAGGACGAGTCCCGGGCCTGGACCTTCCGGGCCGGAGCCAAGGCCCCCGAGTGCGCCGGGGTGATCCACGGCGACTTCCAACGGGGCTTCATCAAGGCCGAGTGCATCCACTGGGACGACCTCTTGGAACTCGGCTCGTGGTCCAAGGCCCGAGAGGTCGGCAAGTTGCGCATCGAGGGCAAGGACTACGAGGTCGCCGACGGCGACGTCCTCGAGTTCCGCTTCAACGTCTGACGTCGGAGGCAGAGGTGCCGCAGCTGGTCCGGGGTGGCGAGGTGCTGGCGGGTCTCGAGGTGGCGACCTCGATGGCCGCCCGCAGCCGGGGACTGCTCGGCCGGGACGGCATCGTTGGCGCCCTGTTGTTGCGGCCCGCCATGTCGGTGCACACCCTCGGGATGCGCTTCGACCTCGACGTGGCCTACTGCGACGCCGACCTGGTCGTGCTGGACGTCACCAGGATGGCCCGCCGCCGTCTCGGTCGCCCCCGCCTGCGGGCCCGCAGCGTCATCGAGGCCGAGGCCGGTGCCTTCGAGCGCTGGCGGCTCCGACCCGGTGACCGCCTGGAGGTGCGCCCGTGAGACACGAGGACGCAGGTCCCCGATCGGGGCGCTTGATGGTGGTGGCCACGCCCATCGGCAACCTCGAAGACCTGTCTGCCCGAGCCGTGCGCACGCTCGCCGAAGCCGACCTTGTGGTTTGCGAGGACACTCGACGTACCCGGGCGCTTCTGTCTTCCGCCGGTGTGGCGGCTCCCCCCATGATCACCGCCAACGACCACAGCGAGGCGAGCCAGATCGACACGGTGCTGGCGCACCTCGGCCGAGGAGAGGTGGTGGCCATGGTGTCCGATGCCGGGATGCCGGGCATCTCCGACCCCGGCCAGCAGCTGGTGGAGGCGGCGAGCACCGCCGGCTTCGGGGTGCAGGTGGTGCCCGGCCCGTCGGCTGCCATCAGCGCCCTGGTGGTCAGCGGGTTGGCAACTGGCCGCTTCGTCTTCGAGGGTTTCCTCCCCCGGCGTGGTTCGGGTCGCACCGAGCGCCTGGCCATGCTCGCCACAGAGCAACGCACGACGATTCTCTACGAAGCGCCTCACCGAGTGGCCCGGACGCTCATCGACCTGACCGCGGCCTTCGGCGACGAGCGGCGGGTCGCAGTGTGCCGAGAGCTGACCAAGCTCTACGAGGAGACCTGGAGGGGAACGCTCGGCGAATCCCTCCGCCACATCGAGCAGCGCCCGCCCCGAGGCGAGTACGTGGTGGTGGTCGAGGGTGCCGCCCCTCCGATCGTGGTCGGCGACGAAGCGCTGCGGGCGGCATTGATTCGTCTAATGGACGAAGGCGTCTCCACCCGGGATGCGGTCGCGGAGGTGGCGGGCACCTACGACACCCCCAAACGACGGGTCTACGAACTGGCGGTGAATTCTCGGAATTCTCGCTAAAGGCATGGGGGTGCGCCGCCGATGATAGGGAGAGATACCCCCGAGGGAAGGTCGCCCATGGCCCGTACGCAATCCGCTTCCGGACGTCCGCAGCCCCTCCACCGCCAGCACCCGCACTCCCAGGAGGCCTCATGACCCGTCCGCAGCCTCTCGCCCCCCGAGAGTTCCGAGCCGACGTGGTGGCCGTCGACGGCTCCACCCAGGTCTTGGTACGGGGGGAACTCGACCTGCACACCGCCCTTGCCTTATGGGCCTCGGCTCGCCCGGCAGCCGATCAGCTTCCGCCCGACGGCGTGTTGGTGGTCGATCTTTCTGGCCTTCAGTTCATCGATGCCGCCGGAATCGGCGTCCTGGTGCGGTTGGGCAACCTCCTCGGTCGCACCGGCAAGGTCCTCCAAGTGAACGCCGAGTGCCCGACGATCCGCCGGGTCTTCGAGATCACGCGCTTGGAGAGCATGCTGAGCGCCCCGGCCCTGAGGTAGGACCGCAGCGCAGGTCTCAGCGCCCCCGCGAGTCGCTGCGGGGATCCCTCGGAGTGCTGCCGACGGAGGGCCGGCCGTCGGCGTCGACCGTCTCGCCCTGCAGCTCGGGGAGGCGACCGCCCAGGTACATCGCACCGGCGGTGCCCCCGGCGAGGGCGCCGGCGATAGCGCACACGATGAGCCGACCGGTCAGCGAGAGGCCACCGATAGGGATGAAGGCGAGGGGAAGCAACAGCACCAGGCCGATGGCTCCGCCAATCAGGCTGCCGATGACCAGACCCTTTGCTTGGCCATCGGTGGACGCAGGCGCGCCCGGTCCGGCCCATGACTGGTCGGCCCCGTCCCGCTGCTCCGATTCGAGGGAGTTGACGCGACCCTCGTCGCCGTGCGCCGCGCGGGACTTGGGTGCATCACGGTCGGTGGCGTCGTCGATCTTCCCTTCCACGCGGCGGGTGGTGGCGGACTTATTCTGGTCGTTCATCGGTTCACCTCTTGGTCCGGCGGGGCCTCCGTGGCCACGGGGCCGTGTTCGTAGGGAACTACCCGCAGCGATGGCGGTGAGAAACCCGAGGGGAGACCTCAGGTCGACCGCAGACCGGCGGGGTGGGGGCGGAGTAGGGTCGACCGACGTCGATGAAAGGAAGGCTGAGATGAAGTTTCTGGTGCTGTGGCGCATCGAGCTATCCCGCTTGTCGGGGGAGGTGCTCAAGGCCGTGATGTCGATGCCCGACCATGCCAAACCGCTAGAGGAACAGGGCAAGATCGTCGCCCGCTACCACGTGGTGGGTGCGCACGGTGGGGCGTGGATCTACAACGTCGACTCCAACGAGGAGTTGGAGATGCTCCTTGTCCGCTCCCCCGTCTACAACGTCTCGACCTACCAGGTGTTTCCCCTGGCCGACATGACCACCCTGCCGGTCCAGACCGGCGGATAGCTCGGCCGCGACTCGGAGCAGCTATTGGCAGCCGGCCGCCTGTTCGCGCACCTGGCGCTTGAGGTGGCCCAATATCGCCCCCATGCCCCGCAGGCGCAGGCTGGAGATGGCTTCAGCCAGGCCCATCTGGGTGTAGAAGTCGTTGGGCACCTCTAGGACCTCTGCGGCCGTCGCTCCGTTCAGCCCCTCGGACAGGATGCCGGCGAAGCCCCGAGTGGTGGGCGCCTCGGGGGGGCAGTCGTACCAGGCCGTCACCCGGCAGTCGTCGTCCACCTCGGTGGACAAGAAGAACGGGGTCTGGCACTCCTGCACCTGTTCCATGGTCCCTTGTTGGCCCTGAAGGTGGACGGGCAGCGGAGGAACCTTGCGTGAGTACTCCAGGAGCGCTTCCACCCGTAGATCCTTGGGTGCTCCGGCGAAAAGCTCGACGATCCGGGCCAGCTTGGGGGGCATCGAGCTCATGGCGCACCTCGCTCTATTCTTGACCACACTTGTCGGGAATCGGCAGGATACCCCGTAGCCTGCGGGGAAACGACCGAGTACGGACCCACTGAAATTTCCCTGCGTGCCAGGGACGAGAGGAGCACTACGTGCCCGTTGCCCACGATACCGACGAGAAGCTGGCGGCCTACGCCCATCCCGAGAAGTTGGTGACCACCCAGTGGCTAGCCGACCACCTCGACGACCCGAACGTGGTGGTGGTCGAGTCCGACGAGGACGTGCTCCTCTACGACACCGGCCACATCCCCGGCGCAGTCAAGGTCGACTGGCACACCGATCTCCAGGACCCGGTGGCCCGTGACTACCTCGACGGCGAGGGCTTCTCCCAGCTCATGGCGGCCAAGGGCATCAGCCGTGACACCACCGTCGTGTTCTACGGCGACAACTTCAACTGGTGGGCGGCCTATGCGCTGTGGGTCTTCAGCCTCTTCGACCACCCCGACACCCGCCTGGTCGACGGCGGACGGGCCAAGTGGGCGGCCGAGGGCCGGGAACTCACCACCGACGCCAGCACGCGGCCCACCACCGACTATCCCGTGGTGGAGCGCCAGGATGCTCCCATCCGGGCCTTCGCCGATGACGTACGGACGCATCTCAAGGCCGAAGGCCGCCTGGTCGACGTGCGCTCCCCCCAGGAGTACTCCGGTGAGTTGCTGCACATGCCCGACTACCCCCAGGAGGGGGCGCTGCGCGGCGGTCACATCCCCGGCGCAGCCAGCGTGCCGTGGAAGAAGGCGGCCAACGAGGACGGCACGTTCAAGTCAGCCGACGAGCTCCGAGAGCTCTACGAGGGGACGCAGAACCTCTCCTCGTCCGACGACGTCATCGCCTACTGCCGCATCGGCGAGCGCTCCAGCCACACCTGGTTCGCCCTGCACCACCTGCTCGGTTATCCCAAGGTGCGCAACTACGACGGCTCGTGGACCGAGTGGGGCAATCAGGTGCGGGCCCCCATCGAACGGCCCGGTCACCCGGTCAGCCCCAAGGGGAGCTGAGCAAGTCTCTCGGGTACCGTCGCACCCAGGTGTTCAGGGGCGAC
>JBBSLT010000120.1:0-7520 GCA_038233555.1 Acidimicrobiales bacterium
ACCCGGTGATCGAGACCCGGTGATCGAGACCCGGTGATCGAGGTCAGCCAAGTGTCCAAGTGGTTCGGCGACGTGGTCGCCGTCTCCGACGTCTCCTTCTCGGTGGGTCCCGGGGTGACCGCCCTGCTCGGGCCCAACGGGGCGGGCAAGTCGACGCTGCTGCGACTGCTGTGCGGCCTGACCCGCCCGTCCCAGGGATCGGTCCGAGTGCTGGGCGACGATCCCCGCCGCCACCCCGAGCTATTCCGGCGCATCGGGCTGGTTCCCCAGCAGGAGGCCCTCTTCGAGGGGATGTCGGCCCGGGCGTTCGTGACCTTGGCGGCGGAGCTGCACTCCTTGGCCACGCCGAGAGCAGCGGCCGAGGCGGCGCTGGCTGTGGTCGATCTCGACCCCGCCGACACCCGCACCCTGTCCAGCTACTCCAAGGGCATGCGTCAGCGGGTCAAGGTGGCCCAGGCGCTGGTGCACGACCCCGAGGTGATGGTCCTCGACGAGCCCCTCGACGGCCTCGACCCCCGCCAGCGCATCGGCCTCATCGCTCTGTTCCGTCGCCTCGGCGACGAAGGGCGGGTGGTGCTGGTGTCGAGCCACGTCCTCGACGAGGTCGAGCGCTTCGGTTCCCGAGTGCTGGTCCTGGCCCAGGGCCGGTTGGCGGCCGAAGGCGACTTCCACGCCATCCGCCAGCTCATGGACAACCGACCGCACCGCCTGCGCCTGCGCACCGACGCCCCCCGGGCTCTCGGCGCCGCCCTGCTGGAGACGGGCACGGTCGTGGGCCTCGCCGTCAGCGGGACCGACAAGTTGGTGGTCGACACCCTCGATGTCGCCGGCTTCCGCCTGGCCGTGGCGCCGGCAGCTCGCCAAGCGGGTGCCCGCCTCCTCGAGCTCATCCCCCTCGACGACGATCTGGAGAGCGTCTTTCGCTACCTGGTCGGCCCCGCCCGCGCCGGGCCGGGTTGATGAGCACCCTGTACCGCATGTTCCTGGCGTCGCAGGTCACCAGGGGGCGCCTGGCCGGCCTCGGCGCCCTCGGGCTGCTGGCCGTGCTGCTCGGGGTGGTCCTAGGTGCCGCCGACGTCGCCGACCCCTTGGGCGACGGCATCAGCCTGGTCAACACCTACGGCCTCTCGCTCTTCGTGCCGGTGACCACCCTGGTCTTCGCCTCGGCCGTGCTGGGAGAGCCCAACGAGGACGGCACGCTGGTCTACCTGTGGCTACGGCCGATCGCCCGCTGGCGCCTGGTGGCCGCCGCTCTGGCTGCGGCCGTCACCGTGGCCCTGCCTACCGTCGTGGTGCCCATGGCGCTGGCGGCGGCGTTGACCGGTGCCGGGGCTGGGTTGGTGGCGGCCACGGTCGCCTCCTGCGCCCTGGCCACCGTGGCCTACGCCGGGGTCTTCGTCTGGCTTGGTCTACGGGTACGCCGAGCCTTGGTGTGGGGACTGGCTTACATCCTGGTGTGGGAGGGCTTCGTGGCCTCGGCCGGTGGAACCGCCGCTCTGTTGGCCATCCGCTCGCATACCCGATCAGTCCTGGCTCGCCTGGCCGGTGGCGCCGAGGAGTTGGTGGAGGTCTCCCTCGCCACTGCGGTGGCGCTACCGCTCCTGGCCGCCACCGTGGCCGTGGCGCTGGCCGTCCGTCGGCTCACCCGCCAAGACGTCGCCTGACTCCTCGTCGGAGGGCGGGTCGGAGGGCAGGAAGGCGCCGGCCAGGCCGAGCACAAGGGCGGCCCCGCCGACCACGGCCGCGTTGACCAGGCGGCGACCGCCGGTGTCGGCACAGGCCAGGTCGGGGTTGCCCACGATGATCCCGGCGGGCGTGTCCGGGGCGGGCTCTGACCCTCCGAGGGCCCCGCTGCACTCGACCCGACCGGCAAAGGTGAACGGCAGCAGGGCGTAGATGAATGCCCCCACCACGATGACGGCGGCCACCGCCGGCACAACCCGCTGGCGGAGGGTGGCTTCTGGTTGCCACGGCATGGCCATACGCTCCATGCCCCCCATCTTGCCTGGTGACGACCTCCAGTCAACGTTCTGGTGGCAGTTTCGGGAGCACCCGGGCCGGTTTCCGCCACCAGAACGCCCTCGCCGTAGCCTTTGCGCTCCATGGCTCGGGCCCGTCTCCTGGCCAATCCCCACGACCGCCAGATCCTTCGTCTAGCGCTGCCCGCCCTCGGCGCCCTGGCCGCCGAACCGCTCTACGTCCTGACCGACACCGCCGTGGTGGGCCGCCTGGGGACGCCCCAGCTCGGTGGCCTGGCCGTGGCCAGCACCGTGCTGCTCACCGGCTATCTCCTGTTCAACTTCCTGGCCTACGGCACCACCGCCTCGGTGGCGCGGCGCCTGGGCAGTGGTGACGAGGCTGGCTCCGCCCATGAGGGGGTCCAGGGCATGTGGCTGGCGCTGGCCATCGGTCTGGTCCTGGCCGGGCTGGGCTGGGCCTTCGCCTCCCAGGCGGTGGCCCTCATGGGCGCGACCGGCGACGTGGCGGTCAATGCGCTCGTCTACCTGCGCATCAGCCTGTTCGGGATTCCCGCCCTGCTGATCGCCCTGGCCGGGACCGGCTACCTCCGGGGTCGCCAGGACACGGTCACGCCGCTGGTGGTCACGGTCGTGGCCGTGGTCATCAACCTCGTCCTCGAGCTGACCTTGATCTACGGCTTTGGCTTGGGCATCGGGGCCTCGGCGCTGTCCACCGTGGTGGCCCAGGTCGGGACCGCCACCGCCTACATATGGTGGGTGGCCCGGGACGTGGCCCGCCACGGCGTAGGCGTACGACCAGAGCTCGCCGCCATCCGGCGCCTGGCCGTGGTGGGCCGCGACCTGTTCGTGCGCACCGCCGCCCTGCGCCTCGCCCTCACCCTGGCCACGGCCGTGGCCGCCCGCCTCGGCGTCGTCGACCTCGGGGCCCACCAGATCGCCTTCGAGATTTGGTCCTTCCTCGCCCTGGTGCTCGACTCCCTCGCCATCGCCGCCCAGGCCATGATCGGCCGGCTGCTGGGCAGCGGCGACGCCCGCGGCGCCCGGGCCGCCGCCCGGCGGATGCTGCAGTGGGGCGTGGTCGCCGGGCTGGTCTTCGCCGTCGTCGTCGGAAGTCTGCGCTCGCTCCTGCCCCGCCTCTTCACCGAGGACGCCGAGGTCATCGCCCTGTGCGCCTTCGTGCTCGTCTTCGTGGCCGTGCTCCAGCCCCTCAACGCCGTGGTCTTCGTGCTCGACGGGGTGCTCATCGGCGCCGGCGACATGCGCTTCCTCGCCTGGGCCATGGCCGGCGCGGCTGCGGCCTTCGTGCCTGCCGCCGGTGCTGTGCTCGTCCTCGGCGGGGGCATCGGGTGGCTGTGGGCCTCGCTGGGCCTGCTCATGGTGACCCGGGCGGCGGCGCTGACGTGGCGCTTCCGGGGCGACGCCTGGATGGTAGAGGGAGCCCCGGCCGGCCGGTGACTACTCGGACTACTCTGCGAACAGCCCGCTCACGTCTACGGTTACCCCGCAGGCGTCCAGCAGGGCGCCCTCACCATAGAGAGCCCTTGCCCGGGGGCTACGGCGAGGTCGCAGGCTCGGGCTCGGACCATCCGCTGGCGGCGAAGGGATGCCCGACCCGCAGGCGCAGGTGGTCGGGCAGACCCTTCACCAGCGCCCGATTCAATTCCTGGATGATCCAGGAGTGAGGCGTTCCCTCTGGGCTCCTGCGAACCAGCACTCCCTCGATCAGCTCGATCGGCTCGTCCTCGAACACCCCCAGCTCGACGAGCTGGTCGTACTCGCTGCGGCACAGCGGCCGGATCTGATCGGCCAGCTCGGCCCGGACATCGACCAGGGTCATGACCTCAGACTACCCCATCCAATCCGCCAGAACGCCGTGGAGCACGGCGTCGACGATGCGCTCGGACACCCTCTCCTCCAGAGGCGTGCCGGTGAGCAGGGTGCGGGTGAACACCGGTCCCGAGAGCAGGTCGATCACCAACTCATGATCGACGCCGGCCCGTAGCTCCCCCCGCTCGTCGGCCCGGGCCAGGGCAGCGCGCACCGGTGCTCGCCGCTCGATGATGAAGGCGTCGAGGCGGCTGCGCATCTCGGGGTTGCGAGCCGCCTCCTCGACCGTGGCCGGCAGGAGGGATCCCACCGGCGTCTCGGTAAGCATCGCCACCAGGCCGCTAATCAAAAAGACCAGGTCGTCGCGCAGGTTGCCGCAATCGGGGTCGCCGGGGCACGGGCCCATCTCCCCGCCGGCGGCCAGGAGAAGGTCCTCGCGAGTAGCCCAGCGCCGGTAGATGGTGGCCTTGCCTACCCCGGCCCGCTCGGCCACCGCCTCCACCGTCGTGCCGGCGAAGCCCTGCTCGCAGAGCAGCTCGATCGTCGCCTGCAGGATGGTGCCGTCAAGCTCTGGGTCACGTGGGCGCCCGGGGCGACGATCCCCCGTCACGGCCTCGATCATGAAGGTTTGTCGGGAGAAGGATCCGCCGCCGCCAACACGTCGACGGCCGGAAGGGCCACGTTGCCATCGTCGACCAGGGCCACGGGCGTGGCCAGCGTGAGAGCCCCCTTGGCCTTCTCCCTACCGGGCAGGAACAGGGCACTGATCAGCGCCCCTAGGAGGGCGGCGCCGGCGGCCACCACCACGCCGATGCCCATGGCGTCGACGAACGCCCCTCGAGCCGCCAGGGCCAGGCCCTCGCCGGCCGGGCCCAATCCGGCCGCCACCTGCAGGGCGGCACCGACCGATTCACGCACCACGCCGGTGGCCTCGGCCGGCAGGACACCTCCAGGCAGCGATTCGCCCAGCGTCGAGGCGTAGCCCGAGGCCAACAAGCTGCCGAGGACGGCCACGCCCAGCGCCCCGCCGAGCTCCCGGGTGGTGTCGTTGACGGCCGAGCCCACCCCCGCCTGAGCCGGAGGCAGCGAGCCCATGATCGACTCGGTGGCGGGAGCCATGGTGAGGCCCATCCCCGCCGCCATCACCAGCATGCCCCCGAGCAGATCGCCGTAGCTCGAGCCCATGGTGAACGTGGAGATCATGGCCAACCCGACCGCCACGGTGAGCAGGCCGGCGGTGACGACGACTTTGGTGCCGAGTCGCTCGACCAGGCGAGCGCTGAGAGGCGACACCGCGCCCAGCACGAGGGAGATCGGCAACAGGCGCACTCCGGCCTCCAAGGCGCTGTAGCCGAGCACGAACTGGAGCAGTTGGGTGAACAGGAAGAACGAGCCGAACAGGGCGAAGAACACCAGGGCGATCGACCCACTGGCGGCGCTGAAGCGAGGGTCGCGGAAGAACGCAAGGTTGAGGATCGGCGCCTCCACCCGACGCTCCCACCACCCGAAGGCCCCGAGCACCACGGCGGCGAGGGCGAAGCTGGCCAGCGTGGTCGGATCGCCCCAGCCGTGCTGGGGGGCTTCGATGATGGCGAACAGCAGGGCGCCGATGCCGGCGATGGACAGCGTGGCCCCCACCACGTCGAGGCGCCGTCCCGTGTCGTGGCGTGACTCAGGCAGCAGCTTCCTGCCCGCCACCAGGGCGAGGGCCACCACGGGCAGGTTGATCAGGAAGACCGATCCCCACCAGAAGTGCTCCAGCAGCCAACCGCCGACCACGGGGCCGAGGGCGACACCGACGCCGGCCATGCCGGCCCAGATGGCGATGGCCCGAGCCCGCTCGGTGGGGTCGGTGAACAGGTTGGTGATGATCGACAAGGTGGCGGGCATGACGAAGGCGGCGCCCAAACCCATGACGGCCCGGGCCCCGATGAGCTGGCCGGTCGAGCCCGAGAGGGCGGCCAAGCCGGAGGCCACGGCAAAGATCACCAGGCCGGCCTGTAGGGCACGACGGCGGCCGAAGCGGTCACCGAGGGCCCCGGCTACCAGCAGGAGACCGGCGAAGACGATGACATAGGCATCGACCATCCACTGGAGCTGGGTGGTGGAAGCGCCCAACTCACGTACCAGCGTGGGCAGGGCCACGTTGAGCACGGTGTTGTCGAGGACGATCAGCACCAAGCTCAGGCACAGCACGGAGAGCGCCCACCATCGCCGTGGGTCAGGGACGGTCTCGCTTTCGCCAGTAACGATACGACCCGGCTGCGTCTCCATATTCGGGCACCCTACGCTCGTCCCGTCCGCCCGACAAGCGGTATTTCTTCGGACCTTCGGACAACCGGTTCAGCCGGCGGACGACCGCTGGCGGAGCAGGGCCGTCACCGCCTTGCCGTCGGCCTGGCCCTTCGTCGCCCGCATGACCTGGCCTACGAAGAAGCCGGTCACCTTGGCATCCCCGTCCTGGAAGCGGGCCCAGGCGTCGGGGTTGGCGGCGATGGCCTGGTCGACGGCACCGGCCAGGGCATCGGCGCCCATGGCCTCGTAGCCGAGCCGGGACGCCACCGCCGCGGGGTCGCCGCCGTTTGCGACCAGCTCGGTCAGCACCGCCTTGGCCTGGGTGGCGGTGAGCTCGCCGCCGGCCTCCATGCGGGCCAGGCCGGCGAAGGCGGCGACGCCGAGGGCGCCGGTGCCAGCAGCGAGGTCGTGCTCGGCGTGGACGACCAACCGACCGGCGTCGCCCCCGGCGGCGAGGGCGGCGAGCACCAGGTCGTCGAGACCCCGCTCCACTACCACGGCCGCCGATGCCGGCGTCGCCCCCGTCGCCTCGGCCAGACGGTGGCGGCGAGGAGCGGGCAGCGGGGCCAAGCCGTGGGCTACCGCCGCCTGCCAGGCATCGTCGGGAGCAAGGGGCACGAGGTCGGGCTCGGGGAAGTAGCGGTAGTCGAAGGCCTCCTCCTTGGAGCGCAACGGGTGGGTGCGGCCATCGGCCTCGTCCCAGTGGCGGGTCTGCTGCGCCACCTGCTCCCCCGCCTCCAACAGGGCGATCTGGCGGTGAGCTTCGTATTCGATGGCCCGCCCGACGGAGCGGATGGAGTTGAGGTTCTTCACCTCACAACGGGTGCCGAGGGTGGAGAAGCCCACCGGTCGCATCGAGATGTTGGCGTCGACGCGCATGCTTCCCTCCTCCATGCGGGCATCGGATGCCTCCGTGGCCAACAGCACCGCCCGCAACTCGTTGACGTAGGCCCGGGCCGCCTCGGCCGAGCGCAGGTCGGGACGGCTCACGATCTCGACCAGGGGGACACCGGCCCGGTTGTAGTCGACGAGGGAGTAGTCGGCCTCGTGGATGCGCCCGCCGCCGCCGACGTGGGTGGACTTGCCCGTGTCCTCTTCGAGGTGGGCCCGCTCGATGCCGATGCGGGTGCCGTCGGGCAGCTCGAGGGTGCCGTCGACGTTGATGGGCTGGTCGTACTGCGACACCTGGTAGTCCTTGGGCATGTCCGGATAGAAGTAGTTCTTGCGGTGGAAGAGGCTGGGCCGCACCTCGCACCCGAGAGCCAGGCCGAGGCGCATGGCCAGCTCCACCGCCCCCCGGTTGAGCACCGGCAGCGAGCCGGGCAGCCCCAGGCAGACGGGGCAGACGTTGGTGTTGGGCTCGTCGCCGAAGGCGTTGCGACAGCCGCAGAACAACTTGGTGGCCGTGGCCAGCTCGCA
>JBBSLT010000121.1:0-7508 GCA_038233555.1 Acidimicrobiales bacterium
ACCGTGCTGCCGCCGACAACCACCACGACCACGGTGGCGACGACCACGACAACGGTGGCAACGACCACGACGACCACAGTCCCGACCACAACGACGACGTCAATCACCGTGCCATCGACGACCACTACCACGACCACGGTGCCGTCGACCACGACCACCTCGGCCATGCTGCCCTCGACGACCACCACCAGCTCGCCGCCTCCGACGACCTCGACGACGACGCCGCCATCGGAGGACGGGCCCATCCGCATCGACGACCGTGCCCTGAGCAACGGTGAGGTCGTGCGGGTCACGGGCACGATCTCGTGCGACGAAGGCCGTCGCTTCCGGATCAGGGTGACCGTTGCCCAGGGAGACATTCTCGGTCAGCGACTGAACACGGGCACCTGTACGGGCGAGCCGCAGCGCTTCCGGGTGCTGATCGCCGCCGGTTCTGGACCCCGCTTCTTGGACGGCAATGCTCGGGTCGATGTGATTGGCGAGATCGGTGTCCCGGGTGAGCGGACCATCGAGGGCACCTTCGCAGCGAGCAGCGAGGTCACCATTGCCGTCCCCGCGGCGTCATGGGGCAGGTGGTGGCTGCCCTGGTGGCCATAGAAGGTCTGCAGCACTGACGCAATAGGAGTGACCGGCGGACCCTGGCGGATCGAACTCAGGGTTCGTGAACCGTTCAGAGAATCGTCGGGCACGACTCACACTGCGTTTACCTCCCTTCCCTAGCTTGACCTCCACTCACCCCCTGTCTGGAGGACAACGCACATGAAGAGAAGAATGGTACTGATTGGCCTCTGTCTGTCCGTCCTCCTCGCTGGCCTCTCGATCCAAGAGCCGACGCGAGCAGAGGCCCAAAGTGTGTTCGAACCCACCGACACCGCCACCGGTGTCGTGTTCGACGATGTCAACGCCAACGGTGCGCACGACGAGGGTGAGTCGGGTATTCCGGGGGTGTCAGTCTCCAACGGCCACGACGTGATCACGACCGATGCGGAGGGCCGCTACAGCCTCGGCGTGGACGAGGAGACGATCCTCTTCATCACGAAGCCGTCGGGCTACATGGTCCCGGTGAACGACGTGCAGCTGCCTCAGTTCTACTACATCCACTACCCGAACGGTACGCCGGTGGAGCTAAAGTACGGCGGGATCGAGCCCACCGGGCCGCTGCCGGCATCGGTGGACTTCCCGCTGGTCCAGCGGGCCGAGTCGGACCGCTTCGACGCGCTGGTTTTCGCTGACCCGCAGACGCGGAACCTCGGTGAGCTCGAGGACTTCCGCGAGGACGTGGTCCAGGAACTGATCGGGTCGGACGCGGCGCTGGGGCTGACGGTGGGGGACCTCGTCAACGACCCGCTGGACCTGTTCCCACGGCACAACGAGATCGTCTCGGAGATCGGCGTGCCGTGGTGGAACCTGCCCGGCAACCACGACATGAACTACGACGCGCCCGACGACAGGTACGCGACGGAGACGTACAAGAAGGTCTTCGGCCCGACCGACTACTCCGCGGACTACGGCCAGGTCCACTTCGTCAACATGGACAACGTCGACTACTTCGGGCAGACGGCCGACGGGAAGAACGGCAAGTACCGCGGGTACCTGACCCAGGCGCAGCTCGAGTGGCTGGAGAACGACCTGGCCCGTGTGCCGGCCGACAAGCTCATCATGATCTCCACCCACATCCCGTTGAGAACCGACGCCATCGGCGGCGACAACATCAACACGGTGAACCTGGACGAGCTGTTCGAAGTACTCGAAGGGCGTGAGCACCTCTACAGCATCTCCGGTCACGACACGAGCAACAGCTGGCGCAAGTACATCGGCGCGGACGGGGGCTGGACCGGCGAGGAGCCCTTCCTCAGCCACACGCTCGCCGAGGTCCGAGGCGGCGGCTGGACGAAGGGGCCCTTGGACGAGCGGGGCATCCACGCCGCCGACATGGCCGACGGCAACCCGAACGGCTACTACACGATCAGCTTCGATGGCAACGACTACACGCCTCGCTACAAGGCGGCCAGCCTTCCCGAAGACTTCCAGATGCGCATCACCTTTGAGGGGGGTGTGCGCGACCGGTCGTTCATTCCCTCGGGCCCGAGTGGGTCCGATGGCATCTCACCGTCGCCTCGGTTCAGTGGGATCGACTGGGCCGAAGATCAGTGGCCGGACCCCGAGGTGGAGGTCAACGTCTTCGATGGGGGCGAGCGCCATGAGGTGGAGGTCCGCATCGACGACGGCACGTTCACGCCGATGGACTACAATCCCCCACGCTTCGGCCTCACCGACGGTGAGCCGAATCGCAACCTCGACCCCTACATCGTGCAGCTCTACCGGGAGTTCCTGGGTACCGACGAGCAACCAGCACGACCCCAGCCCTCCTCCCATCTGTGGACGGCCCCCCTGCCCAAGGGACTTCCTCTCGGCACGCATGAGTTGACCATTCGCAGCACCGACCCGTACGGGCAGGTCTCCGAGTCGTCTGAGAGCTTCGAGATCGTCGCCGGTCGCCCGGGCTCTCCCGCACGCTGACGCGGCGTTGAGCGCACCAGCTTCTCCAGGTAGAGCCGGCACTCGGCGTCTAAGGGCACTGGCGTCCATCGCCATGCTCGCCGTCATCGTGCTGGTCTCCCTGGAGTCGCAGCCGGCGTGGGCGCATGGGGTGACGATAGGGCAATCCAAGATCAGCCAGGCCGGCGACGTCGTCCGCTACGAGCTGGCCGTCAGCTACGACGAACTGACGAAACGCCTTGGTGAGAACAGTCCCTCCCGATCGCTTTCTGAGGAAGCCACCGATGGGGAACGGCAGGCGGCCCTGCGCAACGGGCAGGAAGAGCTGGGAACATACCTTGGTTCGCAGGTGGGGGTCTCCCTGGACGGGGTCGATTGCGAGGACACCTTGGACCAGGTCGACGTCGTTCGCTATCAGGGCGAGATGTACGCCGTGATGTCGCTCGCCTACCAGTGCCCCACGGCCCCTCCGGCATTGTCCGGCTCCTATGAGGTCAGCTACGACCTGTTCTTCGACTCTGTGAGCGTCGCCGACCGTGCCAGTCACTCGAACGTCGCCGACTACGAGCTCGGCGGTGCAGCCGGGCGCTTCTTGTTCGAACGTGGCGAGCAGCGCTTCGTGGCTGGCGGGACGAGCCTGTTCTCCACCGTCGGGCGTTTCGTCGCCCTTGGGTTCGAGCACATCCTGGGTGGCATCGACCATGTCCTGTTCGTCCTGGCCGTCGTGCTCGGCACCAAGGGCATCACCGACGTGTTGAAGGTGGCGTCCGCCTTCACCGTGGCCCACAGCGTCACGCTGGCTCTGGCGGCCCTGGGGTGGGTGAGCGTTCCGGCGAGCATCGTCGAGCCGCTCATCGCCCTGTCCATCGTCTACGTCGCCATCGAAACCATGGTCCGGGGCGAGTCCAGACATCGGTTCTTCGCCATCTTCGGCTTCGGGTTGATCCACGGTTTGGGGTTCGCCGAGACCTTGAGCTTTACCGACCAGGTCAGCTGGCGACTAATCTCGTCCCTCCTCTCCTTCAACGTCGGGATAGAGTTCGGCCAGGCGCTGATCATCTTGCTCGCCTACCCCCTACTGCTTGTGGCACGCCGCTTCCAGTGGTCGCGGGTGGTGCAGTTGGGAGCGAGCGCCTTGATCGCCAGCTCCGGATTCCTTTGGCTCTATCAGCGACTGTTCCTCGCCTGATCCTTCGGGCGCTAATCCACCAACTTCCAGTTGCTTTCTTGTACGAACTGGTGTGTGCTACTTAGTGGTGCAGGCAACGGTGGAGGTGCCGTCAGAGGTACCTGATTCGTTCAGATGTTGGCCGGGAACAGCCGGGCGACGTTCTCGAAGAAGACGAAGAGCACCACCAAAACCAAAGGGATGCCGAGGAGATAAGCGGGCCAGCGCCGCCAGTGGCGAGCGGTGTAGGTGATGCTCAGCCAGACGGCAGCAGCCAGGATCCCCCACAACACCGCTGGGACCCGGGCCGTGGGGTCGCCTGTCAGGGCTGCCCCCTCCAGGTCCGTCTCGGTCGCCAACTCGCCCGTCGGCGGTGGGGTGGCGCTGGGCGCCGGCGGCGGCGGCGGAGGCGCCGGCGCAGGTGCACCGGAGAGCACGGCCGAGACGATGAGGCGCTCGGCGGCGCTGAAGCGGGGGTTGCATGTGGTGAGGGTGAGCCGGGCTTCTTCGGTGGGGTCGAGCACCTCGACCTGGTTCGGGAGCACCACCGAGGTGCGGTCGACCTCATAGCGAAACTCACCCTGGAGGGTCCGCACGAGGATCTCGTCGCCCACCTCGAGCTGGTCGAGGTCGTAGAACGGTGCCCCGTAGGTGGTCCGGTGCCCGGCGATGCTGGCGTTGCCGGGCTGGCCGGGCATAGGCGTTTGCGGGTAGTGGCCCGGCCCCTTCTGAAGGTCATCGACCCCCACCCCCTCGACGACCGCCTTCTCGACATCGAGTTTGGGAATCCGGATGATGGCCACGGCCTCACCCTCCGGTGGCGGCAACGGGACGTCGGCTGGTCCCTCGACCGGCGCAGCAGGGGCGGCAGGGGCGGCGGCCAGGGTCTCGGTGAAGGAATCCGTGAGCTCAGACTGGGCCTGGGCCTCTCGCAGGCCGGTGCCCCAGAGCTGGTAGACGACGAACAGCAGGACCACCACGCCGGCGATGATCAGCGCTCGTCCGAGGCCGCCAACGATCCGGTAGAAGCCTGCCACCTCGCGAAGCTACCGGTCCGGTGGTGGCAAGTTGAGGCGGCCGTCGTCCTTGACGGCAACTGGGCGCTCCACCGGGCCCGCCGGTACCGTGGTCCTGGCCATGGACGATGTTGTCCACCTCCGCTCGATCGTCTGCCTGCTCGGGCGCTTCCCCGCCCTGTCCGGCGTCGACCTCTCGGTGACCAGAGGCGAGACCGTGCTGGTGGCCGGAGCCAACGGGGCGGGAAAGACCACCCTGTTGCGAGCTTTGGCCGGCCTCGTTCCCGTGGTTGAGGGCGAGGCGGTGGTCCTCGGGTGCGACCTTCGGCGCGACCGCCGCAGCCTCCGGCGCCGGATCGGCCTGCTGGGCCACGGCACCGCTCTCTACGACGACCTGTCGGTGGCCGACAACCTCCGCTTCTGGGCCCGGGCCGCTCGACGCCCACTTACCTCGGTCGACGCCGCCATGACTCGTCTCGGCCTCGCCGGCCGCCTCGCCGCTGTCCCCGCCGGTCGTCTGTCCGCCGGCCAGCGGCGCCGTACCTGCCTGGCTGCCCTGGTGGTGCGCTCACCCGAGCTGTGGTTGCTCGACGAACCCCATGCCGGCCTCGACGCCGCTGGTCGGGACGTGCTCGACGAGCTGGTCCGAGAGGTGGTGGCCGGCGGGGCCACGGTGGTTCTGGCCAGCCACGAGCTCGACCGGGCCACGGCGCTGGCCACCCGAGCCGTGACCCTCGCCGGCGGGCGCATCAGCCCCGAAGTCGGGCCAGGCCCCGGCGCCGGTGCCACCGACTCGGGCCCAGCCCGACCGGAAGAGGAGCCAGTGCATGTGGCGTGACGCCGTGTTGGTGGGGGGCAAGGACCTGCGCATCGAAGCCCGGTCGCGGGTGGCCGCCAACCAGATCGTGCCCTTCGCCGTGCTCGTCCTGATCCTCTTCGCCTTCGCCCTCGACGCCGATCGGGGCGTCCTCACCCGGGCTGCCGCCGGGCTGTTCTGGGTGGCGGTGCTGTTCTCCGCCGTGCTGGCCGTGCAGCGGGCCCAGGCCGTCGAGTCGTCGGTCGGCACCGGTGACGCCCTGCGCCTGTCGGGCCTCGACCCGGCTGGGATCTTCCTGGGCAAGGCCGGGGCCGTGGCGGTGCAGCTCCTGGTCCTGGAGGTGGTGCTCGGGGCCGGCGTGGTGCTCCTCTACGACGTGGAGCCGGCCGGCTACCCCACCCTGGCCGCCACCGCCGTGGCCGCCACCCTGGGCGTGGCCGCCGCCGGTACGCTCTACGGTGCCCTCGCCGCGGGGTCGCGGGTGAGCGAGACCCTTCTCCCGCTCCTCCTCCTACCGGCGGTGGCTCCGGTGCTGATCGCCGCCACCCGGGCGTCGGAAGCAGCGTTGGGAACGTCGGCCCTCCCGGTGGCGGCGGGCGACTGGCTCGCCCTCCTGGGCGTGCTGGCGGTGGTCTACGTCGCATTCGGCGTCGTGGCCTTCGGCCCGTTGATGGAGGAACAGTGAACGAACCGAGGAACCGGACCAGCACCGCCAGCCCCTTGACCCTCAGCCTCGGCCTGGCTGCCCTGTTGTCCCTCGGGGCCACCGTGGCTCTGGGCCTGAGCCTGCCCGCCACCGTCGAGCAGGGCGAGTACTCGCGCCTCATCGCCATCCACCCCGGCGTGGCCTGGGCCTCCTACGTGTCGTTCGGGGTGACGGCGTTGGCCAGCGCCCTGTGGCTGTGGCCCCGCACCCGAGCACCCCGCTGGGACCTCCTCGCCGGGGCGTCAGCCGAGATCGGCGTCGTCTTCACCGCCCTGACGCTGGCCACCGGGTCCATCTGGGGGCGACCGACCTGGGGGGTGTGGTGGGTCTGGGACGCCCGTCTCACCCTGTCCGCCCTCATGCTCGCCCTGTACCTGGGCTACCTGGCCCTGCGCCGCGTGCCCAACCCTCCCGATGCCCGGGCCCGACGCTCAGCGGTGGCCGCCCTGCTGGCCGTGGCCGTGGTGCCGCTCAACCACTTCGCCGTCGACTGGTGGCGCACGCTGCACCAAGGCCGTTCCCTGGCCCAGATCGATCCCGGCAACGACCTAGACGGCGCCTTCATCGGCGCCATGCTGTTGGGCTTCCTCGCCATGACCCTCGTCTACGCCTGGCTCCTGGTCCACCGGGTACGGGTGGCGCGCCTGGAGGACGAGGTCGAGGAGGCCAGCCTGGCCGTCGCCCTCGAGGAGCGCCGAGCCGAAGCGTTGGTGGCGCCGTGAACGGCTACGTGGCCGCCGGCTATGGGATCACGCTGGTGACCCTCGCCGCCTACGCCCTGCGGACGCTGCGGCGGGGCCGGGTCCTGGCGCGCGCCGCCCGGGACGACCGGTGACCCCGGCCGAGGCGGACTTGGGCCAACCAGTGGTCGAGGAGACCACCCAGCAACCCAAGAACGGGCAGGGGGGTGGCGAGGACGGGGGGAGGCGCTTCGAGCGCAGCCGGTTGCGGCTCGGCATCGTCATCGCCGTCATCTGCGGGGCGCTGGCCTTCCTCGTCCTCCAGGGCCTGGACAACGCCACCACCTACTTCTACAACGCCGACGAGGCGGTGGAGCGCCGGGCCGAGTTGGCTGACGACCGCTTCCGCCTCCAGGGGACCGTCGTGGCCGGGTCGGTGCGCCAGAGCGGTGACGAGGTCGACTTCGAGGTCGAGTTCGCTTGTGCCTCCGTCGATGTGCGCCACCAGGGCGACCCTCCCGAGCTGTTCGCCGACGGCATCCCCGTAGTGCTCGAGGGCGGCTACGCCGCCGGCACCGACACCTTCGCCAGCGATCGCATCCTGGTGCGCCACACCTCGGAG
>JBBSLT010000122.1:0-7319 GCA_038233555.1 Acidimicrobiales bacterium
AGAGCCGGTGTTGATCGACACCGGGATGGGGACCGACGGCGACCAGTTCATCGACGCTCTGGCGTCGATCATCGATCCGAGCGCACTGCGCTGGGTCTGGTTGACCCATGACGACGCCGACCACACCGGGAACATTCAGCGAGTGTTCGAGCTTGCGCCTCATGCTTGCCTCGTCACCCACGCCTTCAGCGCCATGCGGATGGGCACGTGCTGGCCGGTGCCGTTCGACCGCGTGCGGGCCATCCGGGTGGGCGATCGCCTGGCGGTAGGCGACCGCACGTTGCGGGCCTTGCCCCCGCCGCTGTACGACAACCCCATGTCGACCGGGTTCCTCGACGAGGCCACGGGTGCGATGTTCTCGGTGGACTCGTTCGGGGCCATCCTGCCCGAGGCGACCCAGAACGCGACCGAGGTGCCCGAAGATGCACTCGCTGGCGGCATGCGGGCGTGGGCGACGGCGAACTCGCCATGGGGCCATCTGCTCGACCGCCAGCGCTTCGCCCAGGTGCTCGACGGGGTGCGCCGCCTCCAGCCGACGCAGATCTTCTCGTCGCACCTCCCGGCGGCGAGCGGGACGTCGCTCGAGCGCTTCCTCGATGTGCTGGAGTCGGTGCCCGATGCCGAGCCCGCCGTGGCGCCGAGCCACGAGCAGTTCACCCACATGCTGGCGGCGATGATGGCCACCCAGCCGGAGCCCCAGCCGGTGGCGGCGATGTAGCCCGCCCTCGCCGGTGCCGGGTACCGGCTCGGCAGTGGCCGGAGATCATTGCCTCAGGCGGCGCCGGAGTGGTCGCTTCGGGCGGGATGGGCTTCCTCCGCCGCCACTCCCAGCTCGCCCAAGGCCGCGATGATCCGGCGCATGGCAGCCGGGGTGCAGCGGCGGCGGGCCCCGATGGTCAGCTCGTCGAGCGGCGGGCGCCGGTCGAGCAACCAGCGCGAGAGCATGCCGGTGTCCATCCACACCGCCAGGCGCTTATCCACGCCCACGTCCCAGCCTCGGATGGCCTGGTCGCGCACGCGGGTCCAGTCGCAGACCCGTGCCAGCGCCCGGGCGGCCACCACCAGATCGTTGTCGACCACCGGAGCCTGCCCGTCCTCTCGTAGTAGCTGCAGCGCCGGGTGGAGGGCGACAGCTTGGTGCCAGGTCATGCTCCGGCTTCCCCGCCGGCCGCCGGCCACGATGGCCTCGAGCCATAGGGTGGCGAAGAGCAGGGCGGTGGAGGCGGTCGGCGGCGGGGTGCGCAGCCCCATGGCCCGCCGGAGGCAGTCGACCACCAAGCCTTCACTGGGAGGCTCGTCGAGCACCCGCCCGTCCTGCCAGTGCAGGCGCCCTGCCGTCGTGCCGTCCCGATCGAGTAGGTGAATGACCCGTACCCGCTGCTTCACGGTGCCGGCGGCGCCGGCGGCGGCCCGAGCGGTGTAGCCGGTGGGCTCGCCCTCGTAGTGCCGGGCCCACCCTTCGGTGCTCAACCCGATGGCCGTCCAGCCGATGGGGGCGGAGAAGCCGAGGAGGGTCGGGGCCGGGTGGCCGTCGAGGGGGCGTACGGCCAGCTCGGCGCCAGCCGACGGGTCGATGCCTCCGCGGGTGCGCAACAGGAGCGAGCCTTCGCCCCACCCCCGCTCGGCGACGATGAGATCGAAGGCCTCGAGGGCGCGGTCGAGCTGGATGCGTTGGTCGGTCGTGGACACGGTCTTCCTCCATGGCGGTGCGGGAATACACAGAGAGGGAGGAAGTGCCTCCGAAGCTTGCCACCAAGGAGCGGTGCCTGCAAGCGCTTCGCCGGCCGAGCCCGTCGCTCGCACCTTTGTGTGCACCGATGGTGCCAGAGAGGAGCCACCAGGAGTGCACACAAAGTTCGTCGGGGACCGACCGGTCATCACCTCGGCGTCGTCGAGATCGAGACCCCGGGGGCGACGAGCAGCTCGGCCAGGCGTTGGCGCTGCTTCGACTTGATGACCTCGTCCAGGGCGGATCCTGGCTAGGACGCGTCCCCCGATCGCCGTCGAGTGCTCGTGACCACCACCAGGGCCAGGCCGCCGAGGACGAGGGCCCCCGCCGCCCCGAGCAGGACCGCCGCCACCGAGATCCCCGTCCCCGCCGCCTCGGTGGAGAAGACGGTGGCGGGGTCGGAGAAGCGCACCCGGGTGGCGTAGATGTCCTGGAAGCCGTTCTCCGCCTCCTCGCCGTCGACGAAGGCGGACTCGCCGAAGTAGGCGAACAGCTCGCCGTCGTTGCCGGCGAGGAGGTAGGGCTCGGTCATGCAGCCCTCGACCCCCGGTGCCAAGTCGACTGCGCCCGAGAAGCTGCGGCCCCCGTCGGACGAGGTGGCCACCCAGGGACGGGGGATGAGGTCGTCGCACCACTCTTTGCCGCCGGACAGCCCCTCGGGAAGGTTCCAGGTGCCGTTGTTCGACCACCAGCCCACGTACACCCGCTCGGGGTCGTCGGGGTCGACGACCACCGAGGGCAGGCCGTCGGCGCCGCTCTGGCCGGTGGCGGGGTCGGGCTCGACCCACGGGAGCTCGACGGTGTCCCAGCGTTGGCCCAGGTCGTCGGAGCGGGCCAAGAAGGTGCGCTGGTGGTAGGTCCGGGGGTCGAACCCGGTGAAGGCGAAGTAGAGGGTGCCGTCGCCGGCGAAGGCCACGTCGGCGATGGTTCCGGTGGTGGCGAACATGCACCCCGGCCACTCGTCGGGGACCTCGGGGGCGGTGGTGGTGTTCCACGTGAGGCCGGCATCGGTGGAGATGTGGACCGAGCACCGGGAGTTGTAGGCGTCACCCTCGGCTAGGGCGAGCACGTGGGCATCGTCGGGCCGGGGGGTCGTCGTCTCGGCTGCGCCCGACGGCGCCGCGGTCAGGACCAGCAGCGACAATGGGACCAGGGCGGACAGCACCGCGAACGGTCGACGGGCCACGAGAACCTCCAAGTTGGCGTAAGTGACCGCCAGGGTGAGGGGCTCGGCGAGGCGGACGGGAGTGACCGACTTCTGAGGAGAAGTCAATAACTGTGTTTCGCCCTTACCGGCGGGTCCTACCCGTTCAGGTGCTCGGAGCTCGGCAGGCCCTCGGGAAGGACCTCGAGGCGCACCACTGCCAAGGACGGGGGCCCGGCTCCGGGTCGACCAGTGCCGTCGACCCAGATGCCCTCCACCCGGACCGAGTCGCCGACGGTAGGGAGGTTGGCGACGCCAGTACAGTCCGCATGCACCGGACGGCGGTCCTGCCCGCAGCAGTCGGGGACCCAGCGTGTGAGGCGGAAGCCCCCTGGGCGGTGGTCGGTGACGTGACCACCCAACACGACCTGGCGCCCGGCGAGGCCGGCGTCGTTCTCGGCCCGGAAGGCGAACTCGTACAGGGTCATTGCCTCGGGCGCCGGAGGCGAGAGGACCGAGCCGACAGCCGCGGCAACCATACCAACGGTTGCGGTCGTGCTCGACGGCAAGTGGCCCGATGGCCTCGCCGCCAAGGCGTACGCAGGCTCAGGAGGGGCGAACTCTGCCCGCTCGTTGTTCGGTCGGCGCTCGGTCGAGAGCCAGATGGGGTTGGTCAGGGCCTCCATGTCCGGGCGTGACAGCAGCGGGTTGTCAGGGTTGATCTCCGGCTGGCTGCGCAGCTCCGCCCGCACGTAGCCCCCGGGGCCGATGGCCATGCTCATCCGGACGACCTGTTCGGTCTCGGTGATCGCCGTCTCGGACACCACCACGCCATCGCGCAGCACCAGGGCCCGCAGCACTGGGGCATCCTGCAGGAGCTCGCCCCGTCGGACCAGCACCTCGATGTCGACCACGTCGGTCGGGCCCCCGTGGATCGTGCCACCGGTGTAGGTGGCCTGGCCCCCGGGGCCGGTGGCGCTCAGGTAGAGCTCCCCGCCGTCGGGTCGCCGGGTGATGAAGCAGCGACCCCGGCGAAGGGCATCGATAAGGTCCCGAGTCGCCAGCCGCCGGGCGTAGACGACCGTGGTGGGCTCCCCGGCCTCGAAGCCGAAGTCGTTGACGGTGCCGTGCAGGTCGCTCCCACCGTTGGCCACGACCAGCCGTCCCTGGAGGAGGTAGCGCTCCCAGACGTCGACCGCGGCCTGGCTGTAGAAGGGGCCCGTCCAGACCTCCAATGCCGGGGGGATGGCGGCGGGGTCGGCCTCGGCGTCGCCGAAGAACTCCCAGTCGAGGCTTGGGACCGGGAACAGGGGGTGGGCGGCCGACACGAAGGTGCCCATCTCTCGGGCCGTGGCCAAGAAGTCGGTGATGCGCCGCTCGTGGTCGCCAAGGGGAAGTTGCGAGGGGCGCTGGCGCCAGTCGAGCCACTCACCCGGGTCGAGGCCGGAGACGGTGGCATGGCCGTGGAACCAGTTGGTCATCTCCTCGCCGGGCATCAACAAGACCCCTCCACCGGCGGCGTCGGCGAGGGAAAGGTTCTGGGACACCACGTTGTGGTCGGTCATGGACGCGAAGTCGAGTCCAATCCGCCGACAGGCACTCGCCCATTCCCGGGGGAGCAGCGACGTGCCACTCGCCCGAGCGTCGCTGGAATGGGGCGTGTGGCAATGCAGGTCACCGCGGTACCACCCGGGGCGACGGTCGACCACGCCTACGGCGGGACCAGGCCGGAAGGTCTTCCTACCCAGACCGGAGCTCAACAGGGCTCGAATGGTGATCGATCCTGTCCCGGGGGCGGCGAAGACCGGCACCACGAAGGTCCACGTGCCGGGGCGGACAGGGCCGGGCACGAACGACAGCGAAGCATCGTGGCGGGCGAGGAAGAAGTCGCCGTACTCGGCACCGTAGATCCCTCGAAAGCCCGGCGACTGGTAGCCAGGGCCGCGATGATCGAACACGCCAAAGCCGAGGGCGAACCCGGTTCCCAGCTGCGACTTGTCGAGGGATGCGTCCAGGCGTTCGACACCCGGGGGAACTTCGAAGGAGTAGTAGCGGTAGTTCCCGGCATCGCCGGGGTCGAGGGTGTCGGTGATGAGGACCTCTTCGCGAGCACCGCCGGGCGCCGTATGGGTCGTGCCCATGCCCGGACGAAGGAGCGAGGCGGCGCCAAGCGCGCCGCCCGCTGCCAGGAATCGCCGCCGCGTGAGGATGCTCTGAGTATGGGCACCAACCCACGTCGGGGTCGAGCCCCGGCAGAGGGTTCTTCGATCGTTCACCTCGGCGTCACCGTGGACAGGCTGGGCAAGCTGACGCTCGAGGTGTGGTGGCAGGGTGAGCGTGCCCGCCAAGCCCTGATCGCCGAGGCGCCCCAGGAGCGCCAGGAGTCGACGGCGTTCGTGTTGCCCGACGGCAACGTCTTTTGCCAGCGCACCCAGGCGGTCGACTGGTCGTGCCAGCGGGCCGCGTCCACGGCCACCGCCGGCGATGCCTTCGCCCGCCGGCCCCGCTGGAACCGCCCCCAGCGTCCCCGCCGACCGTTACGAGCAAGCCGTAGTCGCGTCTCACCAGGAGTACTTCCACTCCTTGCGGGTCATGCTGATCCGCCCCTTGCCCGCTCCCGAGGGGCAATTCCGGTCGACGATGTCCCGGAGCGAGCGGGTGCGGTTGAAGGCCTCCCACCCGGGTCGCGAGAAGGTGCTCTCCTTGAAAACATGCTTGGAGAGCAACGGGTTGGTCAGCGCCTGGGAGAAGGCATCCACTGCCACCATCGTGAGCAGCAGGGGAGGGAGGGGCGAGTTGGCGCCGGGGTCCTCGGCGAAGAGCCCGATGTAGAAGTCGACGTCCTCGGGCCGTTGGTACGCAGCTGACAGGAAGTCCACCACCGCCGGGTCGCTGGAGATGGAGGCGAACGTCGTGGGCCTCCGTTTGCCGTCAGAGACGTAGGCGCAGTAGTCACCGTAGGGGGCGAGGCGGACCCGCCGCCCTTGGTCGATGGCGTTCTTCTCCACCGCGAGGAGGGCTTCGGGGGTGTTGAACGTCCCGAGGCGGCCGGCGCGCTGCCCGCTCACACTGGCGAAGCTGGCGGCCAGGCCGCCGGCGAGCAGGAGGCGATTGTCCATCAAGGTGGCGTGGACGGGATAGCTCTGGCCGTTCCACTGGAACACTTCGGGGACCAGCGAATGCCAGCGGTAGAGGAGGCTGAACTCCGTCGACATCCAGTTCGGCTTGTTCCACGGGGCATCCCAGGCGACGGAGGGATCAGCGCGGAGGCGGAATGGCGACGAGGAGATGTGGTTGATGTACTCCTCGACGACGATCTTGATGAAGATGATGATCACGGCATTGCGCGCCGTCTGGAAGACCCGTTCGTCGGACCAGTCAGGGTGCTCCCGCTCGATCTCGCCGGCCAGGCGGTTGTGCTCGCGCAGGAAGAGGGTGTTGACCATGCCGATCTGCGGCGCATTGTTGGCGCGATCCCCGCCGAAGGCGAAGATGTGGGCGCGAAGGTCCGCATCGGTGAACTTCTCGATGCCGAGCGGCTCGTCGAGCGACTCGAACTCGGCCTTCACCGTGCCGTCGGCGGCGAAGAGAAAGGGCGCGTACTCCTCGCCGGAGATGACCTGTGACTTCAGCCGGCCCCGGCTCCCGGCCGCTTCGGAGCCCAGACGCAAGGCATCGGTCTGGACAGGGAGGCGCCCGTAGAGGGGGCAGAGGTCGATCTGGTGATTCGAGGTGTTCTGGAGGCGCACATCCTCGCTCTCGTCGCCCCGGGGCATCCGTGTGCGGATGAAGCCGTCGGTGAGGTACTGGGCGAAGGCCGGGAACAGGCAGGTGGACTTGGGGCAGTACCGCTGCTCGTCGTCGAGGTCACGGGCGAAGAGCCCGACCAGGGCCTCAGTGGGGGGGAGGTCAGGCGAAAGCTCGACGGCGGGGAGGTGGCGCGAGCTCCAACGCTGGTCCGTCAACGACGTCCAGGAGATGTAGTCGTGCACCGTGCTCCATGGATGCGGTCGCTCCCGGGAGGCGTTGACCAGCTTGTTGATGGCGAAGTGGTTGATCGTCCGGCCCAGCCAGGGCCACCGGTTGGCAACCCCGATGGCCGCTCGCAAGAGCCAACTCGGGAGGTTGGGAATGGGTCGCATCCTCTCGCCAGCGTCCGCTTGGAGATGACCGTTGACTGGCACCACCTTACTTACGACCCTGGTGGGCATGCTGCTCGACGGTGTGAACCACGTGGCCATTGTCACCAACGACACCGAGCGTCTGGTCAAGTTCTACCAAGAGGTCTTCGAGGCGACCGTCAGCGCCGAGATGCCAGCCGGGGAGGGGAGACGCCTGACGTTCATCGACATCAGCCCGTCCGCCGACCTCAACGTGTTCGAGGCGCAGGACAACACCGAGGCGCAGCGTCAGACGCCGATGTTCGGTCGAGGTCGCATCGACCAT
>JBBSLT010000123.1:0-7305 GCA_038233555.1 Acidimicrobiales bacterium
CAGGGGCGCAACGCCTTGTCGTGGGAGGAGAAGTTCGGCTTCGACCAGTGGTACGTCGAGCACCTGTCACTGGCGCTGGACATCAAGATCCTGTTCATGACCGTCGCCAAGATCCTCAGCAGGGAGGGCATCACCATGGCCGGCTCGGCCACCGCCGAGAGGTTCACCGGCAGCGGCGCGGCCCCGGTGCCGACGTCAGAAGAGCTCGACGTCGCCCAGGCTGAGCTGCCAGGCGGTGGGAGGGAGCGGCCCGCCGGCGACGTCACGAGCCACCAGCGTGGGACCCTGGCCGACTAAGGGCAGGTAGCCCAGGCGAGGAACGCCCGGCCCGCCGAGGCGCACGGCGTAGTCGGCCCCCGACGCGGCCAGCATCCGCCGGAGCAAGGTACGGGCGATCTGTGGTTCGCCGCCGGGCACCAGCAGCTCGCACACCGCTGCCTCGAGCGCTGCGCCCCGCCGTCGCAGGCGGAACACCACCATCCCGTCCTCCACGCCGGCTCCGGCCAGCTCGGCGCGGTAGGCGAGTGGGCCGAAGCCGTAGCGCCAGGCGAGGTAGTCGGCGCTGCGGCGGGTACGCAGGCCGTGCCCGGGCGCACAGGTGGCCAGGAGCCCTTCCAGCGCCGAGCGCTCGCACAGCACGTCGGGGGCGGACAAGCCGGCCGAGGTGGGCAACGACCACTTCTCGGCTGGGACCCGGGCTCGGGCCAGGCGCAGGAGCGCCCCAGGGCCACGGGGCCGGAAGAGCACCGGAAGCTGCGGAGCGATCACCTTCCACCCCATCTTCAGATACCCAGGGCGACTCTGTTCGTTCGGGGTGTTGAAGACCAGGTCAACCCCTTCGGCCTGCAGGTCCTCGAGGCCACGGTGGGTGAGCCTCGAGAAGAGCCCCCGCCGGCGGTAGTCGGGGTGGGTGGCGGTGTCGACGGCCCGCACCGCCCGTCTGACCTGGTCGCCATCCTCGAGCTCCCATCGCAGGAAGGAGCGGAACGCCACCACCCGATCGCCGTCCATGGCCGTCCATGCCGCCGAGGGGCCAAAGATGTTCTCCTCGTGCTTCCAGGCAAAGAAGCGGCGGTGCTGGGCATCGGGCACCCATCCCAGAGCGGTCGCCAGCAGGCTCAGGATCGCCGGCAGGTCGGCCGCCGTGGCCCGACGAATCTCCGGTTCGACCCCGACGGGCATGGCGGTCGAGGATAGATGCAACGCCGGGCGAGGGCTCGCAGCCGTCCATGGTGGGTCATAGCACGCCTACACCGCTAGCGTGCCCGCCACGGTGGGCGACGAAAGGAACGTGAGCACGACTCCCAAGAGACGTCCGGCGATCCTCGGTGGCGAGCCGTCGTTCCCGGAGGGCCTGGCCTTCGTCCGACCTGACATCCCGCCGCTGGAGCGGGTGATGGCTCGGCTGGCGCCCTCCTACGAGCGTGGAATCCTCACCAAGGGACCGCTCATGCACTCCCTCGAGGAGCAGGTCGCAGCGCGCCTCGGCGTCGCCCACGCCGTGGCCGTGTCGTCGTGCACCAGCGGCCTCATGCTGGTCCTCCAGGCCCTGCACCTGAGGGGCCCGGTGGTCCTGCCCAGCTTCACCTTCTCGGCGTCGGCCCACGCCGTGGCCTGGAACGGGGTGGCGCCGGTGTTCGCCGAGTGCAACCCCCGAAGCTTCCAGCTCGACCCCGACGATGCCGCCCAGCGCATCACCGGGGCCGGCGCGCTGATGGCCACCCACGTCTTCGGCGCCCCCTGCGCGGCCGAGCAGCTGAGCAAGATCGCCGACCACGCCGGGATCCCGCTGATCTTCGACGCCGCCCACGGCTTCGGCGCCACCCGGGGCGGGCGCGCGGTGGGCAGCTTCGGGACGGCCGAGGTGTTCAGCCTGAGCCCGACCAAGGTGTTGGTGGCAGGTGAGGGAGGCATCGTCACCACCCAAGACGCGGCGATGGCCGACGCCGTCCGCATCGGTCGCGACTACGGCAACAACCCCGGCGACTACGACAGCTGCTTCCCCGGCCTCAACGCCCGACTGTCGGAGTTCCATGCCGCCATGGCCCTCGAGTCGCTGGGCGAGTTGGATGAGCACCTGGCCGACCGACGCCACCTGGCCGAGCGCTATTGCGCCGGCATCGTCGATGTCCCCGGCGTCCAGGTCCAGGAGATCGACCACGGCGACGAGTCGACCTACAAGGACTTCACCATCATCCTCGACGAGGAGCGCTACGGGTTGTCGTGCTCGGCCCTGGTGGCGGCCCTGCGGGCCGAGGGCATCGATACCCGTCGGTACTTCTTCCCCCCCGTCCACCGCCACCGGGCCTACTCCTCCGGCGAGGAGCGCCCCCTTCCTGTCACCTCCGACGTGGCCCGCCGGGTGGTGAGCCTGCCCATCTACCGCAGCCTCGACGACGGTGCGGTCGACCGGGTGGTCGGCGCCATCGCCGCCCTGCACGCCTACGCCGACGAACTCCGGTCCCGCGCCTGGGCGTGATGCTCGACGAAGTCCAAGGCGTGCTCGAGCGCTCCGGCTTCGCCACCGGGTTCTTCGTAGGCTCCCTCGCCTTGGCCGCGGGCGTCCTCGTTCTCTTCGCCTGGCCCCGCTCGTTGCGGGCCCCGGTCGTCCCACTGGCCGGGCTGCTCCTGGTGGGAGCCGCCGCTCTCGCCCTCAACGACCAGACTCACCTCCCCGATGGGCTCCTCCTCGGGCTGGCCCTGCTCGCCCTGGCCGGAGCTTTGGCCGGGGTGATCGAGCGCCTCCACCTCCCGCCGGCACCGGCCTTGGCGGTGCTGGCCGCCCCTGGTGCCTGGCTGGTCAGCGATGCGGCCGGCGTCGACGAGACCTGGCCCCGACTGCTGCTGGTGGCCACCATCGCCCTGGGCGGTGCCCTCGTCGCCGCCGCCGACTCCGAATACCGGCACCTCGGCCTGGGGCCGGTCCTGATTCTGGTGTCGATGGCCGGCGCCTATGCCACCGTGCCCGACACCGAGCAGGCCGTGATCGTGTTCGGTGCGGCCGTGCCTCTCGCCGTCTTGGGCTGGCCCTGGCCACTGGCGTCGCTCGGACGCTCCGGTGCCTCCGCCGCCGTGGGCCTGTTGGCGTGGGTGGCGGTCACCGACGGGAGCGCCCGGGCCGGGTCGACGGTCGGTGCCATCGCCTGCCTCGGGGTCCTGCTGATCGAGCCCGTCGCCCGAGGGCTCCCAAACGCAGGGGAACGGGAGCCAGCCCCAACCGCGACGGCCGGTGCCGGCGACGGGCTGGCCGCGTGGCAGAGGGCGCTACCGGTGATCGTCCTCCATCTGCTCCTGGTCATCATCGCGGCCCGGGTCGCCGGCTTCCGCTCCAGCGGGCTGGAGGCAGCCGCCATCGCCGGCTTCGCCCTGGTGGTAGCCGTCCTGGTCGCGGCCCGATGGCCGGCGCTGCTCCCACTGACGGGGCAGCGAAAGCGGGGATAGGGTGACGTGCTCGTGCGCGTGGCCCACCTCACCACCGTCGACACCAGCCTGCGCTACCTCGTGTTCCCCCAGCTCCTGGCGGTCGTCGCCGAAGGAGGCGAGGCCGTGGGCATCAGCGCTCCCGGGAAGTGGGTGAGCGATCTTACCGAGGCCGGCGTGTCGCACCGTCCCCTGCCCTCGTCGACTCGGGGGATGAACCCGCTGGCCGACCTGCAGGCCGCCCGGGAGCTGTGGCGCGTGCTTCGCCGGGAGCATTTCGACGTCTTGCACACTCACAATCCGAAGCCGGGGCTGTACGGCCGGGTGGTCGGACGCCTGGCCGGGGTGCCCATCGTGGTCCACACCACCCACGGGCTCTTCGCCACCACCGAGGATCGCTGGTCCAAGCGCGCCCTGGTGTACCTAGCCGAGGCCTTCGCCTCGCGGTTCTCCGACGCCGAGTTGGTGCAGAACCCCGAAGACCTCGCCCTCATGAACCGCCTGCGCCTGGTCCCTCGACATCGGGCCGCCTTGCTCGGCAACGGCGTCGACCTCGGCCGCTTCGACCCCGCCGGGCCCGCCGGCGACCGACGGGCGGAACTGCGGGCCGAGCTCGGCGCCGGGCCGGACCAGGTGGTGGTGGGAACCGTCGGGCGACTAGTGCGCGAGAAGGGCTACCCCGAGCTGTTCGACGCCGCCGAGCTGCTGGGCGAACGCTATCTGGTGGTCGCCATCGGCCAGGACGATCCCGACAAGGCCGATGCACTCTCGGCCCAGCTCATCGAGCGGGCCCGCAGCGCTGGGGTCCGCTTCCTCGGCATGCGGCCCGACGTCGAGGGTCTCTACGCCGCCATGGACGTGTTTGTCCTGGCCTCTCACCGCGAGGGCCTGCCCCGGGCGGCCATGGAGGCGGCCGCCATGGGGCTGCCGGCGGTGGCCACCGATGTGCGGGGCTGTCGCCAGGTGGTCGAGCACGACGTCACCGGCCTGCTCGTCCCGGTGCGGGATCCGACCGCCCTGGCCGAGGCCATCCGCCGGCTGGGCGAAGACGTCGGCCTACGCCAACGGATGGGAGCAGCTGGGCGACAGCGTGCCCTTGGTCACTTCGACGAACGGCAGGTGGTGGCCAAGGTGATGGCGACCTACGAGGAGGTGGCGAGGCGCAAGGGCCTCGACGCCCCCGCCCGGAGCCCGCGCCAGCCCCGTCGCGTGCTGTGGCTGGCCAAGGGACTCGGCTTCGGCGGCAGCGAGCAGCTGCTGGTGAACGCCGTGCCTCATCTCAACCGCTCTCGCTACACCGTCGAGGTCGCCTACGTGCTGCCCTGGAAGGACGCGCTGGTGGGCGCGCTGGAGGACCAGGGAGTGTCCGTGCACTGCTTGGCCGGCGGCCACGCGCTCGATCTCCGTTGGGTGGGCCGGCTCCGGGCGCTGGTGCAAACCGGCGACTTCGACCTGGTCCACACCCACATGCCCTATCCCGCCATCGCCGCCCGCCTGGCGCTGCCCCCCGGCCTGGCCCTGGTCCACACCGAGCACAACGTGTGGGACCGATACCGCCGACCCACGGCGTGGGGCAACGCCCTCACCTGGGGCCGCAACCGCCTGGTCATCGCCGTGTCCGAGGGCGTGGCCTCGTCGATCCGGCCGCCCCCCTTCGGCCGCGTCCCCCCGGTGGAGGTGGTGGTGCAGGGCATCGACGTGGCCGCCGCCTCCAGCGGTCCCGCCGCTCGGGCCGAAGCGCGCCGCCTCCTCGACCTCGGGCCGGACGAGCCGGTGGTGGGCACGGTGGGAAACCTCACCGCCAAGAAGGACCAGGCGATGCTGCTGGCGGCCTTCGCCATGGTGCTCGCCGCCCACCCCACCGCCCGTCTCGTTCTGGTGGGCGGTGGCCCCCTGGACCAGGAGCTGCGCACCCACGCCGCCCGGCTGGGCATCAGCGACCACGTCCACTTCACCGGAGTGCGTCCCGACGTGCTGCGTCTCCTGCCCGCCTTCGACGTCTTCGCCCTCAGCTCCCGCTTCGAAGGCCTGCCCATCGCCCTGCTCGAGGCGCTGGCGTCGGGGCTGCCCTGTGTGGCCACGACCGCCGGTGGCACCCCCGAGGTGATCGAGGACGGCTGTGAGGGGTTCTTGGTGGCCCCCGGCGACGTGGAATCCATGGGGGCCCGGCTGACCCAGTTGATCGAGGACCCGGCCCAGCGGGTCGAGATGGGCCGGGCCGCCGCGGCCCGGGGTGCCGGTTGCGACATCGAGCCCGCCGTTCGTCGTCTACAGGACCTCTACGACGAGGTTCTGGGTGCGTGCTGACGTGGGCATGAGGTCGGAGCTAGCATCAAGCCCGAAGGGCTCGCCGGGTGCGAGACGCGCGGCGGGCTCGTCGTTCGAAGCGCCTGGCCGCACGATCGATGCCCGACCACACCGCCGCCGAGTGGAGCACAGGCTTGGACGCCATCAGTTACTTTCGCATCCTCGGAGGACGATGGAGGATCATCGCCTTCACCTGCTTCCTCGGGCTGTTGGCGGGGTGGATCACGACTCCTGGTGCCGGCGACGGATCGGCGACCGGTGGCTTCCAAGCCACGCACATCCTGCGGATCGACGCCGATCCGAGCGCCGATGCCGATGCCGGGGTGGGCGGAAGCAGGGGCCAAGCCAGCTCGGACGTCGGCGGAGCCGAGCTGGACGCCCAATACGGTGAGGTCCCCAGTCGCGTCGCCGCAGAGCTAGACGCCGACCTTGCCGATCTCCAGGCGAGGGTCACGACCGACAGCGACCCTGCCCAGGGCATCTTGGAGATCACCGCCCGCCACCCCGAGGCAGCTCGTGCGGCCGAGATCGCCGACACGTACGCAGTCAAGCTGTTGGAGGTGCTCGCCGAGCAGGCGCAAGAGGACTACACGGTCGCGCTCGAGAGGGCCACGTCCAGCCGAGCCCGGCTCGAGGCCCAACTGGACGAACTCCCGGCCACGGCCGCGCGCAGCGCAGAGCGGGCCACCCTCGAGTCGCTCTCGGCGGCGGCCCGCCAGGAAGTCGAGCGGCTCGAAGCCCAGGGCCCACCCTCAGCCGGCTTCGTCACGCTGCAAGAGGCGATCCCCCAACCAGCCGGTCCTGGCGGTGCGGCCCGGCCGGGGGCCGGTCAGTCCGAGACCAGGCGTAACGCTCCCGAGGACAGCGACGCCGAGCAACCGGCCGTGCCCGCTCAGGACCTCGACACCGCACCCGAACGAACGACTCGCATGCTCATCGGCGGAGCGGTCGGCCTACTCCTCGGCCTCGGCCTGGCCCTGATGCGCGAGCGCCTCGACCCCAGGATCCGCACCCGGGAAGACGCCGAGCGGGCGTTCGGGTTGCCGGTGCTGGCTGAGGTCCCCCGAGTCGGTCGAGGCCAACGCCGCCATCCCCAGATCGCAACCGTCGACAACGGCCGGGCGTTGGAAGCCGAGTCCTATCGGGTACTGGCCACGTCGTTGCTCTTCCAGCGCTCCTCCAACGCCGGCGGGGACGGAACCGGAATCCGAGATGGGCACGGGGGCGTCGACGGGCCGGCTCCGAATGGATCGCACGCTCGACAGTCCATGGACGACGCTGAATCCCTCGGACTCATCGAGACCAGCGACGACGTCCATCGAGCCACCAACGGACTGCCACTCCTCGGCCGAGTACCGGCTTCGTCGTCGGCCGGCGATCCGTCCGGGTCCGTGCTCGCCATCCGGACCCAGCCTCACTCGCCGGCAGCCGAGGCCTACCGCCGGTTGGGGATCCCCCTCGGATGCGCCAGCCAGAACGGACCGGCGCGCACGCTCTCGGTGACCAGCGCCGCCGCCGGCGAGGAGTCGGCGGCCACGGTCGCCAACCTGGGCGTGGCCCTGGCCCGGGACGGCCAGC
>JBBSLT010000124.1:0-7301 GCA_038233555.1 Acidimicrobiales bacterium
ACGATGCCTCAGCTCGGGGAGACCGTGGTCACAGAGCGGACCATCACCCGCCCGGCGCAGCCGGCGGAAGCGTCGACCAGCGCTGGACGGAAGGGCCTATCTGATGGCTGACATCACGATGCCTCAGCTCGGGGAGACCGTCACTGAGGGGACCATCACCCGCTGGTTCAAGGAGGTGGGCGAGCAGGTCGCCGTCGACGAGACGCTCTTCGAGGTCTCCACCGACAAGGTCGACTCTGAGGTGCCCTCGCCGGTGGCGGGCTACCTGGCCGAGATCCTCGTCCCCACCGGCGGAACCGTGGCGGTGGGAGCAACCCTGGCCGTGGTCTCCGACGCCCCCCGCGACGCCGGCGCCGACAACCGCACCGAGAGTTCCGACGCCGGCCAGGAGCAAGAGGCGCCGGTGGCCCCCGACGACTCCGGCAGCGGTGAGGGGGGAACCGTCGAGCCCGAGGAGCTCCAAGCGGAGGAGGGCTCGCCGACCACCGCCCAACCGCCGTCGGGCACCGGCCAGGAGAGCCAGGGCGCCGGTCGAGCGCCCGATGACACCGGCGACCGCGCCACGGCCACCAACGGCAATCCGTGGGCCACCCGCCTGGTCTCCCCGGTGGTACGGCGTCTGATCACCGAGCACGACCTCGACTTCGACGCCATCGAAGGCACAGGAGCGGGTGGGCGCATTACCCGCAACGACGTGCAGGCCGCCCTCAGCTCCGGCGACGGCCGCACGGCGCCGTCTTCTCGCCGGGCGTCGGCTGCCTCCGGAGCGCTAGGTACGTCGGCATCGTCGCGGCCCGCTCCCTCGCAGGACCGCACGAGAGAAGATCCCGGGGGAGAAGGCCCCAGGGGAGAAGACGAGGTGGTGGCGTTCTCCAACATCCGCCGCCGCACCGCCGAGCACATGTTGCGCTCCAAGGCCACGTCGGCTCACACGCTGGTGGTGATGGAGGTCGACTACGAAGGCGTCGATCGCGTCCGTGGCGCCGAGAGGGC
The DNA here is from genome assembly GCA_038233555.1 of Acidimicrobiales bacterium. GTDB lineage: Bacteria > Actinomycetota > Acidimicrobiia > Acidimicrobiales > CADCSY01 > JADDRA01. Next base: position 994 of record JBBSLT010000124.1, read on the forward strand.
TCGCTTCAAGGCCGACGAGGGGATCAGCCTGACCTACCTGCCCTTCGTGAGCCGGGCGGTGGTCGACGCCCTGCGGGAGTTCCCCCTCATGAACGCATCGGTGGGTGAGGCCCAGCTCGTCGTGCACCGGGACGTACATCTGGGCATCGCCGTCGACCTCCACTTCGAGGGTCTGATGGTGCCGGTGATCCACGGCGCCGGCGAAAAGCGGCTGCGGGCCCTGGCCCGGGACATCGCCTCCCTGGCGGCCCAGGCCCGGAGCCGCAAGTTGGGCCCCGACGACATCGCCGGGGGCACGTTCACCATCACCAACCCCGGTCCTTTCGGCACCCTGGTCACCGGAGCCATCATCAACCAGCCGCAGGTGGCGATCCTGTCCACCGACGGCGTGAAGAAGCGCCCGGTCGCGGTCGAGCTGGCGGACGGCTCCGACGCCATCGCCGTGCATCCCGTCGGCAACCTGGCCCTCACCTTCGATCACCGGGCGGTCGACGGCGCCTACGCCTCAGCCTTCGTGGCCCGGGTCAAGGAGATCATCGAAACACGCGAATGGTCGGCCGAGCTGGCCTGATGTTGCGCCTGCGGTGGCTGGGGAGGGTCGCCTACGGCGAGGCGCTGGCCCTACAGCGGGGACTGGTTTTGTCGTCCGACGACCACCTCTTGCTCTTGGAGCATCCCCCCACCTACACCCTCGGAATGCGCGCCAACCTCAGCCACGTCCTCGTCTCGGCGGCGTCGGTGGGGGCCGAGCTGGTGCCCAGCGATCGGGGGGGCCTGGTCACCTACCACGGCCCCGGCCAGCTCGTCGGCTATCCCATCGTCACCGTGCCCGGTCGGCGAGGTGGAGGAGTGGCCGACACCGTGGCCTGGGTTCGGTCCCTCGAACAGCTCGTCATCGATGTGCTCGCCGATCTCGGGCTCGCCGGCGCCGAGCGCCACGAGCGTCACCGGGGGGTCTGGTTCGAAGGGGCGAAGATCTGCGCCGTGGGGGTCCGCTTGTCGCGGGGGCGCTCGATGCACGGGTTCGCCCTCAACGTCGATCCCGACCTGACCATGTTCGATCACATCGTGGCGTGCGGACTGCCTGGCGGTCGGGTGACCTCCTTGGCGGCGGAGGGTCGGAACATTGCCATGGGCGAGGTGGTCGACGCCATCGTCCGTCGGGCCACCGAACGGTGGGGGAGCGATGGCTGGGAGCGCCAGGACGTCGTCGAGCCCGCCGGTGGTCGCCTGGACGCGTCGGTCTTCTCTGGCAGGTCGGCCCCGAACGACGCTGAGGCGGTCACCGCCGCACCGGTCCGACTCACGGCTCGACTGTCGCAGGCCGGCGTGGGTGCGGGGCTGGCGCTGGCCACCCGCAAGCCGGAGTGGCTGCGGGTTCCGGCCCGGATGGGTCCTGAGTTCTTGGCTCTGCGCCGCACCGTGGACCGTCTCGATCTCACCACCGTGTGTGAGGAGGCGGGGTGTCCCAACATCTTCGAGTGCTGGGCCGAGGGCACGGCGACCTTCATGATCAACGGCGAGCGCTGCACCCGGGCATGTGGTTTCTGTCAGGTCGACACCCGCCGACCTTTGGGCCCCGATCCGGACGAGCCCGAGCGGGTGGCCGAGGCGGTGGCCCGCCTAGGCCTGCGCCACGCCGTGGTGACGGCCGTGGCCCGTGACGACCTTGCCGATGGGGGGGCAGCCGCCTTCGCCGCCACCATCGCCGCCATCCGTCGCCGCGCCCCGGGGTGCAGCGTGGAGGTCTTGATCCCCGACTGCAAGGGCGACGAGGAGGCGCTGGAGCTCGTGTTCGCCGCTCGCCCCGAGGTCTGCAACCACAACCTGGAGACTGTCGCCCGACTCCAGCGGGCGGTGCGGCCCTCGGCCGGCTACGCCCGTTCGCTGGCGGTGCTGGCCCGGGCCAAGGCCGCGGGCCTCGTCACCAAGTCGGGTCTCATCCTCGGCATGGGTGAGACCGACGACGAGGTGATCGGTGCCCTGGCCGATCTGGCCGCCGTCGGGGTCGACATCGTCACCCTCGGCCAGTACCTCCGTCCCTCGGCCACCCACCTCCCGGTGGCCCGCTGGGTCGAGCCGGCCATCTTCGACGCGCTGCGCCGGGCCGGCCTCGACCTCGGCATCCGCCACGTCGAGGCGTCACCCCTGACCCGATCGAGCCACCACGCCCGTCAAGCGCTGGCGGCGGTAGGTCTGCCGGCAGAGTCACAATATGAACGTTCTAATACGACATCCGGAACATTCGGGGATGGCACTTTTACTTCCCAAGACTCGTAAGGCTGGCTAGGATCCGGGCGTTATAAAGCCACCAGGAGGTCGTTCTACGGGAAACGACCGTCCAGAGCGCGGGAGATAAACACATGGGTCCATCACGGCGGCTCCGACAGCGGAGTGCCACGGTCTTTGCCATCTTCCTCGCGGCCATTGGGGTGGCGTTGGGGTTCAGCGGAACTGCAGGCGCCGCCCATCTGACGGTGACCTCCTTGAGCGGCAGCGCCTTCGGCGTCGAAGCCGGGGGCGATCTCCTCAACATCGAACGCACTCCGTTCGTGGAGATCGGTCCTGGCTCCGGCACGGACTCGGACGACACGCTCAGCGCCGAAGCCCTCGATCTCCTCGGGGCCGACGTGTTCCCGGTTAGCACGGAGGGGCAGACGGGTGTCAACGGCTTCGTCGTGAGCTCGGCCCAGGTGGCCAACGTCCAGATCGGTGATCTCAGCGACGACACCGGGGGCGGCCTGCTTGACCTTGGTGGCATCGTCGATGACCTTCTCGGTGGAGGTGGCACCCTCGGCCTCGGGAGTCTTTTCGACGATCTCTTCGGCGGCACCCTGAGCGCGGACCTGATCCGCAGCGAGTGTGAGTCCAGGCTCAGCTTCGACGGCAATGACAGGCCGGGCTCCAGAGGCGAGACCGAGGTCGTTGGCCTCGAGGTGCTTGGCGATGCCGTCGGTGACGACGGCGCGCTCCTCAACCTCGACGACAACCCCCTCGTCCTTGCCCTCGAGGATGCCCTCGACATCGACCTCTTAGCTCTACGGGTCGTCGTCAACGAGCAGGTGGTGACCAGGACCCGTACCTCGACTGGGATCACCGTCAACGCCCTGCGGCTCACGATCCTCGGTGACGCCGACACCACCGATGCCAACGCGGTCGACGACGATTCGTTGCTCGACATCATCATCGCCCAGTCCCGCTGTGCCTTGAACTTCGGGCCGACCGGGACCACCACCACCTTGCCCGACGGGACCACCACCACCGTGCCGGACGGCCCCGATGGGCCCGATGACAACGATGCCCGCAACGACAGCGACATCTCCAACGAGTCCAACGGCACCGCCGTCATCGAGACTGGTGACGCCAACGCAGTGGGCAACGTGGCCAACACCGAGATCAACCAGACGGCCAACGCCGCCGGGGGCAGCGATGGCGTGCGCGGCGGCAACGCCGATGTCGACCAGGACGCCACGGTGGTCAACGTCGGTGAGGCCAACGCCAACACCGGGGCCAACACCGCGGTCGGCAACAACTCCACCAACGTCGCCGAGAACCGCCAGAGGGCGGTGGCTTCGAGCCTCGGCACGACCACGACCGGTACCATCCCCGGCCTCAACAACGCCGCCAACGACAGCCAGGCCTCGAACACCTCGAACGGCACCGCCGCCATCTCCACCGGTGACGCCAACGCCGTGGGCAATGTGGCCAACACCGAGATCAACCAGACGGCCGACGCCGCCGGGGGCAGCGATGGCGTGCTCGGGGGCAACGCCGGTGTCGACCAGGACGCCACGGTGGTCAACGTCGGTGAGGCCAACGCCAACACCGGGGCCAACACCGCCATCGGCAACAACTCCACCAATGTCGCCGAGAACCGCCAGAGGGCGGTGGCAGTGGGTGACGACGGCATCGTCGATCCGTGCTGTCCCGGGCCCGAGGCCACCAACACCGCCAGCAACACGAGCTCGGCCACCAACGTGTCCGACGGCACGGCCGCCGTCACCACCGGTGACGCCAATGCTGCCGGCAACGTCGCCGATACCGAGATCAACCAGACCGGCACCGCTGCCGATGGTGGCGGAGGCTCGGTGCCGTGCGGTGGGACCTGTGCCCCCGAGCCGTGTGGTGAGTGCCCGGGCCAGTGCCCCGATCCCGAGCCTGAGTGCCCGGCTGCTTGTGAGCCCGAACCCGAGCCCTGCGACCCCACACCTTGTGGCGACCCTTGTGACAACGACGACGACCCCTGCGGTTGTTGGTGGAACCCGAGGGGCCGCTGGGGTGGCTTCGGCGGCTCCTCGTCGGCGAGCCAGTCGGCCACGGTGGTCAACTCCGGGTCGGCCAACGCCAACACCGGGGGCAACACCGCCATCGGCAACAACTCCACCAACGTGGTGACCAATGAACAGACGGCGGTAGCGGTAGACGACTGACCCCTCCACCCGGCGGCGTAGCCTCAAAGGATGTACGCCGAGCGCCTGGCCCGGACCCGCCGCCGGATGGAGGAGTTGGAAGTCGAGGTACTGCTGCTCTCGGTGGGCGCCGACCTGCCGTGGTTGACCGGATACCGGGCCATGCCCCTGGAGCGCCTCACCATGCTGGTGGTGCCGGCCGAGGGCGACGCCACGCTGGTCGTTCCCCGGCTGGAGGCGCCCCGGGTGGTGGACCGCCCCGACATCTTCGCCCTGGTGGAGTGGGACGAGACTGACGACCCCGTCGCCCTGGTGGCCGGCTTGGTTGGCAAGCCCGCCGAGGTGGCCGTGGGTGACCGCACCTGGGCCCGCTTCGTGTTGGAGCTGCAGGCCCGGCTGCCGTCGGCCCGCTGGCGGGCGGCGGGCATGGTCACCGGGCCGCTGCGGGCGGTCAAGGACATCGCCGAGGTGGCGTCGCTGCGGGCGGCCTCGGCCGCGGCCGATCGGGTGGCAGCCCAGCTCCAGGCGGGCGAGATCCCCCTGGTGGGCCGCAGCGAGGCGCAGGTGTCCGCCGACCTGGGTGCCCGCCTGCTGGTCGAGGGCCATGCCCATGTCAACTTCGCCATCGTGGCCGCCGGATCGAATGCCGCCAGCCCCCACCACGACGCCGGGCCCCGGGTCATCGAGGCCGGCGAGATCGTGCTGTGCGACTTCGGCGGCACCATGGCCGACGGGTACTGCTCCGACATCACCCGCTGCGTCCACACCGGAGAGCCGCCGTCGGAGCTCCGCCACCTGTACCGCGTGCTGGAGGAGGCGCAGGCGGCGGCAGTGGAAGCGGCCGTGGTGGGCACGCCCTGTGAGGACGTCGACGCCGTGGCCCGCCGGATCATCACCGAGGGCGGCTACGGCCCGCAGTTCGTGCACCGCACGGGCCACGGCATCGGCCTCGACGAGCACGAGGACCCCTACCTGGTGGGCGGCAACTGCGAAGCCCTGGTCGCCGGCCACGCCTTCTCGGTAGAGCCGGGGATCTACGTGGAGGGTCGATTCGGGGCCCGGATCGAGGACATCGTGGTGGCCACCGACGCCGGCCCCGAACCGCTCAATCGGGTGCCCCACGGCCTTTCCGTGGTGTGATTCGGTCTCACTCGTTCGCTGCGCTCGCTCCGTTCGACCGAATTGATCGTGCTCCGACCGGCGGCGGAGCCACCGGTCGGACCTCTGAACACCTCCTGGGCCGCCAGCCAGGCTGGGTTCGCCTTCGGCGGCGGGAGTGGCCGGCGGCCAGGTCGGTCGCGAACTCGTTGTCCGGATGCGAGTTCGAGCGAGCCAGGAGGCGGGCACACTGGCTTGGTGCTACTTCTCCGGGCCCCCGCCGCCTACCCGCCCCAAGGCGACACCTGGCTCTTGGCCGATGCCCTCTTGGCCGAGGTGACGTCGGTCGACACTGCCGACCTGTCGGTCCTGGACCTGTGTTGTGGCAGCGGTGCCCTGGCCGTGGCCGCCGCTCACCTGGGCGCCCTCGACGTCACCGCCGTGGATCTTTCCCGGCGGGCCGTGGCCGCGGCCTGGCTCAACGCCCGGAGCCGAGGCCTCAGGGTGCGGGTCCACTGCGGCGACCTGCTCGCTCCGGTGGCGGGCCGGCATTTCGACGTGATCACCGCCAACCCGCCCTACGTGCCCTCGGCCGTCGACCGCCTGCCCACTCGGGGCGTCGCCCGCTGTTGGGATGCAGGCACCGACGGGCGCATTGTGCTCGACCGCATCTGCGCCGACGCTCCTCCCTCGCTCAACCCCGGCGGGGTGCTGTTGATGGTCTTCTCGTCCCTGTGCGGCGTCGACGAGACCTTGGAGCGCCTCGATGGCGCCGGCATGGAGGCGTCCGTCGTCGAACGA
>JBBSLT010000125.1:0-7284 GCA_038233555.1 Acidimicrobiales bacterium
GCGCTCCTGCGCCCCGAGGTCCTCCTGGCGGGCGAGCACGCCGTTACCACTCGAGCCCCCACGCCCGACGACGAACTCCTCGGCGCTCAACTGTCCCGCCTCGACCGCAAGGCCGACGCTGCCAAAACCGAACGCGACCGTCTCGTCGACCTCTACCAGGGCGGGCTTATCGACCTGGTCGACCTGCAGCGCAGAGCCAAGGAACTCGACATCCGGCGGGCCACCATCGACAGCCAGCGACAGTCCCTCGCCGACCAGCGCAGCGCGCTGGCCAAGGACAACCGGCTCCGTCAACGCATCGGCGCGTTCGCCGAACGAGCCGCTGCCGCTCTCGACGGGCTCGACTTCGATCAACGCCAGAAGCTGATCCGCCTCGTCATCGACGAGGTCCGCGTCGCCGGCTGGAACGTCGAGATCCGACTTCGTATCCCCCTCGACGACCAACCTGACGACACCGACACCACCGACGCTCAAACCCCCGGTCGCCGATCGAGGCCACGATCACCCCGAGGAAGCAACGACCCTGAGGAGGCAGTGTCAAGCAATGACCGTTTGCGTTCCCTTGGTGAAGACGAGGTGGGCGTGGTGGAGGAGCCGGTCGACGGTGGCGTTGGCGATCGTCTTGGGCATCAGTGCGCAAGGTGCTGTCGTCGCGCCACCGCCCCGCGCCCAGATGTGATCACCACGACAAGCCGACTGCGACGTCCAGTGGCCTTCAACGTCCAGTCGGGGAGGGCTCCCCTTGTGGGCATGCGGTCACCACGGGCAGGCTGAGCGGACTGCCATCAGCGTCCAGCACCGTGGACGGGTGGAGATGGAGGGGGAATGGTGACGTCTAGTGCGGTGGTGGTCATCGCTGAGGAGGAGTTCGTACTGTCGATGGATGGGCCCTTCGTCTTCGGGCGTGCCGAGAGCGAGGGTGTGATCGGGCTCGACCCAAACGACATGGGTATCTCGTCGGAGGCGGGATCTGTCGAGTCGGATCGGGGGCTGTGGTGGGTGGTGAACCGCAGCCGTAAGCGCCCGCTTCTCCTGGACATCGGCGGGGGAGGAGCCCTGCAGCGCCTCGAGTCAGGGCACCGCCATGCTATCAACTGCCCGCACCTGAGCGTGTTGGTTCCCGGGGTGATCTACACCCACCGACTCGAGGTGATCGTCCCCCAGGAACACCTTGCCAGCTTCCAGCACGACCGTCCGCCCACGGGCACGATCACCGAGGAGGTTCAGCTGACGGAGAACGAGCGGGATGTGGTGGTCGCCCTGGTTGCGGGATACCTGGAGGACTTCCCCCGCCGCCACCTCCGCCCCCGCACATACCAGCAGGCGGCGTCCGCCCTGGGGCCGCGGTGGACCAAGACGACGGTCCGCAAGCAGATCGAGCGACTCAAGGATCGTTTGGCCGCTCACGGGCTCTACTTCGACGGCCCTCAGGCCAACTATGACCTGGCGGATTACCTGGTCGGTCAGGGCGTGGTCACGGCCGCTGACCTGAGCCGCCTGGAGGGTCGGCCATGACCCATCGCTCTCGCAGCGAGTTTCGGGTCGGCCCGGTCGGCGACCCGGACCGCTACGTACTCGGTGAGGCGGTCGGCAGCGGAGCGGAGGGCATCCTCTACCGCGGGACGATCACAACGGCTACCGGGGTGGAGCTCTTGGTGGCCATCAAGATGTTGCAACCCCATCTGCTGTCGCGGGTGGACGAGTGGCACGCGCGGTGGTCGGAGCAAGTGGAGCTTCTGCGCTCGCTTCAGGTCCCCGGGGTGGTGCGGGTCCGGGACGGTTTCCTCGGGCCGCTCCCGCACGGCCTAGGCGGAGCAGGCGAGGCCACGACGCTCTACCTGGTGATGAACTGGGTGGAGGGAGAGCCGCTCGATGAGTGGGTGCGGAGGCGGCCAGATCGTGATCCGTTGGACGCGCTCAAGCTGCTCATCGGTGTCGCGGCGGCGCTTGATCTGATGCACTCAGGTGCGGCAACCGGTGGCGTGCCCGTGGTGCACCGTGACGTGAAGCCGTCGAACATTCTGGTTAGCGACGAGGGAACGGTACTGGTCGACTTCGGACTCACCCGAGGACTCCCGCAGGGTCACCGGGTGTCCGGCGTCACCGGCACACCGGGGTACCTCGCTCCGGAGTCGAGCCAGGCCGGTGTGTACACCGCCGCCGCCGACCGTTACGCGTTCGGCGGGGTCGCCTACTTCGTCCTCACCGGCATCGAACCGTCAAGCACCTATGAGCCTGAAGCCATGCGAGCGTCTCTGGCGTCGGTACCCGCACTCGCGGCGAGCCCCGACACGATCGCTCAACTCATGGCGATGCTCGACAGTGACCCTGATGCGCGCCCCAGTTCGTTGGCCAACTGGATCGGCCAGGTTCGGCGCTCCAGCCTGACCGGCCTTCCTCAGATCCTTGCCCCTCGGGCACCTGGTCGGAACCCGCGGCGTGTCAGCGGAGCTGTTCGAGCCCAGGCTGGAGAGCGACCGCGGGCCCGCCTGTTGTTACCCGGCGTCGCCGTTGTTGTCATCGGCCTGCTCGCCTCGGTGACAGCGCTCGATCTCGTCGGCGGGAATGATCGACAAGGTGAAGCGTCCGGTCTGAGCACGGCGGCGGGCGAGGACCCTCGAGGGCCCCTTGATCCTTCTCGAGTCTTCGGGGCACAAGATCCTCACTCGAGTCCTTCCGGCCGATCTCTGCCCGTCACCGGAAAGTGGCAGCCAGTCGATCCGGGCCCACTGTCGACGCGAGGTGAACCCAAAGCTGCCTGGACGGGCAAAGAAGTGCTCGTCGTCGGCGGGCTGCTGATCAGCGAGTACGCGGCCGCCACAGATGGAGCCGCGTTCAACCCTGAGACAGGAACTTGGCGGCGCATCCCGCCCCGTCCAATGGACGGTCGCGTGCTGCATGCCGTCTGGACAGGTGACGAGCTGGTGACCCTAGGAACCGAAGGGATCAGTCTCGACAACCTCACCACCGCAGCAGCGTTCAACCCGACGACCAACCTCTGGCGCACCATCGCCCTGCCCCCCTCGGCCCAGGTGCCACAGGAGGTCGTCTGGACCGGGACACACGTACTCACCTGGCAACCGGGAGGGACATCGTCCGGCGCCCTCTACGACCCGAAACAGGACCGGTGGACACCAATCCCGCCTCCACCGGCCGTCGCGTCTCCAGCAAGTCGGGCCGTCTGGATCGGTGAGGAGCTCGCCACCGAAGGAGCCGTGCTACCCGACAATGGGGGCCCAGTCGAGCAACGGCTGCTGCTGTTCAACCCGACCCGCAACGCCTGGCGGATCAGCACCCCACCTCCCACCTTCATTCGCGGGTGGCCCCACATGGACCCCATCTGGACAGGCCGGGAAGTCGTGCTGAACTCGGACGGAGGCGCTGGGACCTACGCGTATGACCCGCAGACCAACACCTGGCGGACCATCAGCAACCCCGACCTCAGCATCGCTTCCGGCTACTTCCGGGGCGTCCAGCTCGATAACGGCCAGGTCGTCGTCCGAGTCGGCAACCCACAGCAACCGTTGCAGATCCTCGATCCCGTCACGGGGACCTGGTCAACATCCGGTCCGCCACCCGGAGCCTTGCCCGGACCCGACGGCGCGCTCGTGTCCACCGGTACATCCGTCTTCCACTGGGGGTTAACCGAGGGAGACGGCTACGCAGCCGTGCAGTCTCCGAACGGGGCATGGCTCTGGACGCCATGAGGTCGTGCCTTCACGAGATGCTCCGCCCCAGCGCTACGAACCAACCAGACCCCCCGTCGGCGGGAGACGGGTCAACCCCCCGCCGTCGCCGCTCTACCGGCCCTCCGTGCGCGTCGAGCCACGTCGCCCCTCGTCTACCGATCTTCCGGCGTCGTGAGCTCGCGAAGGCCGTACTTCTCGGCGAAGGCCGTCAGCCCCGTCGCTTGCAGTTCGTCCTGGAGCTGCGGAAGCCATACGGTCGCACCGTCCGCTCGGGGCGGATCGTCCCAGCGAGCAATGACCGTTCCCGACCGATTATCAACGACATCCAGCACGCTAGACCCGACCGGTGACACAAGCCCCTCGGCCCCAATCGAGATGAGCACGCGCACCACCTTTCGAAGACGGGAGAGCGCGGTTCCTCTGTGTTTGTCACGCAGAACCAGCGTGTACGGCGTCACTTCCCGATGATGCCTCGCAGCGGCGGGGTCGCGTCGCGCCTTCGTCCGCAAATGCTCGGTGCGACATCTATCGATGTCGCACCCTCGATCCGTTCAGTCATATGACGTTTCAGTCAGACCGCAACTTCACCCCTCGTTGCGACTGGACTTCACGTCCGGAACCAGCGCGCGCCACGATCCCACATCGCCGCAAGGGGTGAGTAGCGCGCTGGCAGCTGCGGCGTCGCCCGAGACTGCAGCACCTGAGTCCTGCAACGTCATGGTGTCCGCGGTGATCGCCAGGAGTATCGGCAGAGCTGCGGTGACCGTGGCGTCCGGGCTCCCTTGATGCCCGGGAGTCACGCGTCGTCGCCCAGAGGAGCTGCGGACGGTGACGTCGACGCCGCCTCGCTCGGGCCCGCGGTCCTCTCAGCTCCTGGATCCACTCCTCGAGGTCGACGGGGGTCCAACACCACGGGTAGTCGTTGGTGAAGGCCTGGAAGCGGGACACGAGCTGAAGCCGGCGCTCGATCGTCCCGAACGCCAGGTTGCGGGACAGCTGCTGACGCCGCCAGCCCTCCAACATCGCCTCGAAGAGCTGCTGGTCGGGGCGCAGCAGCGCGACTCCGGCCTGAAGCACCAGGCGAGCGGAAGCGTCCGTTCGATCGTCAGCCACCCAATGCACCGCCTGCTTGCACCTCGCAATAGAAGCACGAGTCATGCAGCAGATGCAAGTGTCCCCGCGTCGTGGCAGGTCAGGGCCAGCAATGGGGATGGTGACCGGCATCCCGAACTCACTCGCCCACCCGGGCCATCGGCAGGAACGTGCTGGTCGGCGGCTGAATACGCGACCGGGACGAGTTCTCAGGCAAATGCAACTCGTCCCAGTTGACTGGTATGAGTCGTTATTCGCAGACCTGTATTCGCGAGTTCGGACATGTGCCTGGGACATCAGCGATGGGCGGTGGATCGCTCCTCAGCGTGGGTTGATCGCTTCTTCGTGCTCCCGATGGGCAGGGGCGGCTCATGCCAGGTCACGCCCGTGGAAGGGTTCCAACGGAGCCACCGGAACCGCTTGTGGGCGGCTTGGGCACTCACACCGAGCGCTGCTCCCAGCGCCGCCCATGAGGTCCCGCCCTCGATGGCCTGACCGACGGCGATCTGGTGCTCCTGCTGGAGGCGAGCGATCTGAGCGGTGATGGTGGCGACCCGGTTCAGGGTCGTGTCGGGCGCCTGGCCGTCAACCCCGGTTGAGGGGTCCGCCTCCTCGCTCATCTCGTACTTGCCCCCGTAGTCGATCCGTCGAAGGGCCCATGGTCGTTGTCCTGGAGGAGGCGCTCGGCTCGCAGAGCGGCGTAGGAGCCCCAAGGCGAGCCTGCTCGTCGGGCATGGCGGTCGATGGCCTGGTAGCTGTAGCCGAGCATGTCGGCCACCACCGCCGGCGGGCAGTCCAAGACGAGCTGGCGCAGCGCTCCGCTCCTGGCCCCGAGGAGGTCGATGCCCATCTGCATCGCCCGGGTCCGCAGGATGTCCGGCCGCAGGTGGTTGCCGGTGGTGCGCCCCGGGAACAGCCACGGGCTCGTCGGGTTGGTGGCGGTGTTGAGGTTGGGCCGACGGCCGAGGAGCTCGACGACCAACCCGGCGAACGGCGGGGGGATGGGGGTGATGCCCCGGCCCAGGCGGATGCCCACATCGTCACCGTCGATGACGACGTCGGCGACGCCCAGAGCAGCGATCCTGGTGAACGGCTGGCCCAACAGCACCGCCACCATGGCCCCGACCCGGTGCTCGAGACGACCGGTGCTCGGGTCGAGGAGCCGGGCCAGGATCTCGAGGCGCTGCCCGTGGTCGAGCACCGCAGCGACTCCGTGCTTGCGAGCAGGCATGCGCAGCCGAGGACATCGCCGGTTGACGATGGCCCAGCGCAGGAAGGGGCTCGCATGCACATGGGTCATCGGCGGGGTGGCGAACCACTCGTCGAGATCGGCCTGGGTGCAGCCCTCGAGCTCGTGGCCCCGCTGGCGCAGCCAGACGAGCAGGCCGGCGGCGACCCGCAGCTTCTGGGTGGCGTTGGTGAGCTGAGCGTCGCGCACGGGGGCTTGCTCGGAGCGGGTGACCAGGTGACGACGGAGGCCCCAGGTGGCGAAGGCCGACAGCACCTTGAGGTCCTCGGCCGTGGCCGCGTGCTCGGCGAGGTGCTCGCACACCCACCGGTCGAAGCGCGCCAGGCGCTCGTCGCGCTCGGGCAGCAGGCCGACGGCGACGAGCAGGCCACGGAGGTGCTCGGCCGCCCTGCGGTGCGCGACACCGTCGAGGCCCTGGTGGGTGAGGGCGATGGTGCCGGCGGCCAGCCCGGCGAGCAGCTCGGCGGCGGGGGGCCGGTAGAGCCAGATAATGAGGGGATCGGGGCGGGCGGAGCTGAGCAGCCGTTCCCGCAGGGCCGACAGGTCGACGTCGCCCTCCAAGAGGCCGTCGAGGGAGTCGCCCAGAACGCACCACTCGCACAGTCCCCGACGCAGGGCCCACTCGGTGCCGCAGCGGCCACAGGTGAAGTCCTGGTCGATCCCCGCGCACGAGCAGCACAGGTGGCCAGCGGCCCCCTGGCCGGGCAGGAGCCGCTGGTGCCCGCAGCTCGCGCACGGCCCTCGTCGACGGATCGCCGAGGAGCGACAGGTTGAGCACAGCGGCCCGTCGGGCATCACCTTGGCCACCTGTCGCTTCGGCCGCTGGCATCGAGCACAGGTGGCCAGCCGGGCGCTCACCCCTTGTCCGTGGGCCGGGTCACCCGGGCGCGCCGAGGGCGCAGCGTGGTGGCCATGTCGACCACGTTGGCGGCGTCGGCGGCTCTGCGCTGGCGGGCGTTGGCGTGGACCTCCACGAGATCCGCCGGCGAGCACGCCAGGATCTCGCACAGAGCGGCGAGCACCTCGAGGTTGAGCCGCTCGGGCGTCTGGGTCACCAGGCGGTGGATCTGCGAGGAGGACAAGTCGATGCCATGGGTCACCAGCTCACGTTGCAGCCCGGTGATCTGGTGGATGCCCCGCTCGTGCATCCGCTCCTCCAGTCGCCAGCGGAAGCGCGTCGATGCCATCACGATCCTCCTCGAGTCCCGACGTCGAGGCCGAGCGGGCCGACGGCCCGGTCCAGAGCAGCCCGCA
>JBBSLT010000126.1:0-7280 GCA_038233555.1 Acidimicrobiales bacterium
GATCCGGTGGCGGCGACGCCAGCGACACCAGCGCCAGCGACACCAGCGGCGGCGATGCAGGCGGCGACGGTGCCGCTCCCGACTCGACCGATGGCAGGGAACGGTGATGGAGGTCATCCTGCGGGCCGACGTGCCCAACGTAGGCAAGCGTGGTGACGTCCTGGTGGTGTCCGACGGCTTCGCCCGCAACTATCTGGTCCCCCGAGGCATGGCCATGCGGGCCAACAAGGGAGCCATGACCCAGGCCGGTTCCATGCGCCGGTCGCGCGACGTCAAGGACGCCGCAGCTCGTTCGGGGGCCGAGGACATCGCTCGTCGCCTGGTTCCCGCCATCATCAACATCACCGCTCGGGCCGGTGGCGAAGGCCGGCTCTTCGGCTCGGTCACCACCGTCGACGTGGCCGAGGCCGTGCTGGCCCAGACCGGCGTCGAGGTCGACCGCCGTAAGATGCACCTGGACGAGCCCATTCGCGAGCTCGGCACACATCGGGTCCTCGTGAAGCTGCACGCCGAGGTCGAGTTCCCTGTCACCGTCGAGGTCGCTCGGGAATAGGTCCTTCGCCCCGGGCTCTACGGCCGGGGCCCGCTTGTCCACACCTCGTCCACCGTAAATCCACATCGTTGTGCCCCTGGCACCCCACAGGCCGGGTGAGGGAAGGTGTCGTGATGGCCATCGCCGAAGTACCCCCTGGTCCGTCGCGGGGCGATGGCCGGGTCCCGCCTTACAACCTCGAGGCCGAAGAGTCTCTTCTCGGCGCCATGTTGTTGAGCAAGGACGCCATCGTCGCCGCCTCTGAGCTCGGGGTCACCGCCGACAACTTCTACAAGCCGATCCACGGCCACGTCTTCGACGCCATCACGTCGCTCTACAGCGCCGGCGAGCCCGCCGACCCCGTCACCGTGGCCGAGGAGTTGCGCCGGGCCGGCCTGCTCGGCGACATCGGCGGGCCAAGCTTGTTGGTCAGCCTGCAAGTTCGTACCCCCGCCACCTCTAGCGCCTCCCGCTACGCCCGCATCGTCAGTGAGCACGCCCTGTTACGACGCCTGATCGCCGTCGCCGGCGAAATCGCCGAGATGGGCTACCGGGTGCCCGACGACGTGGCCGAAGCCGTCGACCGGGCCGAGGCCATGGTCTTCGACGTGGCCCAGCACCGGGTGAGCGACTCCATGGCGCCGCTGCGCGACCTCCTCGACGACAGCCTTACCCGCCTGGAGATGCTCTACGAGAAGGCCGATGCCATCACCGGTGTCCCCACCGGCTACCACGGCCTCGACGAGCTGCTCTCGGGGTTGCAGCCCTCCAGCCTGGTGATCGTCGGGGCACGCCCGGCCACGGGCAAGACCGCCTTCGCTCTGGGCCTGGCCGCCCACGCCGCCCTGGAGGCGCACCGCCCGGTGCTGTTCTTCTCGCTGGAGATGAGCCACATGGAGATCACCCAGCGCATCCTCGCCTCCGAGGCCCGCGTCGACAGCAGCCGGATGCGCAACGGCAGGCTGGACGAGTCCGACTGGACGAAGATCAGCCATGCCATCGGTCGCTTGGCCGAGGCCCCGCTGTACATCGACGACAACCCCCGGGCCACGGTGCTCGAGATCCGGGCCAAGGCTCGCCGGCTCAAGTCGAGGCTGGGCGACCTCGGCGTGGTGGTGGTCGATTACCTCCAGCTCATGACCGGCCGGGATCGGGCCGAGAACCGCCAGGTCGAGGTATCAGAGATCAGCCGTGGCCTCAAGGTGTTGGCCCGCGAGCTGCAGACGCCGGTCGTGGCGCTCTCGCAGCTCTCCCGAGGTCTGGAGCTGCGGGCCGACAAGCGGCCGATGCTGGCCGACCTGCGGGAGAGCGGATGCCTGACCGCCGACGCCAGGGTGCTGCGGGCCGACACGGGTACCGAGATCACCATGGGAGAGCTGGCCGCCAGCGGGGAGCGCAACATTCCCATCTGGACGATCGACCGCGACCTGGCGGTGGTGGCCGGCACCATGACCTCCGTGTTCCCGACCGGCGTCAAGCCCGTCTTCGAGCTGCGGGTAGCGTCGGGCCGGCGGGTGCGGGCCAGCGCCAACCACCCCTTCCTCACCGTCGACGGCTGGCTGCGCCTCGACGAGTTGCGCCTCGGTACCCGCATCGCTGTCCCCCGCCACATTCCCGCTCCCATCGGGCTCTCGGCAAACTCGGCCGACGGCATGGCTGATCTGTTCGCCGCCGGGCTCACCGGTCCGGCGACCTTGGCCCCGGGGGCGACAATGTCGCTGGCCCCATCGCCCCAGGCCCCATCGCCCCAGGCCCCATCGCCTCAGGCCGACCGCCTGTTCCGCCTGGCCGCCACCCTCTGCGACGACGATCTGGGACGAAGGGCTCGGGCCGGCGTCCGCTGGGAGCCGGTGGTGGCCATCGAGGCTCGGGGCGAGGCGCCCGTCTTCGACGCCACCGTGCCCGAGACTCACAACTTCGTGGCCAACGGCATCGTGGTCGAAAACAGCCTGGAGCAAGACGCCGACGTGGTGATCTTCCTCTACCGAGACGAGATCTACAACCCCGAGTCCCCCGATCGCGGAACGGCCGAGGTGCTGGTGACCAAGCACCGCTCCGGGCCCACCGGCATGGACCGTCTCGCCTTCCTCGACCACTACACCCGCTTCGCCAACATGGCCAAGGGGATCTGACTCACTCAGTCGCCGATGGAGCCCAGTAGAGGGGCAAGGTCTATTCTGAAATACAGAAGGTTTACGACGGTGTGGGTCGACCTCTTCCAGGTGACGTCGATGGCCGACGTTGCCGTCCGCTTCGACGACGCCCTTGCCGTGACCTCTGGGCGTTTCGCCGCCGCCGCCCGCAACGTCGCCGCCGGCGTGGCGCTGACGCTCGGCGTCGTCAAGATGGAGCTGTCCGGGCCGGCCCGGAACCGTCCTGATCCGGCGTTGACGTTCCAGTCCCTCCTCCAGGTGCTCGTGACCAGCGCCATCCGGGAGCCCACCCTCCTGGTCATGGACGAGTTCTCCTCCATCGGACGGGTCAAGGGAGCAGCCGGGCACTTCGTACTGCGCTGCAACACCACTACAGCGACCTCGGCATCGTCTTTGTCGGCTCCCATCCTTCGATGATGCGCACCCTGTTCAGCGTCCGGGTCGAACCGTTCTACGGGCAAGCGGACCTCGTCGAGATCGGTCCTCTGAGCGCGGCGGCGGTCGAAGGCATCGTCGGGTACGGCTTCGCCTCCGCCGGCCGAGACCCAGGCCACATCGCCGGGCGAATCAGCGCCTTTGCTGGTGGGCATCCGCAACGGACCATGCAGCTCGCCGACGCCTGCTGGCGTCACACGCCGCCGGGGCAGTCGGCGAGCACCGAGACGTGGGTCACCGCCCTCGCTGAGGGACGTCGAGCATCGGCTGACGGGATGGAGCGGCTGTACTCGGGATTCGAGCGTAGCGAGCGCTCCGTGCTGCGGGCAGTGGCACGGGGCGGCAGCATCTACGGCGCAGCGGCGGGGTTGCTCGACCTGTCGGCAGGCGCCGCCACTCACGCCCGCCAGGCTCTGCTCAACAGCGGCGACCTCTCTGAGGCAGCCGGCCAGCTTGCCGTCATCGACCCCGTCTTGGCCGACTGGCTGCGCGTGCGCTTCCCCATCTGACCATTCCCCTGGCGGATGCACGCACCGTGGCCGCATGGCGTCGGGGAGAGCTTGTCCTATACTGTGAAAGGGATATGCGTCGACGCCATGCTCTTTGCTGCTTCTCCGTGCTTCTGGTGGCGTTAGCCGGGTGCAACGGGGGCGACAGTGGGTTTCTCTCCCGGGCCCCCGAAGAGTCGAGACGGGTGCAGGGCGGACCGTTCTGCGGCCCCTTGGAGGAGCTGAGCGACGCCCGCCTCGACCTGATCATTCGAGCCACCTCCAACCTTGAGGTCGATTCGCTCGTCGAGGACATCCGGGGACTCCAGCAGGCCACCGCCACCGAGGCGCCGGCCGAGGTACGAGAGCAGGTGGAGCTCACCAACCGGATCTACGGCGCCTACCTCGATGTCTTGGTGGCGGAGGGCTACGGCAAGGCGCCCATGGACACCATCACCACCGACGAGTACAAAGCCGCCGAGATCGCCCAGGTCTCCTTCTGCTTCCAGAACCCCGGGCGCTAGCGAGCCGCTAGTTGTTCGGCGACAACATCTTGGCGCAGTTGGTCCTGGCGCTCGGAGCGGCCCTGGCCGTGGGCAGCATTCTGGCCCTGGTCCGGCCGCCGCCACAGCGTCGCCACGACGCCGACCTGACCCGGGCACCGGTCGGCCGCAGCGTAATCATGATCGCCGTCGGCCTCATCGCTGCCCTCTGGGCCATCGTGACTCTCGCTACGACGTAAGGCAAGCACAGCGAGCCGAAATGGCCTTCAGCGCTCCGGTCGCCGGGCTTTGCCCGGTGGCGGAGCACCATTAGCTCGCCCGAACGGAGCGAAGCGAGTGAGGGCGAAGGGCTACCGCGAGAGGATGATCCGGCCGCACCCCGAACAGGCCCAGTCGGTGTCGAGCAGCCGGTCCTTCCAGCCGGCCGGTAGCTGTTGGACGCTGTGACACGTCCGACAGGTCAGCTCGTTGGTGATCAGGGCTTGGGCCAGCCCGAACACCATCCGTTCGCGTCCGGCCTTGGGCTTCGGCTGCGCCCCCCCGGTCATGGTCGAACGCTTGGCTTGTGTGCGCCCCGCCTGCGCCGCCCGGGCCTGGGCGGTGTGCTGGCGTGACGCCCTCATGGCCCGGCGGTGGGCTTCGGCGGCCGCGTTGGGATTAGGCGCCTCGACCCAGGAGGGGATGGTGCTCTCGGACGAGGATGCCAGCGTGGCGCCCTTCTTCAGGATGACGAAGGCTTCGTTGACCTCGCGCATCCGCTCCTCGGCCTGGCGGCGCACCGCTGGCGAGCTTTCACCGTGGCGGTCCGGGTGGTAGGCCTGAGCCTTGGCTCGGTAGGCAGCGGTGACCTCCTGCATGGTGGCGAGGCGCGACACACCGAGCACGGCGAACGGGTCGGTGCCCTCGGAATCGGTTCGGCGCTTCGCCACAGGGTAACGCTAGGCCGTTCGCGCCCGCTTCTGGGTCCGTCGGCGTTCGGTACCCACCAACACCACCTTGCGCAGCCGGACCGCCTCGGGGGTGACCTCCACACATTCGTCCTCGGCGATGAACTCCAGGGCCTGCTCCAGCGAGACGGGACGGGGCGGCGAGAGCCGGACCAACACGTCGGCGGTCGAGGAACGGATGTTGTTGAGCTTCTTCTCCTTGACCGGATTGACATCCATGTCGTCGCCTCGGGCGCTCTCGCCTACGATCATCCCCTCGTAGACGTCGACGCCGGGCCCGACGATCATCTCGCCCCGGTCCTGGAGGTTCATCAGGGCGAAGGTGGTGGTGGCTCCCCGGCGGTCGGCCACGATGCTGCCGTTGCTCCGGGTGCGTAGCGTGCCGTGCCAGGGCTCGTAGCCCTCGAAGACGTGGTGGGGGATGCCCGTGCCCCGGGTCTCGGTCATGAACTCGGTGCGAAAGCCGATCAGGCCCCGAGCCGGCACCAGGTACTCCATGCGGACCCAACCGGTGCCGTGGTTGACCATCTGCTCCAGGCGGCCCTTGCGGGTGGCCAACAGCTTGGTCACGACTCCCAGGTGCTCTTCGGGCACGTGCACGCTCAGGCGCTCCACCGGCTCGTGCAGCTTGCCGTCGATCTCGCGGGTGACGACCTGGGGCTTGCCCACGGTGAGCTCGAAGCCCTCCCGGCGCATGGTCTCCACCAGCACGGCGAGCTGGAGCTCGCCCCGGCCGTGGACCTCCCAGGTGTCGGGTCGCTCGGTCGGGCGCACCCGCAGCGACACGTTGCCGATGAGCTCGGTGTCGAGGCGGGTCTTGAGCATGCGGGCGGTGAGCTTGGTGCCGTCCTGGCCGGCCAGAGGCGAGCTGTTGACGCCGATGGTCATCGACAGGCTGGGCTCGTCGATGGTGATGACGGGCAGCGGGCGGGGGTCGGCGGCGTCGGCCAGCGTCTCGCCGATGGTGACGTCGGCCAGCCCGGCTACGGCGATGATCTCCCCCGGCCCTGCGTCGTCGGCGGCGATGCGCTCGAGGCCCTCGGTGACGAACAGCTCGCTCAGCTTGACCGATTCGATGGTGCCGTCGGCCCGGCACCATGCCACCGTCTGGCCTCGCTGGATAGCGCCCTGGCGCACCCGGCACAGGGCCAGGCGGCCGAGGTAGGGCGAGCGGTCGAGGTTGGTGACCAGCGCCTGGAGGGGGTGGCCCTCGTCATAGGTGGGGGCAGGGATGTGCTCGACCAGCAGCTCGAAGAGCGGCTTGAGGTTGACGCCGTCGATCTCGGGATCGGTCGTCGCCCAGCCGTCCTTGGCGTTGCAGTAGACGATGGGGAACTCGATCTGGTCGGCCTCTGCGTCGAGGTCGAGGAACAGCTCGTATACCTCGTCGACCACCTCCGATACCCGGGCGTCGGGTCGGTCGACCTTGTTCACCACCAGGATGACCGGCAGGTGCGCCTCCAAGGCCTTGCGCAACACGAAGCGGGTCTGGGGTTGGGGGCCTTCGGCGGCGTCGACCAACAACAGCACCCCGTCGACCATGACCAGGGCTCGCTCCACCTCGCCGCCGAAGTCGGCATGGCCGGGAGTGTCGACGATGTTGAGCTTGATCTCGCCGTAGCGCACCGAGGTGTTCTTGGCCAGGATGGTGATGCCCTTCTCCCGCTCCAGATCGGTGGAGTCCATCACCCGGGTGTTCACCTCTTGGTTGACCCGGAAGATGCCCGACTGCCACAGCATGGCGTCGACCAGCGTGGTCTTGCCGTGGTCGACGTGGGCGATGATGGCGACGTTGCGCAGATCCTGGCGCGCTGACATGGGAAGCCTTCCGTGGAGCAGGGAGAGGTCGGCGGCCGGAGGCCGCGACAGCTTCTCCCATCCTACCGGCGCGTTCTCCGACTGGCGCCGGCGCTGCTGTTCCGCTACGAGCGGAGGAGCTTGACCACGGCGTCGGTGTCGGACAGGTCGTCGAGCACCGCATCGGCGCCAAGGCCAGCCAGCGTCTCGACCGGCGTGGGCCCGGGGGCCCCCCCGGTGAACCCGGCGCCGCCCCCCCCGGGGCCGGGCCAGTCGGTTAAACGGGCGCCCACCCCCCCCACCGCCCCGGGGGGGGGGGGGGCGACCGGTAAACCGAGGGGGCCGGCCCCGGGGGGGGGGGCCCGGGGTGCTGCGGGGGGGCCCCGGGGCCCACGCCGGTCGAGACGCTGGCTGGCCTTGGCGCC
>JBBSLT010000127.1:0-7266 GCA_038233555.1 Acidimicrobiales bacterium
CTTCCTCATCCTGTGGAAGACCGTCAACGCCGTCCTGCGAGGTCGGGGGGCCTACTGAGCGGTCGGGAACATCTCCTCGACGAGAAACTGGACCTTGGCGGCCAAAGGCCGATGCCGACCGATGATGTCCTCGGTGACGTCGAGGATCTCTCGGGCCGAACGCAGGCGGCAGACCTCGGCGAGGAAACGGATGTCATCGGCGTCGCGGTCGACCCGTGCCGCCGCCACCTTCAGGGCGAGAAGGTACCGTGGCGAGGCGACACTGACACGCAGGCCGGGCAGCTCGACGACCTCTTGAGGAGCATGATCCGCCCCGGGCAGCAAACCCTTGACCGAGTCGTTCAGCCAGTTCCGGTCGAGGCCATGGTGCTGGGCGATCCTCGCCGCCACCTGGTAGATGGTCGCCTTGGGCTCGAAGACCGCATCGATGTCGCGAGTGGAGCGACGGGTGTTGTAGGCCAAGGCCATGGCGGCGCCACCCACGACGAACATCTCGCCCCGCAGTCCGAGACCGTCGAGCTCGGCACCCAGCTCGCGCAGCAGCTCGACGATCTGGTCACGGCTGAACGGGCGATCGCCGATCATCGACAGACCAGCGAAGCCGCCTCGATGAACACCCCCCGCACCGCAAACTCCCCGTGAGAGTGCACCAATGCGTTCGGGAAGAGCGCAGCGGGGCCGGGGTACCAGAACCGCTCGGAACACCGGTGGGGACCGATGGTCCAGCCAGGGATGGGCAGGCACAGCGTACGGGCGACATGAGCCGAGGCCGCCGCCACCAGGGCATCGATGTGAGGTCGTCCGTCGAGCCTGGGTTCGTTCGACAGATCGAGGTGCTCGACCCGTTGGGCTCGGTCGATCCAGTCGGCCACCAAGCGGACGATGTCCTGCTCGCGAGCGTCGCCGAGGTCATCCGCCAACTCGACGACGTCCACCCCCCTAGTCTAAGTAAGCCAGCGCCCAGTGGTGGAGGGGAACCGTCGTCGGGTGCTCTCCTCCCTCGCCGATTGGCGAAGCTCCCTGCAGGGAGCCGAACGGTCAGCCGGCGAGTCCATCTCTCGCTCAAAAGCGCACCAGGCGGCTTTTGATACAGATTGCTCGGAGGGGTGCGGCCGAGGGAACCGGCCCACCTAGACTCCCGTAGTGGCTCAGCTGCTGGTGGTCGTCGGACAGGGATACGTCGGGCTTCCTCTGGCCATGCGTGCCGTCGAAGCCGGCTTCTCGGTAGTCGGCTACGACACCGATGAGGATCGGATCAAGCGCCTGGCGGCAGGCGAGTCCTACGTGGAGGACATCACCACCGAAGCGCTGGCCGCCGCCCTGGCCTCGGGTCGCTACCGGCCCTCGAGCGACACCGGCGACTGCGCAGGCTTCGACGTGGCCGTGGTGACCGTGCCCACGCCGCTGCGCGAGGGCAACCCAGATCTGTCCTACATCGAGTCGGCGGCAGCTCTGCTGGCACCTCACCTCAGGGCGGGGGCCACGGTGGTGTTGGAGTCCACCACCTATCCAGGCACCACCGAGGAGCTGTTCGCCCCCATCCTCGAGGAGGGGTCGGGACTGGCCGCCGGTGGCGACTTCCACCTGGGCTACAGCCCCGAGCGCATCGATCCCGGCAATCCCACCTGGGGCCTGGCCAACACCCCCAAGGTCGTCTCGGGCATCGACGAGGCGTCGCTTGGCGCCGTGGCCGGCTTCTACGACACCATCGTGGAGACCACGGTGGCGGTGTCGGGGTGTAAGGAGGCGGAGCTCACCAAGTTGTTGGAGAACACCTTCCGCCACGTCAACGTGGCCCTGGTCAACGAGTTGGCCATGTTCGCCGCCGACCTGGGCATCGACGTGTGGGAGTCGATCGATGCTGCCTCCACCAAGCCCTTCGGCTACATGCGTTTCACCCCCGGCCCCGGCGTGGGGGGACATTGCCTGCCCATCGACCCCAGCTACTTGTCGTGGCGGGTGCGGCGCAGCCTCGGTCAGTCCTTCCGCTTCGTGGAGCTGGCCAACGACGTCAACGACCACATGCCCGACTACGTGGTGCGCCGGCTTGGTGCAGCGCTGAACCGTCAGCGCCAGGCCGTCAATGGCAGTCGCATCCTGTTATTGGGCCTGGCCTACAAGCGCAACACCAGCGACGCCCGGGAGTCCCCGGCACTGGTGGTGGCCGAGCGCCTGTTGGCCCTCGGGGCCGAGGTGTGCGCCGCCGATCCCCATGTGGGCGACGGCCACGTGGACGCTCGGGTGCGCCGCGTCGATCTGTCCGAGGAGGAACTGGCTGCGGCCGACGCGGTGGTGTTGCTCATCGACCATGACGCCTTCGACTACGACGCTGTGGCCGCCCACGCTTCCTACGTGTTGGACACCCGCCATCGCCTCGAAGGCGAGCGGGTGGAACACCTCTAGAAGGCTGGATGAAGGCCCTGGTGACAGGCGGGGCGGGCTTCATCGGCTCGCACCTGGTCGACTCCCTGGTCGAGGACGGCCACGACGTGGTGGTCCTCGACGACCTCTCCACTGGTCATGAGGACAACGTCCATGCCAAGGCGGAGCTGGTGGTCGGCGACATCGCCGATGGGGACACCGTCCGCCGAGCGGTCGACGGTGTGGAGGTGGTGTTCCACCAGGCCGCCCACGGTTCGGTGCTGCGATCGGTGCTGAGCCCGCTCACCACCGACCGGGCCAACATTCACGGCACCCTGACCGTGCTCGAGGCTGCGCTGCACGCCGGGGTGAGGCGAGTGGTCTACGCCTCCTCCAGCAGCGTCTACGGAGGTGCCGGCGTCACCCCTACGCCCGAGAGCGCCCCGACGCGACCCCGCTCGCCCTACGCCGTGACCAAGATGGCGGCCGAGGCCTATTGCCGGGTCTTCGCCGAGCTGCACCCCCTCGAGACCGTGGTCTTGCGCTACTTCAACGTCTACGGGCCCCGCCAGCGCCCCGACTCCGCCTACGCCGCCGTCATCCCCCTGTTCATCGACTGCTTGCGCCGGGGGGATGCGCCCACCGTGCACGGCGATGGGCTCCAGAGCCGGGACTTCACCTACGTCAGCGACGTGGTGGCGGCCAACCGGGCGGCGGCCAGCGCACCCGGCGATGTCTGCAACGCCAAGGTGTACAACGCGGCCGGAGGCCGAGACCGCTCGCTGCTCGAGCTCCTCGAGGTGCTCGCCAACATCCTCGATGTCCACCCCACTCCGATCCACACTGACCCCCGTCCCGGGGACATCCGTACTTCCCGGGCCGATGCTTCAGCGATCCGGCGTGATCTCGGCTTCGAGGCGAAGGTGGGATTCGAGGAGGGGATGAGCCGGACCGTGGCCTGGTTCGCAGGACGCTGACACCCCGCTGGATCAACTTCCAGGAGACCCCTCTAGCTAGCCGCTGCATCTATTGCCGAGGTTTGGGAATCCGTGGCAGGATGATGCGCCGCTTGCTGATTCTGGACGACCCGACCTGAGCAACTGACCCACCACCGAAGGCGCAGTCTCGTGATGACCACACCCGATCTGCGCCGATGACCCCGCTCCTGAAGGTCAGCGACCTCTCAGTGTGCTTCGGCGCCGACATCGAGGCCTTGCGAGGTGTCAGCTTCGAGCTCGAGCGGGGGGAGTCGCTGGCCATCGTGGGAGAGAGCGGGTCGGGCAAGTCCACCTTGGCCCTGTGCCTGGCCGGTCTCATCCAGCCTCCCGAGGCGAAGGGAAGCGTGCTGATAGGCGGCAAGGAGGTCATGGGCGCCAACGCCGAAGAGCTGCGGGCCCTGCGCTGGGCGGTGGTCGCCCTGGCTCTCCAGGGGGCGCCCTTCAACCCCGTGACCAGAGTCGGCGCCCAGGTGGCCGAACCGCTGCGCGACCGCCTCGGGATGAACAGCCGCGACGCCCGCCAGCGCTGCGAGGAGCTGGCGGGCGACGTGCAGCTCGACCCCAAGCTGCTCGACCGCTACCCCCACGAGCTCTCCGGTGGCGAGCGACGCCGAGCCACGCTGGCCATGGCCCTGACCCTGGAGCCCGATCTGCTCGTCCTCGACGAGCCCACCGCCGGGCTCGACCCGGTGATCCGCGACGACGTGGTCAAGCGCATCGGGGAGCTGGCCCAAGACCGCGGCTTCGCCCTGGTGGTCATCTCCCACGACCTGCCCGACGCCACCCGCCTGGCCACCAAGACCATGGTGCTCTACGCCGGTGAGGCGATGGAGGTGGGCGGCACCGACCGGGTGATCAAAACGCCGGCCCACCCCTACAGCTGGGCGCTGGTGAATGCCTACCCGGTCATGACCACCACCAAGGACCTCAGGCCCATCCGGGGCCGGCCCCCCGACCCTCGCGCTGTGCCCTCGGGCTGTCCCTTCCACCCCCGCTGCACCCAAGCCGAAGACATCTGCACCGAGGAGCACCCGGGCCTGCTGCCCTCCCGGGAGCGCCTGGTCACCTGCCACTTCGGGGGGCTCAAGACCCTGCTCTCGGCCGAGAACGTGAGCAAGAGCTTCGGTAAGGGCCGAGGCGAGGTCCAGGCGGTGCGCGACGTCTCCCTGACCCTCGCCGAGGGCGAAGCACTGGGCATCATCGGACCTTCGGGCAGCGGCAAGTCCACCCTCGCCCGCGTCCTCACCGGCCACCACGCGCCCGACACCGGCGAGGTCCTGCTGGAGGGTAAGCCGCTGCCCACCTCCTGGCGCGGATCGGCCAAGGAACAGCGCCGGCGCATCCAACTGGTCATGCAGGATCCCTGGGACGCGCTGTCTCCGCGCATGAACGTCCGGGACCTGGTGCGAGAGCCGCTGGATGTCGAGGGAACCGAGGACCGCAGCCACCGCAACGAGGCCGTCGTCGTGGCTCTGGAAAGCGTGGGTCTCCCCTCGTCGGGGACCTTCCTGGACGCCTTCAGCCACGAGCTCTCCGGCGGCCAGCTCCAACGGGTGGCGCTGGCCCGAGCCTTGGTGGTCCGGCCCAAGCTGCTCGTCGCCGACGAACCCACCAGCATGCTCGACGCATCAGAGCAGGCCCGCATGTTGGTCGTCCTGCGAGAGCGCCAGGCCGAGATGGGCCTTGGGCTGATCTTCGTCTCCCACGACATGGCCGTGGTGCGCAAGGTGACCGACCGCATCGTGGTCCTCGAAGCCGGGCGCCTGGTGGAGGAGGGACCCTCCCACGCCATCTCGACCACTCCCCGCAGCGTGACCGGCCGGCGCCTCATCGAGTCGGCCTCGGCCTTCTCCGCCAGCGCCGACTCGGGCGCGGTCCTGATCGATGCCCGCGACGAGGTGCCGGCCACCGAGGGCGGATGAGCCGAGGGGGTCAGGCTTTTGGCCTGGCCGGAGCGCCCTGCAGTGCGCCCC
This sequence comes from Acidimicrobiales bacterium, assembly GCA_038233555.1. Taxonomy (GTDB): domain Bacteria; phylum Actinomycetota; class Acidimicrobiia; order Acidimicrobiales; family CADCSY01; genus JADDRA01. The sequence goes on from JBBSLT010000127.1 coordinate 5,333, forward strand.
CTATCGGGAACTTCTCGGTGATCAGCGCCAGCGGACGTTGTGAATGGATGATGCGGTAGGTTCGAGAGAACGCTTGCGCCGCCGAGTCCAGTCCGAAGTGGACGGCCCAGTCACCGGCGTCCTCAATGCCGTGGGTCACCAATTCTCTGAACGTCTCCAGGCGATGCTCTCGAAACAAGAGCCCCAAGGGGGTTTTGGTTACGAGCAGGGCTTCGAGAAGGTCGGAGCCGAGGCTTTCGGTACGCAACAGCGACTCGGCGTAGATGAAGTTGCGCCCGGTCGTGCTGCCTTGCAGGAGGACGTCACGGACCAAGATCTGCTCGGGCTCATGTATGTCGAGCAGGTGCGCCGGCGACCTCCCCTTGGTCAGCTCCTCGCAGAGCTTGCGCACCAACACCGGCTCCCCGGCGAAGTCCTCGAGGACGCGGGTAACGGTACCATCGGTGCAGAGCAAGAACCTCTGCACCATGCTGGGCCGGACACACTCGTCCAAGGATGCACCTCCTGTAGCTCTCTAGTTTCGCTCTACGAACCTAGAGCCACGGAGAATCTACTCGGGGTAGGCTGGGTCCCGCCATTTGTGGGAGGAAGTGACCGAGCGTGGACATCGACGTGACGACCTTGTGCCCCGACCTGGCGAGCGCATGCCGGCAGTGGCCCCAACGGACCGCCGTCACCAGTGGCCAGAGAACCCTGACCTACCAGGAGCTATGGGACCGGGTGCGAGCATTGGCCTGTGCCTACCGAAGCAGAGGCGTGGTGCCTGGCGACCGGGTGATGTGTGCGCTTCGGACTTGTCCCGAACACGTCGTCGTTATGCACGCGGCCTGGCAGTGCGGGGCCGTGCACGTCGGAGTTCACAACGATCTGACTGCCTCAGAGCTGTGCTCCTTGGTGGGGCGCATCCAACCAAGGGTCCTGGTGTTCCAACCTCGAGGCAGCGACGGTAGTGAGGACGCGCTCAGCGCCGTGGCCAAGGCGTTCCCTGACGTCCTGCGCATCGTGCACGGTGGCGCAGTGGGCGACGACGAGGTGCTCCTCGACGAGCTCATCTCCCCCGAGGATGGCGCTGACGCTCCCTCGGCCCTTCCCGGGCCGAATGATCCTGCCGTGGTGTTCTTGACCTCGGGCTCTACCGGTCGGTCCAAGGCCGTGGTGGACACCTTGGCCGGGCTGTGGGGCAAGATCGCCTTCTTCCACCGGGCCTTCGAGCCCGGTCCCGACGACGTGCACCTGCTGTACCTCCCCATCTGTCACGCCTTCGGGATGAAGCTCACCCTCCTCGCCTTGCTGACCGGCGGGCGCCTGGTGCTGCTCGAGCGCTTCTCGCCCTCCGCCGCCCTGCGCCTGGTGACCACCGAGGAGGTCACGGTGCTCCCGGCCACCCCCACCCACCTGAGCATCCTTCTGGCCGAGCTCGACGGCGCCGCCCACCGCACCGACACCCTGCGCTGGGTGCCCGCGGCCGCCGCCGCCCTGCCCGGCGCCCTGGCCGAGCAGGTCTACCAGCGCCTCGGGGTGGAGATCTTCTCCGTCTACGGGTGCAGTGAAGGCTTCCTGTGCGTCACCACCAACCGAGATGATGTGCTGAGCGGGTCGGTGGGCCACACCGTCTACCACGGCCCGACTGACACCCCGCCGGCCGGGACCATGCAGGTGGTCGACCCTGACCAGCACACCCCGTTGCCCGCCGGTGAGCTGGGCGAGATCGCCTTTGGTGCCAATGCCCCGGTGCGCTACTGGGACGAGGCACCGGCGGCGAGCCACGGCTGGTACCACAGTGGCGACCTCGGTCGTCAGGACAGCGACGGGCGACTTTTCATCCTGGGCCGACGCAACGAGCTGGTCAACCGGGGAGGGCTCAAGGTCTCTTCGGGGGAGGTGGAGGCGGTGCTGGTGCGCCACCCGGGGGTCGCCGACGCCGCGGTGGTTCC
>JBBSLT010000128.1:0-7258 GCA_038233555.1 Acidimicrobiales bacterium
CATCACGGCCGTTGCATCACGGCCGTTGATCCTCGGCCGCCTGGCGTACCTGCCAGTCACGGTCGCCGGCAGCCCGGACGAGGGCGGCGTCGACCTCGGGGCCGGCGAAGGGAGCGAGGGCGATGACGGCGCGACGGCGGACGGTGGCGCGGTCGCCGGTGGCGGCGAGGACGGCGGGCAGGCCGGCCGGGTCGCTGATGGCGCCGAGGGCGGCCACGGCCGCCTCCCGGCACAGCGAGTCCGGGTGGCCCGTGGCCATGGCGGCAAGGGCCTCCACGGCGCCCGGTTCGGCCGGGCTGCGCTCCCCGGAGGCGAAGGCGGCGGCTTCGGCCACGCCGTGATCCTCGTCGCCGAGGAGCCCAAGCAGCGAGACGTCGGATCGCCCGGCACAGAGCGTCGCTGCCCGCCGACGAACTGCCGGCGAGTGGTCCACCAAGGCGTCGACGAGCAGGTCGGCTTCGAGCGCTCCCATCCGGGCCAGGGCGGCAAGGGCGCGGGAGCGGGTGCCGGCATCAGGGTTGTCGAGCAGGTGACGGGCTCCCTCGAGATCCCCGACGTGGCCGGCGATCGCCGCGGATCGCCGCGCCCCTGCTCCTTCGGTGCTCATCACACCAGGGCGGAGCGCAGGGCGACGGCGGCGGCGACCGCGGTCACGGCGACGACGAGGGCGAGGACGCCGCCGAGGACGGTGAGCAACAGCATGAGCAGACCAGCGGAGCGGGCCCGGTGCGCCTCGATGACGACCGCTGCGGCGAGCGGGGCTCGCCCGGCTTGCGTTGCCGGGTCCCCGGTCGGCCGGTCCCCGGTCGGCTGGACGTCAGGCTTGGTCCGGGGTGCAGCCTCGGCCACAGCCATGGGTGCGGAGGCCCACTGGGGCTCGGCCTTCCGCTCCGACTCCGCCTCCGACTCCGAAACCGCCGGCGCCTCGGAGGCGGTCGTAGGTGGAGCGCCGGGCACGGAGACGTCCGACGAAGCGGGACGGGACGCCGGGTCAGGGGCGCCAGCCGTGCGGGAGCGTGGCGTGGCACGCTTGGACTGGTCGGCCAGCGTGATGTGGAGCACGGCGGCCCCCGACAAGGCGACCACGACGAGGCAGATAACCAGCGTGAACACCGAGCTTACGAGCGTACCGGAAGCCGGGCTCGTCCCGGGTCAGCCCGGCGAGCGCCGCCGTAGGCTCCGCTGGCCCTGGTGGCTGGCGGCTGGGGTGTTGCTGATGACGCTGGCCACCCTCGGTGCCACCCTGGTGGACCTGCCTTACTACGCCCTTGCCCCCGGCTCGGCCGTGGAGGTGGACAGGCTTGTGTCGGTTCCCGACCCCTCGCCATCCCAATCTGAAGGCAGGATCTACCTGCTCACCGTCAAGCTGACCCCAGTCAACCTCGTCGAAGCCGTCCAGGGCTGGATCGATGCCGAGGTCGACGTCGTGGAGCAGCGCCGGGTCGTGCCGTCGGAGATCAGCGAGGAGGAGCTGGGGGAGTTCAACCTGGCCCAGATGGACATGTCCAAGCAGCAGGCCCTCGGCGTCGCCTTCGAGGAGCTGGGCTACGACGCCATCTCCGGGCAGGGGGCCGAGGTGGTCCAGGTGACCGCCGGGACGCCGGCGGGGATGTCACTTGCCGCCGGTGATCTCATCGTCGCCATCGACGACGTGGCCGTCACCTCGCATTACGACGTGATCGAGCAGCTCGCTGATCGCAGGCCCCGGACACCCGTCGAGCTCACCGTCGACCCGGCCGGACCCGTTGGGCCGGGGACGATGGCACTCACCCTCGACGCCGCCCCCGGTCAGCCCGAGCTGGCCTTCCTCGGCGCCACCCTCGCTACCCGAGAGCCCCGCTTCGACTTTCCCTTCCCGGTCGACATCGCCCTGGAGGAGGTCGGCGGACCTTCGGCTGGCCTGGCCTTCACCCTGGAGGTGATCGACGCACTCACCCCCGGTGACCTGACCGGCGGACAGCGGGTGGCGGCAACGGGAACCATCGAGCTCGACGGCTCGGTGGGCCGGGTGGGGGGCGTCGCCCAAAAGACGGCGGTTGCTGCCCAGGCGGACGTCGACCTCCTGCTCGTGCCCCGCGCTGAGCTCGACGAGGCCCGGCGCCTGGCCGGCGACGGTCTGGTTGTCGAAGCGGTCGATAACCTCTCCGGGGCGCTCCGGGTGCTGGCCGAACATGGAGGGGAACCGCATTCCCCAAGCTCCTAAGAAATTGGGGCTTCAGTTTCTCGAACGTTGTGCCGATAGGAAGACAGATGTCCGCAGCATTCGGCGATCAGTGAGGACGAGATGAGCGCTGCCTCTGCGCAGTTGGGCTTCGCCGCCGAATTCATACTTTTCCTCGCCTCCGTCGCCGGCCTCGGCGTGGTGGTGCGGGCCAAGCTCCTTGCCGGCGAGCGGGCGGGTCAAGTCCTCCTCGGCGTGGGCTTCGCCGCCCTCGGCCTTGCCTCGTTCCTCCACGGCTCCCTGTTGGTCTCCGAGGGGAACGACGTCAGTGCTCCCCGCCTCCTGGGGCTCGTCTTGTTGGCATTGGGTGCCTTCCGGTCGGGGGATACCGACGCCCGACGTCAGATCGGGTTGGCCGTGGGGCTGCTCACGGTCGCCGAGGCCATCACCTTGAGCTCCGTCATGGCCAACGCCGAATGGCTGGCTGACGGGGCCCGCAGCCTCGGTGCCCTGGGGCTCGGTGCGGCGCTGCTCGCCACCAGCCAGCGATCCATCTCGGCCCGCGTGGCCGCCAGCGCCACCGGCACCGTATTGCTCGTGGTCCTCGCCGTCTCCGTGGCCCTGTCGGCGGTGGTGATCGACAACGTGGAGGAGGAGGCGCTGCTGCGCATCGAATCCCGGGCCAGGGCCGAGGCAGCCGAGATCGAGCGGACGGCCAAAGACGCCAAGCTCAGCGCCAAGCTGGGGGCTCTGATCCTCAGCTCCTCGGACCGCCCCGGCGACGTGTCTCGCCTGGTCACCCTGAGCGAGGACCCGAGCTCCGACGACGGCGCCTTGGCCGCCAACGAGCTCAAGACCGACCTCCGTGCCATCGCCGCCAACCTGGTGTTCCAAGGAGCGATCCTCGCCTATGTCACCAGCGAAGGTGTGGTGGTTGACGGCGTCGGTGTCGACAGTCCGGCCATCCAGATCGACATCTCGGGTTCCGAGGTGGTGCGCGAGACCATCGCCGCCCCAGAGGGTGAGCGGGGAGCCCCGGCAGTGGTGGCCGGCGCGGCGGTGGCGGCGGCCGCATCACCGGTAAAGGTTCTGGTGAACGGGCGGCCCCGCTTCGTCGGCGTCGTCTTCGCGGCCGAGCCTTTCGACCGCGGCTTCCTTGCCCGGCGCCAGGCCAGCGACCGTAGCCTCAACCTTTCCCTGGTGGGCCGAGACGGCATCCTGGCCGACGTCGGACCTCGGCCGGCGGAGTCGACGTTGGTCAGCGCCGCCCGGGCCGCCCTCGACGGTGGTGGGCCCACCCGGCGGGTGGTCGACGACTTCTTCGTGGCCGCCGAGCCGATCGGAGGGACAGAACCGGTCTTCGCCGTGGTGGTCTCCGCTCCCACCACGCTGGTGGCCCAGACCCGCCAACAGCTCTTCCAGACCCTCTTCCTGGTGGCCCTCGGTGCCGCCCTCGCCGCCCTCGTCCTTGCGGCCCTGGTCGGTGAACGCATCGGGGCGGGGCTGCATCGGCTCACCCAGGCCGCCGGAGAGATCCGGACCGGTAATCTCGATGCCCGGGCCGGCCTCACCACCACCGACGAGCTGGGTACGCTGAGCGAGGCCTTCGACTCCATGGCCGTGGCCCTCGGGGACATGACCGGAGAGCTGCGTACGGCCGCCGTCGACGAGGCCCGCCTGCGCAGCCGGATGGAAGCGGTGGTGGCGGGCATGGGCGAAGCCCTGATGGCCGTCGACGCCACCGGCTCGGTCACCGACTTCAACGCCGCCGCCGAGGAGCTCTTCGACCGCCCGTCGTCGGAGGTGTGCGGCTCGTCGATCTCCGTCCTTCGCCTCCTCGGGCCCCAGGGTGAAGATCTCACCGGCCGTCTCGCATCCCCTCGCCTCGAGCCCTGGAGCACCACCGGGATGGTGGTGCGACGGGACGACGCCAAGGTTCCCGTGGCCGTCTCCTGCGGTGCGGTGCGGGGGCCGGTGGGCGAGATCGCCGGTGGTGTCGTCGTGCTGCGCGACCTGCGTCCCGAGCGTGAGGTCGAGCGCATGAAGACCGAGTTCCTGGCCAACATCAGTCACGAGTGGAAGACCCCCCTCACGCCCATCAAGGGTTACGCGTCCATGCTGTCGACCCGGCCGCTGTCGAGGGAAAAGACCCAGGACTTCGCATCGGAGATCCTGGTGAGCGCGGGGAAGCTGGAGCGGGTGATCAGCCGCCTGGTGAACTTCGCCACCGTCTCCGCCGGTCGCCTCGAGCTGCGTACCCAGCCGGTGGTCGTACGCGAGTTGATCGACGCCGCCCGCTCCCGGTGGAAGGACCGCTTGGGTGAGCACCACCGCCTCGTCATCCGCGTGGCGCGGGGCATCCCCGACGTGGAAGGCGACCGCCGCTACCTCGACCAGGTCCTGGACGAGCTCATAGATAATGCCATCAAGTACTCACCCGAGGGCGGCCAGGTGACGATCTCGGCTCGGCCCGCCGGGCGCGCCGGCAACGGGTCGAGGACCTACGTGGAGCTGGCCGTCGGTGATCAGGGCGTGGGTATTCCCCCCGACCGGCTCGGGACGATCTTCGGCGACTTCGCCCAGGGCGACGGATCGGCGACCCGGGGGTTCGGTGGCCTGGGTCTCGGCCTGGCCCTGGTCAGCCACATCTGCGAGGCCCATGGCGGCAACCTGACCTGTCGCTCGGAGGAGGGAGAGGGCTCGACCTTCACCTTCGTGTTGCCGGCCGTGAGGTCGGGATCACCCGTCCTCGGTCACCATGCTCAGCCGATGGCCCGATGACCCGGAGGGCCGGTCGAATCTGGTTGCTGGCGGCCCTTAACGTTGCCGTGCTGGCCTTCGCCTTGGTGGCCAGCGCCATCGTTACCCCCGACAACCCCGAGATCACGCCGGCGGCTTCCCTGACGCTGAACGGGACGGCCGAGGTGGAAAGAGGCGGTCAAACCCGTCGACTGGCGACCGGCCAGCATGCCCTGGCCATCGGTGACCGGGTCCAGATCTTCACCGGCGAGGCAGTGCTCACGCTGGCCGGCGACGGTTCGCTCGAGCTTCGGGCCGGCTCGGGCATGGCCGGGGATTCACGGGTGGAGATCGGGCCCGTGCCGGCCCTGCTCGACGGAGATGCGCTGCTCGTCGCCGGCGCCGAGGAGCAGGTGGTAGAGGCGGGCGGTACCCGCCTCAGCCTGGTCGACGGCGCCGCCCGTCTTTCCCGGTCGGCGAGCGCCACCTTCGCTGTCTACGAGGGCCGCGCCAACCTCTCGACGGCGGGGAGGACCCTCGACGACGGCCTGCCGGCCCTTCGCCAGGTGGTGGTGGGCGACGAGGGCATGCTGCCCCTAACCCCGAGCCCGTTGCGGGTGAGCGAACCGCCCGACCCCTGGGACCGTCGCTTCCTCGGAGAGGCCATCGATCTCAGCGCCGTGTTGGAGCAGCGCTCGATCGGCTTCACCGCCCTGCTCCAGGACGACTTCTCGCCCGACGTCTTCTTCTACCAGACAGTGCTCGACGGACTCCTCCTCGAACCCGGCTTCGACCAGTCGCTGCTCGACGAGCAGGATCGACCGGTGGGCGAGACGTTGGTGGGAGCCGCCATCGCCTTGGTTGGCCAGGGCGGAGACTTCAGGGCGCGCTGGCACGAAGTCTTCGAACTCCGCCAGGAGGGAGCGAGCTGGGGCATCATCGCCTTGGACCAGGCCGCCTCCAGGGAAAGCCTGCAGGCGGTGTTGGACGAAGCGGTGGCCCGCTCGCCGCTGCTGTTCGCGCCGCCCTCGTCCGGCCCCGTCTTCCAACCCGTTCAGCCGCCCGACCGGACGCCTCGGCCACCATCGCCACCGCTCGCACCGCTGCCCGACGTGCCTTCCCGGCGCCCGAACGGCCAGCCGCCAGCCCCGGCGCCAGAGCCTCCACCGACGCCGGAGTCCCCGGTGCTGGTGCCGAGCCAACCGGACGACGACGGTGTGCTCGATCCGGTCGTCGACCCCCTGGCCGACCTGCTCGACGGGGTGCTCGAAGGCCTCGGTGGACTGCTGTAGTCGGGATATCCCCGACCGCAGCCCGCTCCGCTCCTAACATTGCCCGCCGTGGACGACGTCGCCATCGAGGCCGAAGAGGTAGCCACCAAAGAGTTCTCCGTCGGGTTCCGTGGCTACAGCCAGCACGATGTGCGGGCTTACCTCGCCCAGGTGGCCGCCGAGCTGGCGGCGACGAGGGAGCGGGAGCGGCTGCAACACGAGCGCCTGGTGGCCGCCGAGGCCCGCGCTGCATCGCGGCCGCTGAGCGACGAGGAGATCGAGGTCGCGCTTGGTCGGGAGGCGGGTCGGGTGCTGCAGGCGGCGCGGGAGGCGGCGGTCGAGATCCGGTCACGAGCCGAGGACCAGGTGGCTCGTCTGGTCCGAGATGCCAGTGGCGAGGGCAGCCGAGCTCAGCAGGAGGCGGAGTCGCTGCTGGTCCGGCGTACCGAGGAGGCGGAGAAGGCGGCGGCGGAAATCATCGCCGGAGCCGAGGCGCAGGCTGCCGAGGAGATCGACGAGGCCAAGGCCGAGGGCCGGGAGATGGTGACCGAAGCCCAGGCCGTGCGCGAGCGGGTGTTGAAGGACCTGGCCCGGCGCCGGCGGGTGGCCCACCAGCAGTTGGAGCAACTGCGGGCGGGGCGGGAGCGGCTGTTGGAGGCGTACCGGGTGGTGCGGGCCACCCTCGACGAGGCGACGAGGGAGCTGACCGTGGCCGAGGTCGAGGCTCGGGCGGCGGCGGAGCGGGCGGCTCTGCGGGCGGCGTCTCTTCCGGAGACGACGGTGGAGGAGCTCGAAGCCGAGTTCGCCGGCGCTCGCGACATCGGGCTGGCGTCGGTTCCCACCGCCCGCTTCATGGGTGTGGGCCAGAGCCACGGCCGGAACGGATCGGTGTTCGAACCCGGGCCCGAGCCCCTCGTCGAGATCGAGCCCCCCGTGGAGATCGAGTCCCCCGTCGAGCCGGAGCCAGGGGTCGCCGTCGAGCCGGAGCCGGAGCCAGAGGTCGCCGTCGAACCCGCGCCCGAGGTCGCCGTCGAACCCGCGCCCGAGGTCGCCGTCGAACCCGCGCCCGAGGTCGCCGTCGAACCCG
>JBBSLT010000129.1:0-7193 GCA_038233555.1 Acidimicrobiales bacterium
ACGACCATGGCCCTGAGCCCTTCGACCTCTCGCGCCGCGGCCCAAGCCAGGCGGGAGCCGAAGCACTTCCCGAGGAGCACCGTCTCGTCGATCCCCTGGCTCTCCAGCCAGCGGACGGCGGCGACGGCATCCCGGGCGAAGGGGGCGTCGCTCCCGAAGCTGGCGGCGAGGCCGGTGCTCTCGCCGATGCCGTGGTAGTCGAAGCGAAGAGCGTGGTAGCCGGCGGCCGCCAGGCGCTCGGCCATACGCAGGAACAGGCGGTTGCGCCCGACGGTGGAGGTGCCGTGGAGACCTCCGGAGAGGATCACCACGGCCGGGCCCTTGGGCTCGGGCGCCGGGGTGAAGATGCCGAAGACCTCGTTGTCGCCCGCCGGGAAGAAGACTGGTCGGTGCTCGAGGGTGATCTGCTTGGTCATGGACGGTCACCGGCGAGCTGGTCTGCCAACCATCGGGCGGTGGTCTCGACCAGCGCCGTGGTCTCCTCTCGAAGCTCTTCGGCCTTCCAGTCCTCGCCGACGAACCACCACGCCGGCTCGTGCACCTCGACGTGGGTGCTGGTGTGCCATCCGGCATCGGTCCACCCCGCTACCAGGGCGGCCAGATCGCTGCTCAGCTCCGCCGCCCGGGAGATCTGCACGATCAGACCGGATCGGGGCGCGGACCCGAGCTCCTCGCCCAAGAGGCGATCGGTGGTGCTCTTGTAGAGGGTCTCGTGGATGGAGTACCCGAGCACGTCGGCGATGCCGGCGCCGGTCAGCTTCTCGTCGAGCGACGTGGCGCCGGGGGTCGGGGCCTTGCCCGCCTTCAGCTCCCGCATGCGCTGTGACCGGAAGATCTCGCGGAAGTAGAGCTGGGGGTCGAGCACTGGCTGCCAGAAGGCCACCGGTGCGTCGGGGGTCGCTGCGGCGCCACCGGCCGCAGCGAGAGCGCCGAAACGCACGCCGAAGAAGCCGACGTCGGAGACCGACGTCTTGTCGATGAGGTTCTGGCACCAAGTCCGGACGTCGTCCTGCATGGTGTTGAGCGTGACGTCGGAGTCGAGTCCGCCGCTGTTGCCGGTCCCTCGGTAGTGGAATCGCTGGACTGCAATGCCCCGCTCAGCCAGGCGTTCGGCGAGGAGCACTTCTTTGCGATAGTTGCCCATCATCTCGGCGTGGAGCGACGAGCACAGGACGACTCCACCGCGAGGCGGTTCGAGTGGGGTGTGCAGGAACCCAATCATGCGATCCGGACCAGCGGCGAGAAACTCGACGCTGACCTGGATGCCACGTTCTCGATCGATGCGCAACGCCACACCGGACGCAGCGGGGGGGGACGACTGCATGCCCTGAGCCTAGTTTCCTAGGCCTAGGGTGGCCGGTCAATGGGTGAGCCGTCGGATGAGAAGGTGCACAGCGCACCTTTCGTGGTGGCGGTGATTCTGACCTATCGACGCCAAGAGCTCCTTCGGGGCACGGTCGCCGCGGTGGTGGCCCAGACCCGGCCCCCCGACCTGGTGCTGGTGATCGACAACGACAAGCAGGCGGGCGCCGCCCTCGCCGGGGTGTCCGGGGTGGAGATCCAGGTCACCGGCGAGAACCTGGGCCCCGCCGGCGGCTACGCCGTCGGCTTCCAGTCTGCTCTCGAGCGGGGAGCAGACAAGATCTGGGTGGTCGACGACGACACCGTGCCCGACCGGTCATGCCTGGCCACGCTGCTCGGTGCCAGCCGGGGGGTCGATGTGGTCGTCCCCCTCCAGCGCAAGCCCGGGCGCCACCAGGGCTTCCCCCCGTCGTGGAACGGCCCCCTCCTCGACGCCGCCGCCGTGCGGGCCGCCGGTCTACCCCGGTCCGACCTGTTCTTCTGGGCCGAGGACACCGAGTTCTACCTGCGCGTCCGTCGCGCCGGCATCCCTGTCCGCCGGTCGTCCGAGGCGGGCATCTTGCATCTCAACCCCGAGGATCGACGCCGGGGAGCCGCTCGCGACTGGCGGCTGTACTACGAGGTCCGCAACGGGCTGTGGTACCGGCTGCGGGCCCAGCCGATCACCGTCCACCGCCTGGCCCGGGCGGTCCAGCTCGCCGTGCGTCCCCTGTGCGCCATCCTGGTGCTCGAGCCGGCCAAAGGACCGTCGTTGCGGCTGTGGTGGATGGCGATCCGTGACGTGGCCACCAACACCTTGGGCAAGCGGGTCGATCCCCAGACCTGGTCGGCACGTCACTCCTCCGAGCCACGCTGAATCCTCCGACGAACAGGGTTAGGGAGCTGAGTCACCAGTCGCTCCCACTGCCAGCCGGCCCAGGACCGGGCCGCGTCGACCCTCGCCCCGAGCGCCACGTGCGACGTCGCTCGCTCGTAGCCCAAATTGCTCAACAGGTTGCCGGCCAGGACCTCGAACATGGCCAGGTCGCCTCTGCCCATCTGTGATCGCCAGTCGCGCAGTCCGCTCGTGGGGGGCAAGAGCAAGCGCTGGTGCAGCTCGGGGTTGCCGGTGCGTGCCACCACCTCGTCGCCTCGTTGGAAGAACTTCAGCATCTGCTCGTCGAACCCCAAGCCGGCGAACTCGCACAAGCGGGGCACAGTCTCCTCGGGGTGTTCGACCAAGTCCTCGTAGCGGACCTCCTGGTAGCGGCTCGGGCCCAGTCGTCTCCCGCCGGACCTGCCCGCCTCCACCCGACGCTTCCAGAACATGGCCGCCTGGCCCACCCCGCGCTCGGCGAACCAGAGGTCGACGAGGGACAGGGCGACGTCGCGTCCATCTCGGATGATGTGGATGAAGCGGGCTTCGGGGAAGAGCTCGGCCAGCGAGGGGAGATGCAGGACATAGCCCGGCATCTTGTCGCCGTAGCACCGCTTTCCCTGGGCAAGGGCATAGGTGGAGAAGACCCGACGAATGGCGTCTGCATAGGTCGTCACCGGGGGTCGGGCCAACGCATCCTGGACGACTGTCGGGTCGAGGTTCATCCTCCGGAACCCCCCCTCGCGCCGAAGATCGCCGAGGAAGGTCGCCACATCGAAGCCGGTTGGGAGCTCGTATCGGTCGCGGCGGCCGGCCATGGTGGCCGGGAAGCGGGCCTCGTGGGCCATGGCCATCGCCGGATGGGAGTCGAAGATGGTGCCGAGCAGCGAAGTGCCCGACCGGCGACAGCCGATGATGAACACCAACGGCGTCTCGGGCATGGGCCCAGTGTTGCTCAGCTATCGCGTCTTGCGCCCCGAGCGGGCTCCAGCGAAGCCGACCAGCTCCCGGATCCGCTGTTGCTCCTTGGCCAGGCGCTTCGTCGACCGCTGCGCCTCGACCTTGATCCGCTCCGCCTGGGCACCGGCCCGTGCGCCGAGCGGCGGGCGGGGATGGGCTCGTTCGTAGCCGAGCTCTTCGAGCAGCGGCCCGGCCAGGGACTCGAAGGTGCGCACGTCCACAGGCTGCATCTGGGCCCGCCAGTCGCGCACGTCTCTCGTCACCGGCTGGGTCAAACCCTGGTGATGGTGGCGGTTCCTGATGGTCTCCATGACCTCCTCGGTCCGCTCGAAGTACCGCAGCATGGCTGGGTCGAAGTCGAGCTCGAGGAACGGGCAGAGGTTGCGGAGCACGGCTTCCGGATCGTCGGTGAGCCGCTCGTAGCTGACCTCACGGTAGCGCTCGGGCCCGAGCCGCTGCCCGGCCCGCCGACCCCGCTCCACGTTGTGCTTCCAGTACACGCACGCCTCCACCAGACTCATGGGTCCCCACGGGGCCTGGAGGTAGGCCAGGGCGACGTTGCGGCCGTCGCGCACGATGTGCACGAAGCGGGCCTCGGGAAGGGCGTCGGCCAGCACCGGCAGCACGTTGACGTACAGCGGTGTCTTGTCACCGTAGCGGTGTTTGCCCTGGCGCTCGGCGTGTTGGGCGTAGACCATCCGCAGGGCGTCGGCGGTGGTCGCCGGCAACCGTTGGGTGAGGTACCCGGCCACCTCGTCGGCGGAGAGCCCGAGCTTGCGGAAGGCGAAGTGGCCGGCGAGCTCCGCGGTGAACCGATCGTGGTCGAAGGCGCCGGATCGCTCGTAGCGGCGCCGGTGGCGCAAGAGGCGCGACACGAAGAACGACTCATAGACCACCGCCATGTCGGGGTGGGAGTCGAACATCGACCGGACGAGCGTGGTGCCGGAGCGACCGCAACCCACGAAGAACGGGAACGGAGCGGGTGTCCTCATCCCGGGTGTCATCAGGGCGGGTGTCATCACGAGGTCAGCGCCTCCACCGGTGTCACCCGGGCGTTCCACTCCGGTCGGAGTGTTCCTTGGGCATCGGCCCGTCGCAGGGTGAGCCAGCCCCGGTCGCCTTGGCTCACCCGGATGACCGAGTCCCTCGGGATGGCATCGCTCAACCAGAACTCGTTGCCTTCGAAGGTGCTGTCGAGCACATCGACGAGGTGGGGGTTCTCACCCTCGCCGGTGATGCCGAAGGCGGCCACCCGGTGACCCCGGAACGAACAGTCGATGAACTCTGTCGGCTCCCGGGGCGGCTGGACGTGGCGGTCGAGCACCACGTCGTAGTCACTGAGGCCGCCCCCGTCGCAGGCCAGGTTGATGAACTGCAAGAGTCCGGCGTCAGCCTTGGATACGGCCTTGACGTTGATCGCCCCTTTGGCGTTGGCGTACAGGATGCTGTCCTCGTAGACGTAACGGTTGCGGTAGCCGGCGTGGTCGATGCCGAAGCCGCCGTTGTGGTAGCCGGTGAAGGCCGTGATCCGGTGGGGGAGGTCGGTGTTCTGCCAGGCGAAGGTGCCGTTGTGGCGGTTGTTGTGGGCGACGTTGTCGTCGAAGCGCCACACCCCTTCGGAGGTGGTCGGCCAGAAGAAGCCGGAGCTGTCGCGTTGACCTTCGATGCCGACGGCGACGCATCGTGTTGCGGCGCTGCCGGCACCTGCACCGAGGAAGAACCCACTGAGGCGGAAGTCGTTGGGTGACCCGGCCCGCACCAGGGAGGCCACGCAGCGGTCGTAGTTGACGTCGTTGGAGGGAAGCTCCGCCACCTCGGCATCCTTGTCCCGGGGGTCCCACCAGTAGGGGTCCTCGACCGTGTCGTGGGTGACGCAGTCCTGCCAGGTGACGCCGTGGCTGAAGTGGGTCACGAAGGCGTGGCTCCCACAGTCTCGCGCCACGATGCCTTCCATGACGGAGCCGCGGGAACCCTCTTCCACCAGGTGGATGTGCACGGCGTAGCGGCCGGCGACGAACTCGTCCACCTGCCCGCTGTTGCCATCCTTGACCGCTTGGCGGGGTCCCATATGGCGCAAGCTCGTATGGCGGATGCTCTGGGGCACAGCCGAGGTGACGAAGATGTGGGACCGTCCCTCGGGCGTTCCCTCGATGCAGACGTTGCGGGAGAGGTTGAGGACCTCGGGGGTCAGCGTCCGAGCCGCACCAACGGCCACGGCGGGGTGATCAAAGGCGATCAGGCCGTCGAGCTCGATGGTGCGGCCGCGGATTGCGGCGACACGGACCTGGTCGTAGGCCGACCATCGCTCCTCGTCGTCGGGACCCGCCGTGGGCGTGAGGACGATCTCATCCCCCGGCTCCCAGCCGGTGGGTTCCTCCTCGAGCTCGATGGTCGTCGCCCCTGCACCCACGCCGGCGGCGGTGCGTTGCCACGCCGTCTTCGCCGAGCCGGACGTGTCGAGGAACCCTTGTCCTGTGACCCACACGCCGACGTCGGAGGTGATCACGTCCTTGCCTCCTCCCACGAACCGGTCTTCGTCCACATCGATCAGCACGAGTCGGTGCACGACCGAGGGCGATGTCGGAGCCATGCCCAGTCGGCCCCGGACCACGACGTTTCGGCTGCTTTCCAAGGTGGTGGAGGTGTCGGCCCGGAAGACGAGGCCGGCATTCGCTTCGATCTCGACGCCCGCCACTCGGGCGTCCACATCCAGCTCCACCGGTGTGGCGACCACGGCCAGGTCGCCCTCGCCGGGCACTCGCCCGCCCCAGGTGCCCGGATCACTCCATTGCCCGGCACCAGTGGAGCGCACGGTGGCGAAGGTCGATGGTGGATCCTGAGCCGGCCCAACCCGGTCTGGCCGGTCCTGGTCCGCCCACGGCCCGAGCCCCGCCTGCCAGGTGGTGGCGGTGGCGGCGAGCACGCCGGCCGTCCCCCCGAGCTGGAGCACCCGACGGCGGGTCAGCGTGCGCTTGTCGTCTGGCTTCGTCTCGTCCGCCACCAGCATCTATCCCCTTGTCGTCCCCTGACGAGTGTACGGGCCAACTACAGTGCCCTCCCGTGCGTGCGCCGCAGGCGGTGGTCCGAGCGGCATTCCCTCGACGCTGGCCTCGCACCCGTGACCGCCGGCCACCGGTCTGCCCACCGGGCTGGCGCATCGGCCCTCCCGATTTCGTCGGCGTCGGCGTCCAACGCTCGGGCACGACATGGTGGCTCTCTCAGGTTCGCTCCCATCCCAATGTGGCCCAGCCCGCGGACGGCCCCAAAGAGGTGCACTTCTTCGATCGATTCTTCGCCACGGACTTCTTTGACGAACACGTCGAGGAGTATCACCGATTCTTTCCGCGTGCCTCGAGCTGCGTCAGCGGGGAGTGGACGCCCTGTTACATGTACTTCCCCTGGATACCGGCGCTGCTGGCTCGGGCCGCCCCCCAGACCAAGATCGTGATGCTGCTGAGAGATCCGGTAGAACGCTACCGCTCCGGCTTAACCTATCACTTGAACGGAAATGCCCCGGTGCACGGACTGGTAGCGACCGACGCGATCAGCCGAGGATTCTACTTCGACCAGATCTCTCGGTTGCTCCAGCACTTTCCCCAGGAGCGCCTGTTGGTCCTCCAATACGAGCAGTGCGTCCGCAGCTCGCAGCAGGAGTTGCGGCGAACCTATAGGTTCCTTGGCCTCGATCCCGACTTCGTCCCACCCAAGCTCACCCGCGTGGTATACGCCACCCGGGGAGAAAAGGCCCCACTGACCGACCAGTTCCGGGGACAGCTGGCGACGCTCTACCAGGAGGACACCATGCGCCTGTTCGAAGCCTTTCCCGAGCTCGACCGAGGACTCTGGCAATGAGAAAGGGCAGGGGAGTGTGGATCGTGGTGGTGCTTGCCTTCCTCCTGGGAGACGTCGCCACCGCCCAATCCGCCCCAGCGAGCTTGGCCGATCTGATCGACGCCACCCCCGACGGAGGGACGCTCCAGCTGTCGGGCCACTACGTGGTGGAGGAGACCGTCGA
>JBBSLT010000130.1:0-7148 GCA_038233555.1 Acidimicrobiales bacterium
ACCCGCTCATAACCCAGCCCCGCGCTCGAATCCCACCAGCGGCGACCTCACCAACCAGCGATCCCGGCATCGGAACACCGACAACCCCTGGTCAGTGCCCTCGACGCGCACTCATGTCATCCCTCCAGAAGAGCCGCACCCATATCAGTTCTCCTTGGTCAGGTTCGGGTGGGGAGGTTGATGGAGCGGTCAATGGGCCAGGATCTTGGACAGGAAGTCGCGCGCCCGCTCACTCTCGGGTTCGGCGAAGAAGCGGTCGGGCGGGGCCACCTCCACGATGCGGCCCTCGTCCATGAAGACCACCTTGCGGGCGGCCGAGCGGGCGAAGCCCATCTCGTGGGTGACGACGATCATGGTGGTGCCCTCGCCGGCCAAGGCGATCATCACGTCGAGGACCTCGGCGATCATCTCGGGGTCGAGCGCTGAGGTGGGCTCATCGAAGAGCATGACCGTGGGCTCCATGGCCAGCGCCCGGGCGATGGCCGCCCGCTGCTGTTGGCCACCGGACAGCTCGGCGGGATAGCGGTCGGCCTTGTCGGCGATCCCCACCCGCTCGAGCAGCGCCATGGCCCGCTCCTTGGCCTGGGCCTTAGGCTGGTGGCGGGCTTTGACCGGCCCCAGGGTCACGTTGGCGAGCACGGTCTTGTGGGCGAAGAGGTTGAACGACTGGAAGACCATCCCGACCTTGGCTCGCAGGCGGGCCAGCTCCTTGCCCTCCTCGGGCAGGGGCATCCCCTCCACCTGGATGCTTCCGCTATCGATGGGTTCGAGGCGGTTGATGCAGCGGCACAGGGTGGACTTGCCCGAGCCCGACGGTCCGATGACGACGACCACCTCGCCGGGGTCGACGACCAGGTCGATGTCGCGCAGCACGTGCAGCGGTCCGAACCACTTGTTGACCTTGTCGAGGACCACGACCGGCTGGCTCGTCATCCACCTCCTGGCTGCGACGTGGGCGGGACGCTAGCTCAGCCAGGATCGGCTGAGGCGGACCCCGGCTCCTCGCCGGCGCCCCCGTTGAGCTGGACGAAGGCCATGCGCAGCTGACCGAGCGCGTCACGCAACGACTGTTCCTCCTCGCCCAGGCGTCCGGTCATGCCCTCCACCAAGGCGCCGAGGGCATCGATGGCCACCCGGCCTTCGGACAGGTTGGGCGGCCGGCGATTGAGGTGGATGGCGGCCAGCTGGAACAGCCCCACGGCATGGTTGGCCACCACCACCGCCGCCGGGGTGGAGGCCACCTCCTCCTGCATAGCTGCCAGCTCGCTCTCCATGGCGGCCTGCTCCTCGGGCCCAAGTTCGGGCCCCGGATCAGCGATGCCGCCGGTACCACCACCGGGCGGTGACGAGGAAGGCGGGGCCGAGGCCGGGGCCGGTGGATCGCTCTCCCGGCGTATGGGCCGTTCGCCGCCAGGTGTCCAGATCGTGCTCATGGTGGTACCATAACGGGAGACATGTCGAGAAATGGACCCGCAGCAAACACCGACATGTACAGGCGCCGACGTGCGTGAGGCGGCTCGGCTGGCTCGTCCGCTGGCGCTGCCCCGATATCTGCCAGGCCTTGTCCTGCACACCCACCTCTTCTCAGGAGTGATGTCCGATAACCACGGCCGATAGCAATGAGCTTCGTATCAACGACCGGATTCGGTCCAGAGAGGTCCGCCTCGTTTCGCTCGATGGCGAACAGATCGGGATCAAGACGCTGCCCGATGCCCTCGCGCTTGCTCGCGATGCCGATCTCGATCTGGTCGAGGTCGCGCCCCAGGCGAACCCGCCGGTGTGTCGGATCATGGACTACGGCAAGTTCAAGTACGAGGCAGCCCAAAAGGCCAAAGAGTCCCGGCGCAAGACGAGCCAGGTCTCCATCAAGGAGATGAAGTACCGGGTGAAGATCGGCAGGGGAGACTTCGACACCAAGACCAACAAGGTCGAGCGCTTCCTCGAAGAAGGTCACAAGGTGAAGATCACCATCATGTTCCGGGGCCGGGAGGTCCACCACCCCGAGCTCGGGATGCGCATCCTCGACCGGGTGGCGGAGCACAACAACGAGCTAGCCAGGGTGGAGGCCTCGCCGAAGCTCGACGGGCGCAACATGACTATGGTGCTGGCTCCCGACAAGCGGGTGCAGGCGGCCGCTGAGGCCGCCCGAAAAAAGGTCATCTCCGACGAGCGCCAAGCCCAACGCCGCCAGGCCGAGCTCGACCAGGCGAGCGAAGTCCCCACCGAGGTACCGGCCAGCAACGGCTCGACACCACCACCCCAGGCCGAGACGGTGCCTACCGAGCCGCAAGCCACAGAAGCGCAAGCCACCGTGCCGGAGCAGGAACCCACCGAGCAGGAACCCACCGAGCAGGAACCCACCGAGCAGGAACCCACCGAGCAGGAACCCACCGAGCAGGAACCCACGGCGGTCAGTGCCGCCGACGACGTCAAGGAGCGATGAGCATGCCCAAGATGAAGACGCATCGAGGTGCAGCCAAGCGCTTCAAGGTGACCGGTAGCGGCAAGCTGACGCGTCGCCACGCGGGGATGAACCACATCCTGGAGAAGAAGCCCTCCAAGCGCACCCGCCGTCTCAAGCGCACCACGGAGGTGACCGGGGGCGACCAGCGCCAGGTCAACCGCCTCCTCGGCCGCGCCTAGGTAGACTCTCCCTTCCTATGGCCAGAGTGAAGAGGGCGGTCCACGCCCGCAAGCACCACAAAGCGATCCTGGAGCAGGCTCAGGGCTATTACGGCAACAAGAGCCGCTCCTACCGCGCCGCCAACGAGCAGGTCATGCATTCCCTGCGCTACGCCTACCGCGACCGCAGGGCCCGCAAGGGCGACTTCCGGCGGCTGTGGATCCAGCGGATCAATGCCGCCACCCGCCAGCACGACATGAGCTACAGCCGGTTCATGGATGGATTGCGCCGGGCCGGGGTGGAGCTCGACCGCAAGGTGCTCGCCGACTTGGCCGTACGCGACGCTGCCGCCTTCGCCGCCCTCGTGCAGGTAGCACGCGAGGCGCCGGCGGCGACCGCCGGCTAGCCGCAGCAGTGAGCGCGCCGAGCCCGCTCGGTGCCCGTCACCAGAAGGTCGCCCGCCTCCGCCGCCTCTTGGCTCGGCGCAGCACCCGCCGTGACGAGCGGGCGTTCGTTATCGAGGGAGAGACTCTCGTGGCCGATGCCCTCGATGCTGGCCTCGCCCTCGAAGCCGTCTATATCGCCGCCGGTAGCGGTCCACTCCCCGCCGTCGCTGGTCGCATGGCCGCCAGCGGGCGTCGGGTCCACACCTTGGCCCCGGGCGTCCTCGAGCGCATCTCCGGCACCGTCAGCCCCCAGCCTGTCGTAGCCATCGCCTCCGCCTGTGACGTCCCCCTCGAGGCCGTAGCCGATGCCCGGCTGGTGGTGGTGTGCGCCGAGGTGCGGGATCCGGGCAACGCCGGCAACATCGCCCGCAGCGCCGAGGCGGCCGGAGCGGGAGCGATAGTCTTTTGCGCGGGCTCCGTGGACCCGTTCAATCCCAAGACCGTTCGCTCGTCCGCGGGTGCGCTGTTCCATGTCCCGATCGTGTCGGGAGGCGATCCGGTTGAGGTGCTCGAACGCATGGGTGGATGGGGCTATCGGCGACTCGGCACCGTTGCCGGCGGCGGTGACCCCTACGACGAGATCGACTACACCCCCAGGACCGCCGTCGTGTTCGGTAACGAAGCCCATGGCCTTGCCCCCGAGCTCGACCACCATCTCGATCAACGGGTCACCATCCCCATGGCGGGACGGGCGGAGTCCCTCAACGTGAGCATGGCCGCCGCCCTCATCTGCTTCGAAGCGCTGCGCCAACGGCGCCGGGCGCCGGCGACACCGTGAACACCACCGTCGATCTCGACGAGCTGGCCGTGGCCACCGTGATCGGTGAGGGCGGACGGGTCGTCGCCGTCAACCGGGCCGCAGCTGAGCTCATCGGTGCCGTACCCGACCAACTTGTCGGCGTCGAGCTGGGCGACCTGTTTCGCTTCCGTTCGTCGGAGCTGCCCCGGACATCCCTCGGCGCCGGCGAGCAGATCGCCCAGCTGCGTCGCCGGGACGGCGCAGAGCTGACGGTGGCCGTCGGCGGCTTGTCCGGCCTTGCCCCCAACGACCCCGACGTCCGCATCCTCGGACGGGTCGTGGTCAACTTCCGCCCGGCGGATCCTCCCGACACCTCGGGCATGGAGGTCGTGTCGACGGTGAGCCACGAGCTGCGCTCTCCGCTGACCTCGGTCAAGGGCTACACGTCGCTGCTGTTGAGCCGCTGGGACCGCCTGAGCGACGACCAGAAGCGCTCCATGCTCGAACAGGTCCACCACGACGCTGACCGAGTCACGCGCCTGGTCAACGAGCTCCTCGACATCAGCCGGCTCGAGACCGGCCACCTCCAGCTCCGATTCCAGACCGTCGCCCTGGCCAGCATCGCATCGTCGGTGGTGGCCAAGGTGGCGCTGGAGCATCCCGAGCTCGAGTGCGGCCTCGACTTCGCCGCCGACTTCCCCTCAGTGCAAGCCGATCCCGACAAGGTCGAACAAGTGCTCACCAATCTGGTGGAGAACGCGGCCAAGTACGCCAACCTCAAAGGGATGATGGTCTCGGGGACGGTGCGCAAGGATGCGGTGGCCGTGGCGGTGACCGACACCGGCGAAGGCATTCCCGATGGCGACCTACCCCACGTGTTCACCAAGTTCTACCGGCGCGAGCAGGGCCGGCCCAGTGGTTCGGGCCTGGGCCTGTGGATCAGCCGGGGCCTGGTCGAGGCCCACGGTGGCCGGCTCGAGGCCGACAGCGTGGTGGGAAAGGGCAGCGTGTTCCGCTTCACCCTGCCCCTCGCCACCCCGGCCGGCCGGAGCAACCGACAGTGACGGACCAGACCCCTGCGCTCGCTCCCGAGGCCCTTGTACGCGATGCCCTGGCCCGGGTGACGGCGGCCGCCAGCTCCGAGGCCTTGGAGGCTCTCAGCACCGAGATGCTGGGCAAGCGCTCGGCCCTGGCGGCGGCCAAGTCGGGGCTGGCGGCCCTCGCACCCGACGATCGTCGAGCCGCAGGCCAGGCGCTCAACGACGCCCGCCGGCGCATCGAGTGCGCCCTGGACGAGCGCCGGGAGGTGCTGGCGTCGGCCGAGCGCGACGCTTGCAACCGTGACGAGCGCCTCGACCTTACCGAGGTAACCCCGTCCCGGCGGCGGGGGCACCTCCATCTGGTCACCCAGGCCCGTGACCGCCTGGAGGACGTCTTCGTGGGCATGGGCTACACCGTGGCCGAGGGACCCGAGGCGGAGACCGACTGGTACAACTTCGAGGCGCTGAACTTCCCCGCCGGCCATCCCGCCCGGGACATGTACGACACCTTCTACCTCGATCTGGGAGCGTCGGAGTCGGCGCTGCTGCGCACCCACACCTCGCCGGTCCAGATCCGGGTGATGGAGGCGGGCGAGCCTCCCATCTACTCGGTCATGCCGGGACGGTGCTACCGCATCGACACTCCCGACGCGTCCCACCTCCCGGTGTTCCACCAGATCGAAGGGCTGGTGGTCGACCGGGGGATCACCATGGGCGACCTGGCCGGCACGCTGGACGCCTTCACCGAGGCCTACTTCGGCAAGGGGTTCCGCTCCCGGCTGCGGCCGTCGTACTTCCCCTTCACCGAGCCTTCGGCCGAGTTCGACATCACCTGCGTCTTTTGCGTCGGGGCCGGGTGTCGCACTTGTGGCCGTACCGGCTGGCTGGAGCTGGGCGGGTGCGGAATGGTGCACCCCAACGTCTTTCTGGCCGTGGGCTACGACCCCGAGGTGTGGTCGGGCTTCGCCTTCGGCTTCGGCATCGACCGCCTGGTCATGATGCGCCACGGCATCGACGACATTCGGGAGCTGGCCTCCCCGGATGTGCGTGTCTTGCGGCAGTTCTAGGTTGCCGCGCCGGAGTATTTTGCTGCCAGGAAGCAGCCTCGACAACGAGGGGACGGGTCGGTACTGCCAGACGCGGCCCGGTCCCGGCAAGCGAGACGGAGAGGTGTACGTATCAGGAACCAGTGGTGGAACCCCCTCAAGCGGAACGCCGGCTCGAACCTGGTAGATCAGGGCCGGTCAGCAGCGCACGCCCGCCACAAGGCGAGCGACTCCGACGTCGGTCATATGTACAGCCGACGGGAGGCCACGGCGAATGCCTGCGGCGTAGTCGTGGCGAGGCTGCAGGGGAAGAGCTGGGCGCCGACCCCGTCGAACGGTTGATGGCGAACGTGGGAACCGCCTCCAGGCCCCCCACCCTGTCGGCCAGCCCGGCCGACAGCGGGAAGGCATGCCGTCTGTCGATGGCTTGGTGGTGGGGCGGGGATCCGTAGTAGTCCGAGGGCGGGCTGGTGCTGGCCAACCAGCTCGACGACTGGCGGGAGGGCGAGCGGGCCCTCCAGGCGCTGCTGGTCACCGATGCGGCGATCGACCGGGCGGCCGCCTGTCAGGGTTGCCTCGAGAAGCTTCTGCTCGCTGCCGGAGAGTTTGGCGGAACGCGGTAGGGCGCGCCGAAGGGGCGCCCTTTCAGGCGCCCCTTCGGTGAGCTACGACGTGGTACGTGTGCGGGTCGGGAGCTCTCGGCTGGGATCAGCGGCCGCTGCGCCCCCGGCCCTGAGCACCGGCGGTCACGTCGGCCTCGTCGTCGACCTCGACCTCGACCTCGACATCGTCGTCGACCTCGACCGCGTCGTCGTCGCCGGCTTCGGCTTCGGCACGGGCCTGGCCCTGCGCCCGGGCCTGCTCGGAGATCTGGCGGCCGTCGACGCCGGGCACGCCGTCGCTCTCACCCCGGGCGTCGGCGCTGACCTGCGCCCCGAAGTTGTCCCGAGGCTCGTCGACATCGACTTCGACTTCGACATCGTCGTCGACCTCGACCGCGCCGTCGACGCCGGCCTCGGCACGAGCCCGGGCCTGCTCGGAGATCTGGCGGCCGTCGACGCCGACCACGCCGTCGCTCTCACCCCGGGCGTCGGCGCTGACCTGCGCTCCGAAGTCGTCCTCCGCCACGTCGGTGTCATCGGGCACGGTGACGTCGGGCACGGTGACGTCGGCCACGTCGGGCACGGTGACGTCGGTCACGTCGGTGAGGTCACCGGGCACCTCGGTCGGGGTCTCGGGTAGGGCGATCTGGGC
>JBBSLT010000131.1:0-7148 GCA_038233555.1 Acidimicrobiales bacterium
AACGTGGCCTTCGACGACGACATCGTCGAAGCTCACCTCTGTGGCATGACCGACCTGCGGACGGGGCGAGCTTGCATGGAACCTGTCCGCCATGGTGGCGGCTGCCTTTTCGTCCACAAGGACGTCGCTCCGGGTTATAAGCCCGACGGAAGAGGTCTGTTCCCGTAGGCGCTGGCGAGCACGGCTGACCCACGGGACCGGGTGCGGGTACGTGTGAGGTAAGTTCTTCAATCGGAAGAGGCTCCATTCGTCGCTGGGCTTCCTCTCGCCTGTCGAGTACGAAGCCATCATCCACGACCACGAGGCGGCTTCGGCGGCATAATCAAGCTGTCCGTCGGACCGGGTCAACCCCAGTGCGCATCTTGGTACCTGCCAGCGTCGCCCGCGCCCGGCATCCTCTCCGCGTCGATGTCAACGTCGGCGATCCGGTGACGCCCGCGCCTGTGGAGGTCTCGTACCCGGCGCTCCTGGCCGAGCCATTCAACGTCGCCATCGCCAGTCGGATCTGCGTCCCCTGAGATCCGTCCTCGTGACCCTGGCTGCATCAAGGCAAGCCGAGTGGGAGCGGTTCGTGAACCGCAGCGGGCTCGGCGATGACGTACCCTCAGACTACGCGGAGACGATCGAAACAGTCGCTGACTTCGCTGATCCGATCATCAACGGCGAGGTGACGTCGGGGGAGTGGGATCCAGCCGCAAGAGCGTGGTCGACGTAGCGCCTCTCTCCTGAGATCGGTGGTCATCGCGGTTGCCCTCGGCCACGACGATGTCGGCTGCCATCGCCGGCCGGATGCAGAGGCTCGTGGAGTGCTGACCGGCCAACGAGGGGAACGGCTCGCTGTCGCCAAGGGACAGCGACGAGGTCACCGAGATGGCGGCCGTGCTGCAGCCGCTGAGACCCCCACGTCCGACGAGCAGAGGGGCCTCCGGTGGAGGTGCTCGAGGAGGACGTCGACGGCGACCAGAAACAGCCCGCCGATCAGGACGCTCCCCACCACGTCGGTGAGCCAGTGCACGCCGAGGTACACCCGGCTGGCCGCCACGAGCACGACCACGCCGACAACCACGCCCACCACCGCCCGGCGTGCCGCTCGGCGCCAGCCGAGCACTCCGGCCACCGACGGCAAGAGCCCCCAGACGGCGACCGCGGCGAAGACGTGACCGCTCGGAAACGAGGCGGAGACCACGTCGACCAGGGGGTCGAGCTCGGGGCGGGAGCGGGCCACGACCATCTTGAACCCGATCTCGAACGCGGGCCGAATGGCGACCGCAACGAGGATAGACAGGGCAAGGGCCGTACATCGTCGCCAGACCCACGCCGCCACCGCCAGCGCCATCGGGACGACCAAGGCGCTGGCGCCGAGGTGGGTGAGCAACCGGAAGGACTGGTCGAGCACAGGATGGCGATGGGCGACTACGAACCTCTGCACCGGCCGGTCGACGACTAGGAGCAGGGAACCACCTTCGGTGGCGGCAAGTACGGCAAGAGTGAGGAACGCCAACACGATGGCGACGAGAAGCCATCCGGGAGGCGTCAGCATCCGGCCATCGGTGCACGGCGACCCCATCCACGTTCGTCCGGCCGCCATCGACTGAGTCTGCCGGGCAGAATCAGGCCACAGCCGTCAGGGCCAACGCACCAGCACCGATGTCCGCAGGCGAGGCCGGCGAGCTCACCGCCGACAGCAATGCCACCGACGATCCATGCGGCACCGACACCGTCGTCCAGGGCGTGGACGAAGATCGACGTAACTGACCGGGTCGGCGACGTCCGACTAGTCAGTCGACGGCAGGTCATCAGTCTGGATCAAAGTCTGGCCAGGTGCAGATCGACTCGACGCAGCAACCGGACATGGTGGCCGCTGGGTACTCGTCGGGTCCGCACCGAAATGCCATCTCTCCCAGATTGGCGCTCGTAGCATCGCAACGTGAGAATCGTGTCCCTGCTTCCCTCGGCCACCGAGATCGTCTTCGCAATCGGACGGGGCGATGACTTGGTGGGCGTGACCTTCGAATGCGACTTCCCCATCGACGCTCGCCGGCGCCGGGTGGTGTCCACCTCAACCCTGCCGGATGGCCTGAGTGCCAGCCAGATCGACGCAGCCGTATCCGAACGCCTGGCTGCCGGCGAGGACCTGTACCGCCTCAATGCCGGAGCACTGTCCGAGCTCAATGCCGACGTGGTGCTCACCCAGGATCTCTGTGCCGTGTGCGCCGTCGATATCGACCGTCTCGACGATGCGCTGGACCACCTTGGCTGTAGCGCACAGGTCGTCACCCTCGACCCCTCCAGCTTGGGCGGGGTGCTGGACACCATCGTGCAGGTCGGTCGCGTCCTTGACGCATCCTCGGCCGCAACGGAGGTGGTGATGCGCCTCCGGGCGCGCCTCGACGAGTTGGCTCGGCGCGTCGGCGGCGCTCCGGCACCGCCGGTGTTGACCTTGGAGTGGACCGACCCCGCCTTCTCGGCGGGGCACTGGGTTCCCGATCTGATCGTCGCCGGTGGGGGACGGCCGGTGTTGGCGGATGGGGGTGGCCGATCCCAGCGACTTGAATGGGAACGAATTGCGGCTGCGGACGCCGACGTGGTCCTGGTTGCCCCCTGCGGCTACCACCTTGACGATGCCCACGAACTCGCTCTAGAGGTCATGGCGCATCACCAGCTTCCCCTGCGGGCAGCGGTCTGGGCCGTCGACGCCGATGCCTACTTCGTGCGTCCTGGTCCCCGCCTGGTCGATGGCGCCGAGTTGATCGGCCAGATCCTGCACCCCGATCGCTGTGGAGAGGTCGATCCCCTCCGGGCTCGACGAGTCGAGCCCACCTGAGATGCAGCGGCCTCTGGTCCTAATCTGCCACCAGGTGCTCGAGGAGCCAGTCCGGGTGGTCTCCCTCGAGCCGGGCTAGCCAGTTCGGACTCTCAAAGAGCGCCAGCAGGACACCATCGCTGCGGGTGAGGACCCGCACCCCGCTGGTACGACGGAGCCGCTCGGCGGTGGCTTCGTCGGTACGACGGGCGACTCGGTAGGCGGTCGAAACCAACTCGACGGCGGCCCCGAACTCGTGCTCTAAGCGGTAGGCGAACACCTCGAACTGCATGCGACCGACGCCGGCCAGAATGGGCGCCGGGTCCCTGGCGTGGTCGTCACGCAACACCTGCACGACGCCTTCTTGTTCGAGCTGCTCCAACCCTCGCCGGAACTGCTTGGTCCGCCCGGTGTCCCGGGGTCGAGCCGTCGAGAACAGCTCGGGGGCGAAGCGGGGGATCGGCGGGTAACAGACGGGACCGGCGGCAAAGAGCGAGTCACCGATACGCAGGTCGGCAGCGTTGACCAACCCGATCACGTCACCGGGCCAGGCTTCGTCGATGGTGTCACGCTCGGAGCCGAACACACTGGCGGCGTATTTGGTGGCGAACGGTCGCCCCGACGGGCCATGGGTCACGGTCATGCCCCGTTCGAAGTGTCCCGAGCACACCCGGACAAAGGCAACCCGGTCGCGGTGGGCCGGGTCCATGTTGGCTTGGATCTTGAACACGAAGCCCGAGAAGGCATCATCGAGGGGCCGCGGGTGATCGTCGCTATCGGCTCGGGGCGAGGGAGGCGGCGCCAGGTCGACGATGGCGTCCAGCAAGTGACGGACCCCGAAGTTGGTCAGTGCCGAACCCACGAACAGGGGGCTGGTGTCGCCCGCCAAGAAGGAGTCGACGTCCACGGCGGAGCCCACCTGGTCCAGCAACTCACACTCCTCCTTGGCCCGAGACCACCATTCACCTTCCTCTGCGCCCGCACGGGAGGCGTCGACCAGCTCCTCGGGCGACTCGGTGGCGCCGTGGGCGGTCCGGGTGAAGCGGATGAAACTGCCGTCGCGACGGTCGATCACCCCCCGGAAGTCGCCGGGGATGCCGACCGGCCAGGTGACCGGGGTGGCCTGAAGGTTGATCTGTTCCTCCAGCTCGTCCACTAGCTCGAGCGGGTCACGCCCAGGTCGATCGTATTTGTTCAAGAACGTGAGGATGGGTAGTCGCCGGGCCCGACACACCTCGAAAAGCTTGCGGGTCTGGGTCTCGATCCCCTTGGCCACATCCAGCACCATCACGGCGGCGTCGGCGGCGGCCAGCACCCGGTAGGTGTCCTCGGAGAAGTCGCGGTGGCCCGGGGTGTCGAGCAGGTTGATCACCTGGTCGCGATAGTCGAACTGCAAGACGGTGGAGGTGATGGAAATGCCTCGCTGTTGTTCCAGCGCCATCCAGTCTGAGGTGGCTTTGCGCCGGCCCGCCCGAGCCTTGACCGAGCCCGCCTCGGCCACCGCCCCGGCGTAGAGGAGGAATTTCTCGGTAAGGGTGGTCTTGCCGGCGTCGGGGTGGCTGATGATGGCAAAGGTGCGCCGCCGTCGTGCCTGGGTGCTGGCGTTGCCGGGAGATGCGAGATCGAGCCCGCCCCTGTGCTCATCGCCATTCACCCGGAACTCCCGGCTTCGTCGTCGGCCGCCTGCCGTGAGGCAGGGTAGCGGCGGGACCTGGCATCGGGGTTCGAGTTGCCGCCATGTACCATCCGCTGTCCGTGTGGTGTGCCCCCGGAAGGGGTTCGTCGAGAAGAAGGTGGGGGAAATGAACCTGCGTACCCTGGTGGTCGTGGTGGCCATGGCAATGGTTGCGGTCGCCTGCGGCAGCAACGGCGACGACGAGAGCACGGCCACGACAGAGCCCGACGGCCAGGTCGAGTCAGGTGAGCCGGTACGGGGCGGAACGTTGGTGGCGGCCATCGATACCGACCCGGGCCAGCTCAACCCAGCCATTACCACCAGCGGTGCGGTGCATACGGCGTCGGAACTCATGTACAACGGCTTGGTTGGGTTGAGCCCGTCGCTCGAACCCGAACCGGAACTCGCCGAGTCGTGGGAGATCACCGACGACGGAGCCACGTATACCTTCACCCTGCGCGACGATGTCGTCTGGCACGACGGCGAGGCTTTCACGTCGGCCGACGTGAAGTTCTCCTTCGAGGAGGTGCTGGTGCAGTTCCACTCCCGCACCAAGGCCTCGGTGGGCAACGCCCTGGCTTCCATTGAAACCCCCGACGACCAGACCGTCGTATTCCGCTTCACCGAGCCCTATGCACCATTCCTTCAGCAGCTAAACGTCACGGAAGCCCCAATCGTGGCCGAGCATGTCTATGCGGGCAGCGATCCCCAGGAGAACCCCGCCAATCAGTCTCCGGTCGGAACAGGACCTTTCCGCTTTGTCTCCTACGATCCCGGCCAGGAGGTCGTCCTCGAGGCCAACGACGAGTACTTCAAGCCCGATCTCCCCTACCTCGACGGGGTGGTCATGCGGGTCATCCCCGAGGAGAGCAACCAGGTCATCGCCCTCGAACAGGGGGAGGTCGACTGGGTCTTCGGCGTGCCCGGACCTGACCTCCCCGCCATCGAAGGCAACGAGGACATCGACGTGCTGCAGACCAGCGTCAACCCTGGCGGGGCCAATTGCATCATGACCACCAGCTTCAACCTCGACCGCCCGATCTTCCAGACGCCGGAGGTCCGACAGGCCATCGCCCACGCTTTGGACCGGGACCAGTTCCTCGAGCGGGTCGAGTTCGGGGCGGGTCGGGTAGCCGAGGCGCCCATCCACAGCGGCATCCCCTTCGCCCACGCCGACGACCTGGACATGCCCGACTTCGATGTCGATGCGGCCGGGACGCTGCTCGACGAAGCGGGCTGGACGCGCCAGGGAGACGGCACCCGAACCAGTAACGGGGTGCAGGGCGTGGAAGACGGGACCCCCCTGTCGTTCGGGTTCCTCAGCTTCCCCACGTTTGCCCAGTACGGCGAGCTCTTCCGGTCCCAGATGGCCGAGGTCGGCATCGACGTCGACCTCCAGACGCTGGAGCCGCCGGTGTTCGCCGAAACTGTCTTCGTGCAGCGGGACTTCGACGTCAACGTCATCTCCTACTGCAACGCCACCGACCCCGAGATCGGTGTTCGACGCATGTACATCTCGTCGAACATCGCCCCCATCCCGTTCTCGAACTCCTCGGCCTACCGCAATGAGGAGGTCGACGGCCTCTTCGAAGAGGCCATCACCAACGTCGAGCGGGAAGAGCGCAGCACCATCTATCGGGACATCCAGGAGATTCTGGTGGACGAGCTGCCCTACTTCTGGCTGGTCGAGACCGTGGCCACCCGGGCCTACCGGGCCGACTGCCAGGGGTTCTCGGAGTCCGGGCACTTCGCTGAGGCCGCCTATTGTGAGCAGTGACCCGGGGCTACGTCGGCCGCCGCCTGCTCCAGGTTCTGCCGGCGGCGGCCGCCGTGGTGCTGACCGGGTTCGTCCTGATCCACGCCGCCCCGGGCGACCCGGTGGTTGCCCTCGCCGGCCAGAACGGAGACGCTGAGTACTACGCCTTCATCCGGGAGAAGTTCGGCTTGGACCAATCGCTTCCGCGCCAGCTCGCTACCTATGTCTCCCGGGTGGCCCAGGGGGATCTGGGCAACTCCTATCTCCAGGGTCGTCCGGTCAGCGCCATTGTCCTCGAGCGCATACCCGCCACCTTGCTCCTGAGCGTCACCGCCCTGGCCCTATCCAGCGTCGGCGGCGTCTTGCTGGGGGCCCTGGCTGCCTCCCGACCGCACGGCCTGCGTGACGTCACCACCACCGCCACCACCTTGGCGGTCTACGCCGCACCCGTATTCTGGTTGGGCCAGATCGCCATCCTGGTGCTTGCGGCCGGGGTGGGGTGGTTCCCGGTTCAGGGGATGACCGACGCCCGCAGCGCAGCCACCGGAGCAGCCGCCGCCCTCGATGTCGCCCACCACCTGGTCCTTCCCGCACTGGTGCTCGCATCCCAGGAACTGGCAGCAGTTTTCCGGCTCACCCGGGTGGGCCTGATCAGCGAGTTCGCCAGCGACCACGTCCGCACGGCCCGGGCCAAGGGGGTGGCCGAACGGCGGGTCCTATTCAAACACGCCCTGCGCCGCCCGCTGGTCCCGGTGGTGACCGTGATCGGTGGGCGGGCCGGGCACCTGCTCTCGGGCGCCATCGTCACCGAGATCGTCTTCGGCTGGCCGGGGCTGGGTCGGCTCTTGCTGAGCTCACTCGAAGCACGCGATACCCCGGTGGTGCTCGGCATCTTCTTGGTAGTGGCCCTCTTC
>JBBSLT010000132.1:0-7121 GCA_038233555.1 Acidimicrobiales bacterium
CGCTCGACGAGTTGGCTCAGGCGCTTCCCGAGGGCGTCGGCCTCGCCGACATCGAGGAGGTCCTGGCCACGCTGGAGACGGCGGCGCTGGTATGGCGCCACGGCGGGCGCCTCCACGCCTCGGGCGCACTGCGCCAGACGATGGCGACCACGCTCGGTCCTCCTCTCGCCTACCTGGGGGATGACCAGACCGTCGACTACCTCAAGTCGGCGCTCAAGGTGGTGCGGGCCGACCTTGCCAGCCAGGGCTTCACCACCGGTGTGCCCCCCCGGATCACGGGGCCCGATGGCCGGCCGCCCCGCAAGGCGGATCTCATCGCGGAGTTGGAGTCGCTCTACATGGTGGCGGCGGTGGTCCGGGCTGTGCTCGCCGGCGGTCCCGAGGAGTGCGTCCGGATCGCCCGGGACATGGCCGAAGGCTCCCCGGTGGTGGAGCTGGAGGACAGCCTGTACTTCTCCCGCTACGGCATGGGCAGCTACTACCGGGAGGTGCCGGCGTACTGGTTGTTCGAGCGCGCCCTGCTTGTCCCCGTCGGCGACGGCTACCTCGCCGTCCAGCCTCGCGAGGTCGGCGTGGCCCTGCGGGGCGGTCGTCCCGTGACCGACCTGGCCCTCGCCGCTCCGGTGCTGGCCGTGGGTGGGATCAAGTCGGCCCAGGTCGACGCCTCCGGCGCGGCAATGGTGTCCCAGACCCTCGACCGCTTGGTCGAGCTGTTGGACCGCTGGGAGCAGGCCCCGGCCAAGACGCTCAAGGCCGGCGGCCTGGGGGCGACGGTGATGAAGCAGGTGGCCGCCGCCTTGGAGACCGACGCCGAGGGGGCTACCCGGCTGGTGGAGCTGGTCCACCTGGCCGGACTGATCGCCACCACCACCGTGAGCAGGAAGGAGAGGCGCGCCTACGTCTATGACTCCTTCGTGGGGCCCGCCTCCGCCGCCGGGCCCTGGAGGCAGAGTCCCGTCCCCGAGCGGTGGCGCCAGCTCGCCACGGCGTGGCTGCGGGCCGAGCGCTGGCCGAGCGCCTCGGGCCGAAAGGGCGACGATGGCAAGTTGTCCCCGGTGTTGAGCGTCCACTACGGCGCCACCGCCCCCGCGCTGCGGCGCCGGGTGCTCGACGCGCTGGCCTCGCTGGCGCCCGGGACGGCAACCACCCCCGAGATCCTCGTCGCCTACGTCTACTGGCAGTGTCCTCAGCCTTGGCTGCGCCTCGTCGGCGACGAGTACTCCACCGCCATCGCTTGGGTCTACGCCGAGGCCGAGCTGTTGGGCGTGGTGGCCAGCGGTTCACTGACGAGCTTCGGCCGGGCCCTGCTGGCCGAGAGCCCACGTCGAGCCGAGGACGCCCTCCAGGCGGTGCTCCCGGAGCCGGCCACCAGCTTCACCCTCCAGGCCGACCTGACGGCCACGGTGGTGGGCACCCTCGAGCGAAGCATGGCCGTGGAGCTGCGCCTGTTGGCCGACGTGGAGTCGACCGGGGCGGCCACCACCCTGCGGTTCTCCGACGCGTCGTTGCGCCGAGCCTTCGACGCCGGCCGTGACCGCGATGCCATCCTCGCCTTCCTCGAGTCCCACGCCACCAAGGGCGTGCCCAAGGCGCTGGCCTATCTGGTCAACGACGTGGCCCGGCGCTACGGGCACCTCCAGGTCGGGCCGGCGACGTCGTTCGTGACCAGCGACGACCCGGCGGCGCTGGCCGATGCCTGCTCGCACCGGCGCACCCGCAAGCTCGCCCTACGGCTGCTGGCCCCCACCGTGGCCGTGAGCCCCCAGCCCCCGGCCAAGGTGATCGACGGCCTGCGCCAGGCCGGCTTCCTCCCCACCGCCGAAGGTGACGAGGATCCGTCGGTGTCGATCCAAGGCCAGGCTGCATCCGTGCTGGCCAATGCAGGCGCCGCCAGTTCCGCCGATGAGCGCGCCCCGGCCAAGCTGCCCGAGCCCTTCCGCAACCGTTCCCGCCCCTCTCAGCGGGGCGCCCCGGCCATCGACGCCGCCGCCGCCACCAAGCTGGCCGAGGCGCTGCTCGCCGCCCCGCCCCCCACGGCGGCCGCACCCGCGGCCCCGCCCGCGGCCTCGCCCGCGGGCGACCCGGCCCGGTCCGGGCCCGATCCGACGCCCCTGGAGTTGTCCTATCCCGACATCGGCGGGAGCGGCGAGGCGCCGGACTCTCTCGACGAGCTGCTGGAGTGGGCCTTCCACAACGACCGGGCCGTGGCCATCCGGTTGGGCGATGCCGACCATGTGGCGGAGCCGATGCTGCTCGAGATCACGATCTGGGAACCCCACCGGATCGTGGGGATGGACCTTGACGACGGCACCGTCGTCTCCGTCCTGGCCGAGCACATCGCCACCGCCACCGATCTCGGCCCCGTCGAGGAGATCGGCAACGTCGCCATGTTGGGGACGGGCTCGGGGCGCACCGGCCGCCGGCGCCGCCGGCGATGACCAAAGTGGCGGTATCCCCATGAGCGACGGCCCCCTCATCGTCCAGTCCGACAAGACGCTGCTGTTGGAGACCGACCATGCCCTCGCCGGCGAGTGCCGGCGGGCCATCGCCCCCTTCGCCGAGCTGGAGCGGGCGCCCGAGCACATCCACACCTTCCGGATCACCCCTCTCGGCCTGTGGAACGCCCGGGCTGCGGGCATCGACGCCGAGGCGGTGGTCGACGCCCTGGTCCGCTACAGCCGCTTTCCTCCGCCCCAGGCCCTGCTCATCGACATCGCCGAGACGATGGAACGCCACGGCCGCTTGGTCATCGAGGCCGACGAGCGCCACGGGTTGGTGCTGCGGGCCCTCGACCGGGCCGTGCTTGAAGAGGTCGTGCGCTCCAAGCACGTGGCCCCCCTGGTCGGGCCCCGCCTCGACGACGACACGGTGGCGGTGCCGGCCAGCGAGCGGGGTCGGCTCAAGCAGGCGCTGCTCAAGCTGGGCTGGCCGGCCGAGGACCGGGCCGGCTACGTCGACGGCGCCAGCTACCCCGTCACTCTCGACGCCGCCGACGGCTTCGGCCTGCGCCCCTACCAGGTCGAGGCGGTGGAGACCTTCCTCGCCGCCGGCACCGGCGTGGTGGTCCTGCCCTGCGGCGCGGGCAAGACGCTCGTGGGCGCCGGGGTGCTGGCCAGCGCCTCGGCCCGCACCCTCATCCTGGTGACCAACACCGTGTCGGCCCGGCAGTGGCGCTCCGAGCTGTTGGCCCGGACCTCGCTCACCGACGGCGAGATCGGCGAGTACTCCGGCGAGCGCAAGGACATCCGCCCCATCACCATCGCCACCTACCAGATCCTCATCTCTCGCACCAAGGGCACCTATCGCCACTTCGGCGTGTTCGACGCCGAGGACTGGGGCCTGGTGATCTACGACGAGGTCCACCTGCTGCCGGCGCCGGTGTTCCGCATGACCGCCGACATCCAGAGCCGGCGCCGCCTGGGCCTGACCGCCACCCTGGTGCGAGAGGACGGCCGGGAGGGCGACGTGTTCAGCCTCATCGGGCCCAAGCGCTACGACAGCCCGTGGCGGGCCATGGAGGCCCAGGGCTGGATCGCCCCCGCCCGCTGCACCGAGGTGCGGGTCACCCTCACCGACGCCGAGCGCATGGCCTATGCCCTGGCCGAGCCCGAGGAGCGCCACCGGGCCGGGGCCACCGCCGGCTCCAAGCTCGACGTGATCGAGGCCCTGGTCGAGCGCCACCGGGGAGAGCCGACGTTGGTGATCGGCATGTACGTCGAGCACCTGGCCGACATCGCCGAGCGATTGCAGGCCCCGATCATCACCGGCAAGACCCCGGTGCGCGAGCGCGAGCGCCTTTACGCCGCCTTCCGGGCGGGGGAGGAGGTCGTCCTGGTGGTGTCGAAGGTGGCCAACTTCTCCATCGACCTGCCGGAGGCGTCGGTGGCGGTGCAGGTGTCGGGCACCTTCGGCAGCCGTCAGGAGGAGGCGCAGCGCCTCGGGCGGATCCTGCGCCCCAAGGCCGACGGGCGCCAGGCCCACTTCTACGGGGTGGTCAGCCGGGACACCAACGAGCAGGAGTTCGCCGCCCGGCGCCAGCGCTTCCTGGCCGAGCAGGGCTACACCTACGACATCGTCGACGCCGCCGACGTCTTGGGGAACGCCTGAGCGGAACGTCGGGAATCCCGAGGCCGTCCCGAGCTGGCCTCGGTACCCTCGGGCCGGTGGGCGAGCGCTTCGGTGACATCGGGGCAGTGCGGGCCGCACTGGCCGCCGCCGGCTACCTGGCCGACGACGCCATCGCCACCACGGTCTACCTGGCCGAGGCCCTGGCCAAGCCGGTGCTGGTGGAGGGACCAGCGGGCACGGGCAAGACCGAGCTGGCCAAGTCGGTGGCGGCCATGACCGGCGCCCGCCTCATCCGCTTGCAATGCTACGAGGGCCTCGACGAGTCCCGGGCCCTCTACGAGTGGGACTACCGCAAGCAGCTCCTGCACATCCAGGCCGGGACCACCGCTGCCGGCGGCGACGGTGACGACGTCGAAGACGAGCTGTTCTCCGAACGCTTCCTGCTCAGCCGTCCCCTGCTCGAGGCCATCCGCTCACCCGACGCGGTGGTGCTGCTCGTCGACGAGGTCGACCGCCTGGAGGCCGAGACCGAGGCCCTGCTCCTCGAGGTCCTGTCCGACTACCAGGTGTCCATCCCCGAGCTGGGCACCGTGGTCGCCACCAGGATCCCGCTGGTGTTCCTTACCTCGAACAACACTCGCGAGCTCTCCGAGGCCCTCAAGCGCCGGTGCCTGTTCCTGCCCCTCGACTATCCCGACCTCGAGCGGGAGCGGGCCATCGTGATGGCCAAGGTCCCCGGCATCACCGAGCGCCTGGCCGAACAGGTCGCCCGGGTGGTGCGTTCACTTCGCGCCCTCGACCTGCACAAGCCCCCGTCGGTCTCCGAGACGCTCGACTGGGCCCGTACCCTGGTGCTGCTCAGCATCGACCACGTCGACCTCGATCGGGCCCGTGACACCCTGCCCCTGCTGCTCAAGCACCGGGCCGACCTGGCCAAGGCCACCAAGTCGCTGAGCGCCGGCGGCATCGATTGATGTCGGGGTGTTAGCCGCCCTGGCCGGCTTCGTCGACGAGCTGCGGGCGCTGGGCATGGCGGTCTCGCTCAGCGAGCACCTCGACGCGGCCGAGGCCCTCACCCACGTCCCCCTCGACGACCGTGATGCCTTCAAGGCGGCGCTGGCCACCACCCTGGTGAAGCAGGCCGGCCACCGCTCGGCCTTCGACACCGTCTTCGACGTGTGGTTCTCCCTCGGCCTGGCCGAGGCCGTCGGGGACGGCAGCCCGGACGACGAGGCGGGCGCCGGATCGGGGAACAGTGATGCCGGCGGCGACGACCTGGCCCGGCGCCTCGACGAGGCCCTCGCTTCGGGTGACCCGGCGGCGCTGGCCGAGCTGGCCCGCACGGCGGTGACCCGCCATGCCGGGCTGCGGGCCGATCGTCGTCTGGGGACCGGCAGCTTCGAGCTGTACCAGACGCTGCGCCAGCTCGATCTCGACGGCGCCCTCGCCCGCCTGGCCCGGGCATCCTTCGGGGAGGACGACGGTGACGACTTCGATCCCCTGGCCGCTCGCTTGGCCCGTGAAGAGCGGGGCGAGCGGGCCACCCGATTGCGGAGCGAGATCGAGTCGGAGATCCGCCGCCGGCTGGTGGCCGAGCAGGGTGCGCTGGCCATGGCCCAGGTGCTGCGCCGGCCGCTGCCCGCCGACATCGAGCTGGTGCACGCCAGCCGCGACGAGTTGGCCGAGCTCCGGCGTTGTCTGGCCCCCCTGGCCCGGGCTCTCGCCGCCCGCCTGGCTCGGCGCCGCCGCCACCGTCGCCGGGGCCGCCTTGATGTACGGGCCACCGTGCGCCACTCCCTCAGCTCCGGCGGCGTGCCCGTCGAGCCGCGTTTCCGTCGGCCCCAGGTGGCCAAGCCCGAGATCTGGGTGGTGGCCGACGTCTCCGGCTCGGTGGCCGCCTTCGCCCGCTTCACCCTGGCCCTGGTGCATGCCATCAGCGGCCAGTTCTCGGCCGTGCGCTCGTTCGTGTTCGTCGACGGGGTCGACGAGGTCTCTTGCCTCTTCGAGGGGGCCGACGACCTCGACACCGCCGTACGCCGCATCAACGCCGAGGCCGAGGTCGTGGCCGGCGAAGGCCACTCCGACTACGGGGCCGCCCTCGGCGCATTCTGGGTCCGCTACGGCACCGACGTCGGTCCCCGCACCACGGTGTTGGTGCTCGGCGACGCCCGCAGCAACTACCACCCGGCCGAGCCGTGGGCGGTGGCCGAGCTGGCTCGTGCCGCCCGCCACGTCTACTGGTTGAACCCCGAGCCCCGGGCCTACTGGGACAGCGGCGACTCGGTGATGGGGGAGTACGCCCCCCACTGCGACGGCGTCTTCGAGTGCCGCAACCTGCGCCAGCTCGGGCGCTTCGTGGAGGTGTTGACATGACGGAGGTGACCAAGCTGTTGTTGGTTCGCCATGGTGAGTCCCAGGCCCAGGTCGACCGGGTGGTGGGTGGCCCGACCGGATGCACTGGGCTCTCCGAGCTCGGACGCCGCCAGGTGGCGGCCTTGGCCGACCGATGGAGGACGGGGGGCCTGGTGGTCGACCAACTGTTCTCCTCCACCCTGCCCCGGGCGGTGGAGACGGCCGAGATGCTGGCTCCCGCCGTCGGGGGCCTGGCGGTGGCCCAGGACCCCGACCTGGTCGAGCTGGCGCCCGGGGAGTGCGACGGTCTGAGCTGGGACGACTACCAGGACCGCTACGGCGTCGACATGCGGACCGATCCCTACGCCGAGCTGTCGCCTGGGGGGGAGAGCGTGGCCGGGTTCTTGCTACGGGTGGGTCGGGGCCTGCACCGCGTCGTCGCCGACCATCCTGGCGCCACGGTGGTGGTGGCCTGCCACGGTGGAGTGGTGGACGGGTCGCTGATCTGCTTCCTCGGCCTGCCCCTCCAGCGGGTGGGCGACCTCGACCTGCGCTCCACCAACTCCGGCGTCACCGAGTGGCTGGTGGAGGCCGAGAAGGGCAAGCCCTTGCACTGGGCCCTGCGCCGCTACAACGACATCGCCCACCTGGAGGCGCTGGCCGAGAGTGATCGCACGGTCGACCCCCCGTCGATAGCATGA
>JBBSLT010000133.1:0-7034 GCA_038233555.1 Acidimicrobiales bacterium
AACCCCGCCTACAGGCCGGCTCACCGTCACCACCCGGCTGACCTGCGGTTCTGCCCTCAGCCCGGGTCGGCAGTCCGCATCTGGTCCGCGCGAGCGCCGAGCACGAGGTCGACGGCCGGACCGCCGGACGAACGCGTGGCCGGTTGATGGTAGCGTTATGGGATGCGAACTACCATCGACAAGGCAGGGCGCCTGGTCGTTCCCAAGGTCTTGCGGGACCAGGTCGGACTACGACCGGGAGCCGTCGAGGTCGTGGCAGAAGGCAACGTCCTTCGGATAGAGCCGGTTTCGGGGGAGGGCGTGGAGGAGCGAAGGGGACGACTGGTGATCCCTTCTGCAGGTTCCTCCATCAGTGATGCAGACGTTCGAGCGCTCCGAGATGTCGACCAGCGATAGGTCACCCGACCTCCTCGTGGATACCAGCGTGGCGGTGGCGCTCGTCGTCTCTGATCACGAACACCACCAGGCGACGATCGAGGCCCTTGGAGAGCGTCGGCTCGGACTCGCCGGACACGCCGCCTTCGAGACCTTCTCGGTGCTCACTCGCCTGCCGCCTCCGGCTCGGAGGGCCCCCGAGGTGGTGGCGAGATTGATGGAAGCGAACTTTCCCGCAAGCCGGTTCCTCTCGGATGAGGGAGCACGAAGACTCTTGGGTGGGCTCGTCACCGCCCAGATCGCGGGAGGCTCGGTCTACGACGCTCTCGTCGCCGCCGCCGCTCGTGAGCACGGCGTCGTCCTCGCCACTCGGGATCGACGAGCGCTCGACATCTACCGGGCGTTTCACGTCGAGTTCGAGTTGCTCCGCAACTGATGATCTCTCGTGGTCGTCTGCTCGACGCCTCGTGCGTACCGGCCAGGGGCGAGCGGGTCGAGCAGCTCGTGGCCTTCGCCGGCGTGGCCGTCGAGCAGATCCTGACGGGCCGGCTAGACGGGCCGGTCGACTACGTCCAGCCGCGCGACGAGTTCGTCGTGGTGCTGGCCGGGTCCGCCCTGCTCGAGGTCGACGGCGATGCCGTCGAGCTCGGGACCGGTGAGTGGCTCCTGCTGCCGGCAGGCATCCCCCACCGGTTGATCAGAGCGGACCCCGGCACCAACTGGTTGGCGGTTCATGGCCGTGACGCAGAGGCGTGACCGCCGCGTCGCGCTAGCCGCACCACCATGGGCAGGATCACCTTGCCGGACTCGTAGGGCTTGTAGTCGCCCTGAAGCAGATCAGCCACGGACAGATGAACGCCGCATGGTTGCGGATCACTTCGTCGTTCTTGGTCGCCATGCGTCTCCCTGGTCCGAGGCTGGTTGCTCGCGCATTCTCGCGCTTCAGCACCGATACCGGCCGGTGAGCGAGGCTCAGCCGAGCCCGAGGACGGTGCTCAAAGCTTCGTCGACACCCCAGAGCTCCTCTCGGCTCAGGTGACCCGACAACTCGCCAAGATGGCGGGCGTCGACTGCACCGATCTGCTCGACGAGTACCCGAGTGGTCTCACCGTCGATGTCGATCTCGGGACGGAACGACGCCTCTCGGGCACTGCGAGAGGTTGGCGCCACGAGGACCACAGAGCGCGGCAGGAACTCGTCCGCTTGGACGACCACAGCGAATCGTTCGCCGTGCTGCTCATGACCGGCGCCCTTCGGGAGCTGCAACCGGTACACGTCACCTCGGAGCATGCAGGGACTCCATCAGACCGGCGACGGCAAGCAGCTCCTCGCGATCTGCGTGGTCGGCCTCTAAGGCTGCGACCTCAGCCGCTAGCTCGGCACTCCGGCGCAGCCGTCGAGCGGACTGGATCAACGCCGAGCGGATTGCCTCTGATCTCGATAGTCCGGCGGCCTCCAGTGAGCGCAGCGCCCGCGCCGACTCATCATCCAGCCGAACGGAGATCGCGTGGCCCATGGGCCACCGAACCACGAAGCGTCATACATCTACCGCCCGTCCAGGCGGCCGTCGCCTATCCACGCCATTTTGCCCGGCGGATTACGACAGCGAGTCGATGAGGCCCCCAACCCCGAGCGCCACGATCCCGAGGCCGATGAGGCCGATGACCACCCGCCAGACGACGAGGGGCATTGGCGATCGTCGGGAGGCGCTGGAACCAGCCCTGTCTCCGATCGTCGGCGCCCATGGAGCCCCTGGCCTAGCGCAGGGCGATGAGGATGTCGGCGAAGACGAAGGAGGCCAGCGCCACCAACAGGACGACCACGATGGTCCGGCGCCAGCGGTACATGCCCCCCAGGCTACGAGGCAACCTCAGTCGACCAGGTCGCGACCCACCCGGCCAGTGCGTAGGAAGGCCCGGCGCCGGGACGCCTCACCCAAGCGAAAGCGCCGCCAGGCCCAGACCAGGGCCAGCGCCCCGGCCAGCTCCAACACAATGTTGACGGCGCCCCGCTCCCCGCTGGGGAGGACCTGCTCGCCGACGTCGGTGCCAAAGGCCGGCCACCAGAACACCTCGGTGTCGGCCCAGGCGCCGTCGAGTGC
Organism: Acidimicrobiales bacterium; assembly: GCA_038233555.1. GTDB lineage: Bacteria > Actinomycetota > Acidimicrobiia > Acidimicrobiales > CADCSY01 > JADDRA01. The sequence goes on from JBBSLT010000133.1 coordinate 2,477, forward strand.
AAGGTGCAGGAGTGCCCCGATGGGCAGGGCCAAGAGGCGCCGGCGGAGCTGGCGGCGTCCCTTGGTGGCCAGCATGACCCCCACCAGGAGGACGACGCTGGCTAGCAGCGTGTGCATCGGCCAGGGCCCGACCACGCCGACGAGGGCGAGCGACGCGTCGACCACGTCGGGTGCCAGGGCGCCGGCGACCACCAATCGCAGGTCGATGGCCGGATCGCGAAACACCACCCAGACCGCGACCACGGCCATGCCTGCGAACCAGAGGATCAAGGGGCGAGGATGCGGCCGCACTCCTCGTGGCTCACGACCTGGCCGCTCGCCGCCCGCCGCAGGGAGTCAAGCTCCATCGCCGACAAGCTGAGGTGACAACCCGTGCACCGACCACCATCGACGCGGGCGATACCCACGCCGCCAAGGCCTCGACGAAGACGCTCGTAGGTGGCCAGAAGTGCGTCGGGCACCTGGGCGGCGACGCCGTGACGGGCCGCCACCTCCCCCTCCAGCTCGTGGTCGATCTCCCTCTCCTGGTCGGCGAGCACGCCGGTGAGGCGCTCGGCCTCGAGCGCCAGGGCCTCGCTCTCGGCCCCCAGCCGGTGCAGCTCGACGGTGAGCGGCTCGATCGATTCCATCACCTCCAACAGATCGTCCTCTTTGCCCCGCTTGCGGACCCGCAAGGACTCGATCTCGGTGGACAGCGCCTGCAGCTCCTTCAGCGCCTTGACCTGGCCGCCGTAGAGGCGGCCATCGCTGTCGAGCGCCTTGGCCTCGAGGCGGTCGACCTCGTCCTCGAGGCGGCGCTGTGCTCGCTCCAGCTCATGGATGGCAGTGGCGGTGGCAATCTTTGAGCGCTCGACACCCTCCCTGGTCGCCACCACCGCCCGCAGTGCGTCCCGCTCGGGCAGCGTCTGACGCCGGTACCGGAGCTGGTCGATGGCCAGGTCGTGGGCCTGGACCTCGAGGAGGGCATCGAGGGACGGGTCAGCCATCCCCAGCCCGATCGCTCAGCAAGGGAACGGTGGATTCTCCGGCGGCCATCCGGGCGGGTTGCAGTTCTTGGGCTCGCCGCCGCCACCACCGCCCGGATCGGGAGCCGGAGCCGGAGCCGGAGCCGGAGCCGGATCGGGAGCCGGAGCCGGCTTCGGCTTCGGCTTCGGCTTCGGTTTTGGTTCCTCGGTTCTGGGTCCACCGCCTCCGGGTGCCGCACCGCCGTCGTCGTCGTCCCCGCCCCCGGAACGGGGCGGTTGGTTCGCGTCGTCGTCGTCAAGCCCAGGAATCACAACGCCGGGCGAGGAGACGTCGGGCCCGGAATCCGAAGGGGAATCGTCCTCGGGCGGCTCTTCGGCGCTTCCGCTGCGCGCCGTGGGCGTCTGCGAGCGCGATCCCGTGGGCCTTGGGCTGGCGGAGGTCCGTCGGTTGGGCTCCCCGGGCAGGCGGAGGAACGTGCCGGGTCCGGCCGCGGGGGGCTCGGGAAAACCAATTTCCTCCTGGCCCTCCATGGCCGGACCCATGAGCGCCTGCCAGATCCGCGCCGGGTAGGATCCGCCGGTCACCCGGATGCCGCCGACGTTGGTCATCTCGAGGTTGCCCTCCGGCGAACCCATCCACACGGCAGTGGAGAGCTGGGGCACGTAGCCGACAAACCAGGCGTCGCTGTAGGCGGAGGTGGTGCCGGTCTTCCCTGCGGCCGGACGGCGATCGGCGAAGCGAGCCCGGGTGGCAGTTCCTCCGCTCACCACCCCCTCGAGCACCTCGGTGACCTGGCGGGCGGTCGATTCGGAGATGGCCTGGGCACCTTCGGTGGTTCCCGACATCAGGACCTCGCCGTCTTGGTCGACCACCTCCTCGACCAGGTAGGGCTGGTAGTGCTGGCCATCGGCGGCAAAGGCGGCGTAGGCGCCGGCCATGTCGATGGGAAGGACCTCGCGCGATCCGAGCGGCAGTGAGAGGTCTGGCTCGAGGGCCGTGGTGATGCCCAGTCGGGTTGCCGTCTCCACCACCTTGTCGAGGCCGACGATCTCGCCGAGGCGGACATAGGCACAGTTGACCGATCTCTGGGTCGCACTGGTCAGGCTCAGTACCCCTCCAGAAGATCCCTCGAAGTTCTCGACCTCGTAGGGATCGGGAATGCCGCCGGGGTTGTCGAACTCACAAGGGCCCCGCCCGTCGATGGTGGCCTGGGGCGAGATGCCCTCCTCAAAGGCGGTGGCGAGCACGAAGGGCTTGAACGACGACCCGGGCTGTTGGCCCACGCCCTGGGTGGCGATGTTGTACTTGTCGGTCTCGAAGCCGCGCCCGCCGACCAGGGCACGCACCGCCCCCGAACCGGGCTCGACGCTCACCACCGATGCGGTGAACTCTTCCTGGCCTTCGGGGATGACCGAGGCCACCGCCTCTTCGGCCAGCGTCTGCAACCTCGGATCGAGGGTGGTCTTGACGGTCAGGCCGCCCCGAAACAAGGAGTTGTAGCGCTCGTTGGGCGTGGGGCCGAGGCGAGGGTCGTCCAACAGGCGTCGGGTGACCTCCTCGACGAAGTAGTCCTCGGGCTTGGGCAGGAGGTCGAGGTTGCGGCGCTCGCTCGGCACCGCCGTCTCCTTGATGTCCTCCGCCGTGGTTGCATCGGTGAGACCCGTCGCCACCAGGCGGTCGACCACGAGATCGCGCCGCTCCCGAGCTAGCTCGGGGTTGGTGAAGGGGTCGTAGCCGATCGGGTTTCGGATCAGTCCGGCCAGGAAGGCCGCCTCTCCCTGGTCGAGCTCGCCGGCATCGACGCCGAAGTAGATCTCGGCTGCCGCCTGCACCCCATAGGCCCCGTTGCCGAAGTAGACGGTATTGAGGTAGCGCTCGAGGATCTGGTCCTTGGTCATCTGGTCCTCGAGGCGGATGGCCAGCACCGCCTCCTGGAGCTTGCGCTCGATATCTTGCTTGGGCGTGAGCAACGCGTTCTTCACGAGTTGCTGGGTGATGGTCGACCCGCCCTGGAGAACGTCGCCGGCCGAGACATTGGTGGCCAGGGCCCGGGCGGTGGCCCGCACGTTCATGCCGCCGTGCTCGTAGAACTCCTGGTCCTCCACGGCCAAGACGGTGTCGATCACCTCTTGGGGCACATCGCCGAGAGAGACCGAGGCCCGGTTCTCCTCACGGTGCAAGACGGCCAACAGGCTGCCGTCGGCGGCCAGCACCACCGAACGCTGCGACAGCGGGTTGAGGTCGATTTCGCTCACCGGCGCCACGTCGCCAGCCCTCAAGAAGCCGAACGCGGCCCCGGCCAAGAGGGCGACGCTAGCGGCGAGGAGCAACCCCACCAGAGCCACGACGACCAGGAACCGGGGAATCCTTCCCGGCCCCGCCCTGGACTGCTCGCGCAACGCTCGGGTGTGCATACTCACGACGGCATCCAAGCTACTCGCCGTCCCCCACTTCGAGCGGTCGGCGCCGTTGCGTCCCGGGGCCTCGACCCCAAACGCTAGGGTCGGGTCCAAGGATGGCAGAGCGCACCCCCAACCGCGGCGCCCTGGTCGCCATCGTCCTCGGACTCGTGGTTCTGGCCGGCGCCGCTGCGGTGCTCCTCGGCCGTGGGGGCGACCCCGAGGCCGGGCCCGACGTCCTCGTGAACCCACCCGGCATCATCATCGCCAACAACTCCCCCACCGTCGCCCGCCACCCCGACCGTCCGGAGAACCTGGTGGTGGCGCACCGCATCGACCGACCGGGCTTCTCCGCCCTGGTGGAGTGGAGCGACGACGGTGGGACCACCTGGACGGCGGTCACGCCGCCGCTGCCGGAGGGGACGGAACCCTGCGCCGCATCACCGGAGGCCAGACCCTGTCCCTTTGCTCCCGACATCGCCTTCGGCCCCGACGGCACGCTGTACGTCCTCTACGTCGAACTTCAGGGTCAGGGCAACACCCCGGCCCGGCTGTGGCTCGCCACCTCGTCCGACGGCGGCCGCACCCTCGATCCACCCGTCCAGGTGGCGGGAGAGCTCACCTTCCAAGCCCGCGTGGTCGTCGCCCCCGACGGCACCGTGCACCTCACCTGGCTCCAGGCCGACAACGTCGCCCTCAACCGCCTGGTCGGGCCCGCCCCCGTCGTCGCCTCCCGCTCCACTGACGGCGGACAGACCTTCTCCGAGCCGGTTCCCATCAGCGACCCCGCCCGGGAGCGGGTGGGAGCGGCTAGCCCTGTGATCGACAGCGACGGTGCTCTGGTGGTGCTCTATCAGGACTTCACCGGCGACCGCCGGGACTTCGAGAACCTCGAGGGCCCGCCCGCCGACGAGCCCTTCGCCCTGGTGGTGACCCGCTCCGAAGATGGCGGCGCCAGCTTTTCCCCTGGGGTCGAGCTGGAGTCGGGCATCGTCGCCACCAAGCGCTTCTTGGTGTTCCTCCCCGAGCACCCATCGCTGGCCGCCGGGCCCAACGGCACCCTCTACGCCTCTTGGCACGGGAGCTCCAACGGTGACGACGACGTGTTCCTCCGCCGCAGCGACGACGGGGGCACCACCTGGGGAGAAGCGGTGCGGGTGAACGACAACCCGGTGGGAGACGACACCCATCAG
>JBBSLT010000134.1:0-7014 GCA_038233555.1 Acidimicrobiales bacterium
CCTCGGCGCCACGGCGCCTGGAGCAGGTCTTCCGAGTGGCGGTGAGAGCCAGGGCACGGCGTTACCGGCCCCCGAGGAGGGCGGGGCGGGTGCACCGCTCACCAGCGCCCGCCCGATCGGCATGTCGGCGACAGCCTCACCACCTCCCGCTGTACTTCCCGCAATGCTTCTCCGAGCTCCTCGGCGCTGCCCTGACGGGCCGACGGGTCCTTGGCCAGGGCCCGGCCGATCACTGCCATCAAACCAGGCGGCACGTCGGGCACCCGCAGGTCGGGAGGGTTCGAGACGATCCGGGCGATAAAGGCGCTCAGCGGCTCGTCCTCCTTGAGCACGAAGGGTGGGTGGCCGGCGAGGAGGGTCAGGAGGGTCCCCCCGAGGGCGTACACGTCGGAGTGGACGCTCGACGTTCCCGGCCCGGCCAACACTTCGGGTGCGGCGTACAGGAGGCTGGCGTACACGGGCCCGGTACGCGTGCCGGCATTGCCCACCAAGCGGGCGATGCCGAAGTCGGCCAGCTTGGGCTCGCCGTAGTCCGAGACCAACACGTTGTCGGGCTTGATGTCCCGGTGCACCACCTTGGCCCGGTGTGCGGTCTCGAGGGCGCCGGCCAGGCGCACCCCCATACGGGCTACGTCCTGCCACAGCAGGGTCCCGTCTCGCGCCAGCACATCAGCCAGAGAGCCACCGCCCAGATACTCCATGACCAGGAAGCCTCGGCCGTCGGTCGTGAACCCGGCTTCGTGAACGGTGACGATGTTGGGATGGGTCGATGCCGTGCCGAGGGCCTGGCACTCCCGCAGGAGCCGGGCTGCGTCTCGGTCGTCCAAGGCGTCCATCAGGACCTTGATCGCCACCTGACGGTGGAATGCGGCCTGCCAGCCCTGGTACACCACGCCGAAGGCGCCCCGTCCGAGCATGGCGGTGATCTGGTAACCCGGGATGTCGGGCCCGAGCGGTGGCCGGTCGGGGGGGCTGCCCCCACTTGCTCCGCCGGCGCTATGTCCTTCGTCCATCATGGGAGGACCGTACTCACGAGGATGGTTCCGCACCATGGAAGACAGATCGGATCTGGATCGGAGCCTCGGTTCGGGCGAGCCACGGAGGCCGTGGGTCGAGGTTCGTCACCCCGACGGCGCCAAACGCACCCTGGAGCTCGAGGGTGACGTGTTGCGGGTGGGTCGAGAGGTGGGGTGGACAGACCTCGACCTTCGGCCTGACGAGCGCCGGTGGATCAGCCGGCGTCACTGCCGGATCGAGCGGCAGGGAAGCGGCTGGGTGGTGGTGGACGAGGGGAGTCGCAACGGCACCTTCGTCCGCCGGGCCGGGACGTTGACGCGTGTGGCGGAACGGACCCCGTTGGCGTCGGGTGAAGCGGTGGTGCTCCTGGCTGGTATGGACGCTGCCGCCGCCGTCTACTGGGAGCTGGCCCTCCACGATCCGGAGCTAACCGAACCGGCGCCCTTCGACCGATTTCCTGCAGCCGTGGACTACGACTGGGTGGAAGGCAGGGTGTTCGTCACCGACGGTCCGGCCCGAGCTGAGGTACCAGGGCTCAGGCCGCAGGAGCACCGCCTCATCCGCCACCTGGTAGCCCGGAACAGAGACGCTGGCGGAGCGGCCCTTTGCGCCCACGACGAGCTCATCGCCGCCGGGTGGGGCGAGGAGCCGCACGCACCGCACACACGGGAGGACCTGGCCCGGCTGGTGTACGACCTGCGCCGCAAGCTGGAAGCCGATCCGGCTCGGCCCCGGCTGCTGCAGACGGTCCGTGGGTTCGGCTACCGCTTGATCACGGTCCGAACGGGTTGAGCTGCGACGATTCCTCCATGCCCCGCGTCTCGGGGAGGCGGGCGAAGCACAAGCGGGCCGCCACTGCCGGCAGGACGGTAAGGCCCCGGGACCGGGTCAGCTATGGCGGACGCTGGTGTCTCGGAGGGAGGGACAGCCCCCCGTTCAATCCTGCGCCTGTGGCCCGATCACCCTCGCCGGCGAGTTCTGGGAGGCACCGCCGGCGATCCGAAGCGGATCAGGTTGCCGTCGGGGTCGATGTGGGCCCCTTCGTTGCGCCCCACTGGTAGTCGAGGAGGGTGGGCTCGTCCCAGGCCAGCACCGTTCCCTGGGATGCAGCGCCTTGGCCGTAGTCGAACCACATGGCCCCGCCTGCTCGGGGTTCGAAGCGGGCCCGGAACATCCACCGGGCCAGGAGGTCGCCATCGGTGAGGGCCTGCCACACCATCTCGGGCAGGCGGGACAACCGGCGCTCGAAGCGCAGGCGGATCGACCCGTCGTCTCTGACGATGAACCCGTAGCCGTCCGTCGTCATCGCTGACGCTCCTTTCCCGTCGCAGCCGGACCTCCCGGCGACGGTACCGCTGTCCCGGCTCGGGGTGCGAGAGCTCATGTCGACGACTCCTCGAGCTCCATCCCCCTGGTCTCGGGCAGCCGCAGGAACACGAGGGTGGCCAGGACGGCGGGAACGGAGACGACCACGGCGGCGGCGGCGAAGCTGCCGAGCTGGTCGGCCATGGCCCCGAAGACGAGGAGGCCAGCTACGGCGCCGACCACGCCGGTGGCGACCAGCCATCCGGCAACGCGACCTCGGATCTCGGTGGGGAACAGCTCGTTGGCCAGGGCGGCGATGGTGGGAGCAAAGGCGTAGCCGGTGAGCACGGCCAGCAGTGCCCCGGCGACCGTGGTGGGGAGGCCGCCGGCATAGGTGAGGGTGGCGGCCAAGGCGATGCCGACCAGGGCGACGGCCGCCGTGGGCCGGCGGCCCCAGCGGTCGGCACCCCAGCGTCCGAGGAGGAGGCCGCCGAGCCCGACGGGGACGGCGGCCAGATAGAGGGCGGCCGTGACCGCAGGGGAGACGTCGAGGATCCCTTCGGCGTAGACGTAGATGAAGCTGTTGGCCGGTCCGGTGACGAAGGCGGCGGCGAAGGCGAGGACGAGCATGGCCGTGAGCCGGGTCCGAGCCGTCGGGCCGTTCAAGGTGGCCACGACGGGCGTCGTCGTGTCTCCGGCGGGTCCTGGCGTCCCCCGTCGGTAGCGATCTGGCTCCACCATCCACCGGGCCAGGAGGGGGAGCAGGAGGAGGGGCACGGCGGCCAGGGCAAAGGTGCCCCGGAAGCCGAAGCCGGCCGGTACCAGTCCCCGCAACACCGCTACCAGGGCCGCGCCCACCCCGTAGCCGGCGGTGACCAGGGCGACTGCCCGGGCCCGGTGGGCGCTGGCCGTGTGCTCGCCCGCCGCCACCTGGGCCACGGCATTGGTGGCGCTGAGGAAGGGGCGGCTGAAGCCGAAGGCGGCCACGAACCACCAGTAGCCGGGGCTGAACGCACCGGCCACCACCAGGGCCAGGCCGATGGCGGCGCAGCCAAGCAGCACCGGGCTTCGTCCCCGGCGATCGGCCATGCCGGCCAGGGGTAGGGCGCCGAGCGACGTCAGGCGGATGACGGCCAGGCCGACGCCGAGCACCGTGCCCGACAGTCCCGCCTGCTCGGCCACCGAGGTGCCGCCGCCCACCTCCCCGAAGGTCTCGGCCACGTCGGCCAGGGCGGCTACCGCCCCGAACTGGCCGAAGCCGGCGGTGATGGAGACGGCGGCGACGCTGACCACCGGCGCCTGGAGCCAGGTGTAGAGGTGCAGCGGCGCGTCCGGGGTGGCCGGGGGCGGAACAGGGAAAGGGTCAGCGGCCATGCCTAGGGCTGACGGTAGCCTCGCCCCTCGTGTCGCCCGTGCCCCCTCGTGTCGACCCCGGACAGGGATGACGAGGTCGTTCCAGGCCCCGACGGGGACCCGAGACGTGCTCTGGCCCGAATCGGCCCGCTGGCGGGGGCTCATCGCCCGCTTCGACCGAGTCGCCGGCCTCGCCGGCTACGGGCTGCTCGTGAGCCCGATGTTCGAGGAGCTAGGTGTCTTTCAGCGGGTGGGGGAGAGCACCGACGTGGTCCGCAAGGAGATGTACGACTTCGAGGACAAGGGCGGGCGCCACCTGGCCCTGCGTCCCGAGGGCACCGCCTCCGCGGTTCGGGCCTACGTCCAGCACCGGCCCACCCTGCCTTGGAAGGCCTGGTACTGCGCACCCAGCTTCCGCTACGAGCGCCCCCAGGCGGGGCGCTATCGTCAGCACCACCAACTCGGGGTGGAGGCCCTCGGCGCCGAGGATCCCGAGCTCGACGTCGAGGTCATCGCCCTCGCCCGTTCCTTCTACGACGCCGTGGGGCTTCGCCAGGTCACCCTGGTGCTCAACTCCATCGGCGACGCCGTCTGCCGTCCCGGATATCTGGCGCGGCTTGAGGCTTTCCTGGTGGAGGGCGACGAGCAGCTCTGCGGAGAGCACCGCCAGGGCGCCCGTCAGAACCCGTTGCGGGTGCTCGACTGCAAGCGGCCCGAGTGCCGGGGTGCCACGGCGGACGCGCCCCGCATCGTCGATCACCTGTGTGAGGCGTGCGCGGACCACCTTGGCGCGGTGCGAACCGGCCTGGACGTCCTCGGTGTCAGCTTCGTCCTCGACTCTCGTCTGGTGCGGGGCTTCGACTACTACACCCGCACCGCCTTTGAGTTCCAGGCCTCATCCTTGGAAAGCGCCCAGAGCACCATCGGCGCCGGGGGCCGCTACGACGGCCTGGTCGAGGCGCTCGGTGGTCCGCCCACCCCGGGCGTGGGCTTCGGCATCGGCATCGAACGGGTGCTGCTGGCGTGCGATGCCGAGGATATCTTCCCGGCGCCGGCGTCGAGCGTTGACGTGTGGGTGGTGGACGTCACCGCAAGCGGCGCCTCGGGCCAATTGGCCGGGGCCCTGCGCCGAGCCGGCATCGCCGCCGACCGGGGCTTCGACGCCCGGTCGATGCGGGCCCAGATGAAGTTGGCCGACCGCTCCGGCGCCCGCCTGGCGCTCATCGTGGGCGACGAGGAGCAGCGCTCGGGTACGGTTTCGGTCCGGGACCTGCGGGCCGACGGCGGCGATCAACAGGTCGTCGCTCGCCACGCGGTCGTCGCCCACGTCAAGGAGCTGCTGGCATGACCATCGCGTCCCCACCACCGGATTCGGGGAACCACCTCGCCACGTCGATGCGCACCGATCGCGGCGGCGAGCTGCGAGCTGGCGACGACGGCCGGTCGGTGGCGCTGTGCGGCTGGGTGGCCCGCAGGCGCGAGCACGGCGAGCACCTGGCCTTCGTCGATCTGCGCGATCGCTCGGGAATCGTCCAGTGCGTCGTCGACGGCGCCTCCGACCTGCGCTCGGAATACGTGGTGCGCATCACCGGGACGGTGCGCCGGCGCCCGGAGGGCACCGTCAACGCCGATCTGGCCACGGGCGAGATCGAGGTGGGCGATTGCACCGTGGAGGTGCTCAATGAGGCCGAACCTCCGCCCTTTCCTGTCTCCGACCGCGTCGACGCCGACGAGACCACGCGCCTGCGCCACCGCTACGTCGACCTTCGTCGTGAGCGCATGCAGCGCAATCTGGCGGTCCGGGCCGCCGTGTCCGGGGCCCTGCGCTCGGCCATGGACCGCCAGGGCTTTCTCGAGGTGGAGACGCCCCTGCTCTGGGTCCCCACCCCCGAGGGGGCGAGGGAGTTCGTGATCCCATCCCGCCTCCAGAACGGGTCGTTCTACGTGCTGCCCCAGAGCCCCCAGCTGGCCAAGCAGCTCCTCATGGTCGCCGGCCTCGACCGCTACTACCAGATTGCCCGCTGCCTGCGTGACGAGGACCTGCGGGCCGACCGCCAGTTCGAGTTCGCCCAACTCGACCTGGAGGCGTCGTTCGTCTCCCAGGACGACGTGTTGGCCTTCGTGGCCGAGGCCGTGCTCGACGCCACCGAGGCGGCCACCGGGAGGCGTCCGGATCCCATCGAGCGGCTCACCTGGCATGAAGCCATGGAGCGCTTCGGCTCGGACAAGCCCGATCTGCGGGCCGGCGCCGAGCTGGTCGAGCTGGGGGAGGTCTTCGCTGCCACTGAGTTCCGGGCCTTCACCGGGGCGGCGTGCATCAAGGGTCTGCGGGTGGCGGGCCAGGGCGACCTCGGCCGCAATCGCCTCGACACCCTGACCGACCGGGCCAAGGCGCTGGGGGCCAAGGGCCTGGTGTGGCTGCGGGTGGGGGAGGACGGCGCCCTCGACTCGCCGGTGGCCAAGTTCCTCTCCGACGACGAGCGGGTGAGTCTGGTCGACGCCGTCGGCGCCGTGGCCGGTGACCTGGTGCTGGTGGTGGCCGACGAGCGACCGGTGGCCCGGGCCGTGCTGGGCCAACTCCGCCTCGACCTCGGCCGCCCCCCGGTGGGGGAGGGCGAGCGTCGCTTCGTGTGGATCACCGAGTTCCCCTTGTTCGAGGGACTCGACGCCGCCGGGCGCCCGGTACCCGCCCACCACGCCTTCACCATGCCCCATCCCGACGACCTCGCGCTGTTGGAGTCCGACCCGCTGGCGGTGCGCTCGCAGTCCTACGACCTCGTGCTCAACGGATGGGAGCTGGGCTCAGGCTCGATCCGAATCCACCGGGCCGACATCCAGTCGCGCATCTTCTCGGTGCTCGGCATCTCCGAGGCAGACGCCGAGGCCCGCTTCGGCTTCCTGCTCGGGGCCTTCCGCTACGGCGCCCCACCCCACGGCGGCTTCGCCGTGGGCCTCGACCGCCTGGTCGCCATCCTCGCCGGCGAGGAGAACATCAGGGAGGTCATCGCCTTCCCCAAGACCCAGTCGGGAATCGACCCCCTGACCGGCGCCCCCGCCCCGGTCGCCCCTCAGGTCCTGGCCGACCTCGGGATCCGCCTCCTGCCTCCCCCCTCACCCGACTGAGCCCCCAATCGACAAACCGGGAAGACGGCGGTCGGGCCCGGATTCTTGTCCCACCCGGCGAGGCACCATCGGGCATGAACAGCAACTGGGCGGTCGCCCGCATCGCCGAAAGGCAACATGGTCTGGTGACCCGAGACCAAGCTCGAAGCAGCAAGTGCGAGCTGCCTGCCTGGTCGCCTGTGACGTGGCCGTGGCGTCCGACCTCACCGCCGGGCG
>JBBSLT010000135.1:0-6839 GCA_038233555.1 Acidimicrobiales bacterium
CGGCTCTCGTTGTACAGACTGACGTTGCCTCCCACCACCGGGATGTCGAACACCCGGCAGGCTTCGGCCATCCCGTCGATGCTTTCCGAGAGCTGCCACATCACCTCGGGGTGTTCGGGGTTGCCAAAGTTCAGGCAGTCGACGAGGGCCAGCGGGTAGGCCCCGACGCACGCCAGGTTGAGCATCCCCTCGGCCACCACCATGGCCGTACCCCGGCGGGGGTCGAGGGCGCACCAGCGGTGGTTGCCGTCGGTGGTGAGAGCTAGGCCCCGACCGGTGTCGTGGCCACTGACGGGATGGCGCAGCCGGAGCACGGCGGCGTCGCCTCCCGGCCCCTCTACGGTGTTGAGGAAGAGCTGGGAGTCGTACTGGCTGGACACCCAGGATGTATCGCACAGCATGCCCAACAGGTCGTCGCCGGTGGCGGCGAGATCGGCGGCCGGGATAGCTACGGCGCTGCGCTGGGGCGCAGCCAAGGGGCGGTCGTAGCGAGGGGCGTCGTCGTGCAGCGATGCGGCGGGCACGTCGGCAAGCACAACTCCGCCCGGCCCGTCGAGGATGCGCAAGCGGCCTCCCTCGCCGGTGACCTCTCCTACCACTGCTGCCCGTACCTCCCAGCGCTCGCAGACTGCCAACACCTCGTCGAGGTCGGCGGGCGTGACGATGGCCAGCATGCGCTCCTGGCTCTCGCTGGTCATCACCTCGTAGGGGTCCATGCCCGGCTCCCGCCGGGGCACGGCGGTGACGTCCACGTCCATCCCCACCCCGCCCCGGCTGGCCGTCTCGCTGGTGGCGCAGGTCAGCCCGGCCCCGCCGAGGTCCTGAATGCCCACCACCAACCCGGCGTCGAGCAAGGCCAGGCAGGCCTCGATGAGACGCTTCTCCTCGAACGGGTCGCCGATCTGGACGCTGGGGCGCTTGGACTCGCCCTCGGCGCCGTCGCCGCCCCCCTCGCCGTCGCCGCCGAAGCCGGCCGACGCCAGGACGCTCACCCCGCCAATGCCGTCGCGCCCGGTGGCCGAGCCCAACAACACTGCGTGGTTCCCCACCCCCGACGCCCGGCCGAGCACCAGCCGCTCGACCGGCAACAGTCCCAGGCAGGCCACGTTGACCAGTGGGTTGCCGGTGTAGGTGGCGTCGCACACCACCTCGCCGCCCACCGTGGGGACACCCACGGAGTTCCCGTAGCCGGAGATCCCACTGACAACGCCATCGAGCACCCAGCGGTTGCGGGCGTCGTCGAGCGGCCCTACCCGCAGCGCGTCCATGAGGGCGATGGGCCGGGCACCCATGGTGAAGATGTCGCGCAGGATGCCGCCGGCGCCGGTGGCTGCCCCCTGGTAGGGCTCTATGGCCGAGGGGTGGTTGTGGCTCTCGATGCGAATGGCGGCCGCGATGCCATCGCCCACGTCGATCACCCCGGCGTTCTCCCCGGGGCCTACCAGCACCCGCTCTCCGCTAGAGGGAAGCCGACCGAGGTGGATGCGGGAAGACTTGTACGAGCAATGCTCCGACCACATGACTGCGTACATTGCCAACTCCAGATGGTTCGGGAAACGTCCGAGGAGACGTTCGATAGCGGCTGCCTCTTCGTCAGTGAGACCAAGTGCCCGATGGAGCGAAGAACCCGTCATGGAGATGGACACATCCCTTTCATTCTCGATATAGAGCGATACAGTACTGGCACATGGCAACCAAGAAGAAGAGGCGAGTCGTCTCCGATGACCAGAAGTCGGCCATGGCCGAGAGGAGGGCTCAGAGTCGGGGCACCTAGCTCGGTGTCCCTGCTTCGGTGCTCAGACAGGCTGGTATCTCCCGCTCCTTCACCTGACGTCCACCGGCGGAATTGAGGAACGATGTCAGCAACAAGATGCCGTCGTCAGAGCCCAGCAGCGAGTTGCAAGCCCGCTCGGGATGGGGCATGAGGCCGATCACATTGCGAGACGGCGAGCAGATGCCGGCGATGTCATCGGTCGAGCCATTGGGGTTGTCGACGTAGCGCAACAAGATGCGGTCTTCCGCTCGCAGTTGCGCCAATGTCTGCTCATCGCAGATGTAGTTGCCCTCGAAGTGGTTGATGGGCAGGCGCAGGATTGCCCCTCGTCGCACCTCGGAGGTGAGCGCCGAGTTGGTGGTATCGACGCTGACCTCCACCGTCGTGCACAAGAACTTGAGCCGATGGTTCTTCTGCAACGCACCCGGGAGCAACCCCGACTCGGTGAGCACCTGAAAGCCGTTGCAGATCCCGAGCACCGGGCCTCCCGACGCCGCCAGGTCAGCGACTGCGGCCATCACCGGGGAGAACCGGGCGATGGCCCCGGGGCGAAGGTAGTCACCGTGGGCGAAGCCGCCGGGCACCACGACGGCATCACACCCCTTCACCGAGGCGTCGGCGTGCCAGAGCATCTCGACCGAGCCCCCGAGGCCCGCCAACGCGTCGGCGGCGTCGCGCTCGCAGTTCGAACCGGGGAAGACGACCACGCCCACCCGTGCGCTCATGGCCGGGAGGAGTGGTCGAGGGTGACATCGACATCCTCGATCACCGGGTTGGCCAGGAAGCGCCGGCTGAGCTCGTCGACCCGCGCCCGGGCCGCCCCCTCGTCGGGAGCCTCGACCAAGAAGCGGATGGCCTTGCCCACCGCCACCTGCGACACCCCCTCGAAGCCCAACGCCGGCAGCGACCGTTCGATGGTGGCGGCCTCCGGGTCAGCGATGCCGGGGCGCAACCGGACCTCCACCAACACGTCGAACTTCATGGTTGACCTCCCGACCTGTCGGTGTCGTGTCCCGGCCAGTCGGCCAGGGAACGGCCGGTCAGGCGCTCGTAGGCCTCCAGGTATCGCTGCCTGGTGGCGGCCACCACGTCGGGGGGCAACGCCGGCGGGGGCGGGCGCTTGTCCCAGTCGAGCCCATCGAGCCACCGGCGCAGGGGCTCTTTGTCGTACGACGGCGGAGTGGACCCCGGCTGCCACCGGTCAGCCGGCCAGAACCGGGACGAGTCCGGGGTGAGGAGCTCGTCGGCCACCACCAGGTCGCCGTCGACTAGACCCAGCTCGAACTTGGTGTCAGCCACAAGCAGACCGCGCTCGGCCGCCCATGCCGCGGCCCGCCGGTAGAGCTCGAGGGAGATGTCCCGAGCTCGCACCGCCATCTCGTGTCCGACCAGATCGACAGCCCCGGCAAAGGAGATGTTCTCGTCGTGGCCCTCGTCGGCCTTGGTGGAAGGGGTGAAGAGCGGCTCGACGAAGCGGTCGGACTCGCACAGGCCGGCGGGTACGGATTCGCCGTGGACGGTGCCATCGCCGCGGTACTCCCGCCAGGCCGAACCCGACAGGTACCCCCGCACGATGCACTCGATGGGCAGCATCTCCGCCCGCCGGCAGAGCATGGCCCGTCCGGCCAGCTCCGGTCGACGAGCGGGCTCGGGGAAGTCGTCGAGGCTGGTGGAGATCAAGTGGTTGGGGGCGACGTCGCTCAAGTGCTCGAACCAAAAGGCCGACATGGCGGTGAGGGCCCGGCCCTTGTCGGCCACGGGCTCGGCCATAACCACGTCGAAGGCGCTGATGCGGTCGGAGGCGACGAGCAGCAGCCGCCCGTCGCCGGCGTCGTAGAGATCCCGCACCTTGCCCCCGTGGAGGTGGGCCAGGCCCAACTCCTCGGGCTGGTGACCGGCGAAGCTCGTCATCAGAGGAGAGGTCCGGGGGTATAGGCGGCGGCCTCGGGATGACGGGCGGCCACCTCGGCCACCTGGGCGACGAAGAACCTGACCTGGGCGGAAGCAGCACCCACGAACGCCACCGGGTCGGCTACGAGGGCATCGAGGGCGGCCCGGTCGAGGGGGATGCGTTCGTCGCCGGCCAAGCGCTCGAACAGGTCGGGGCCTCCGGCACCCTCGCGGCGGGCCCGAGCCGCGGCCAGGGCATGGCCCTGGATGGCGCCATGGGCCTCCTCCCGGCCCATCCCCGCCTGGATGGCGGCCACCAGTACCCGGGTCGTGGCCAGGAAGGGAAGCTCCCGGGCGAGCTCGGCGTCGATGACCCCGGGATGGGGAGCGAAGCCGTCGAGGATGTGGAGGAAGGTCTCGATCATCCCGTCGATGGTGAAGAAGGCGTCGGGCAGGGCGACCCGGCGCACCACCGAACAACTCACGTCGCCCTCGTTCCACTGGGTGCCGGCCAGAGCGCTGACCATGGCGAGGTGACCCCCGAGCACGGTGGCCAGGCCGCAGAGGCGCTCGCAGGAGCGGGTGTTGACCTTGTGGGGCATGGCCGAGGAGCCCACCTGGCCGGGGACGAAGCCCTCGGTGGCAAGGTCGTGGCCGGCCATGAGCCGGATGGTGGTGGCCAGGCTGGCGGGCCCGGCGGCCACCTGGGCCAGCGCCGACACCACGTCGAGGTCGAGCGAGCGGGGGTAGACCTGACCCACGTTGGTGAGGACCGCTTCGAAACCCAGCCGCTCCGCCACGTCGGCCTCGAGACGCTGGAGGCGCTCGGGCCGGCCGCCGAGCAGGTCGAGCTGGTCCTGGCTGGTGCCAACCGGCCCCTTCATCCCCCGCAAGGGATAGCGCTCGAGTAGGTCCTCGACCCGGGCTAGGGCCACCATCACCTCCTGGCCGGCGGTGGCGAAGCGCTTGCCGAGGGTGGTGGCCTGGGCGGGGACGTTGTGGGTGCGAGCGGTCATCACCAACTCCGCGTGCTCCTCGGCCCGGGCGGCCAGGCGGACGAGGACGGCCACCATCCGGTCTCGAACCATGACTACGGCGTTGCGCACCTGGGCCTGCTCCACGTTCTCAGTGAGGTCGCGCGAGGTCATGGCGGCATGGATGTACTCGTGGCCGGCCAGGGCACAGAACTCCTCGATGCGAGCCTTCACGTCGTGGCGGGTGACCCGTTCCCGGGCTTCGATGGAGACGAGGTCGACGTCGTCGACCACCTTCTCGTAGTCCTCGACCACCCCGTCGGGCACGTGCACCCCGAGATGGCGCTGGGCCTCCAGGACGGCCAGCCACAGGCGGCGTTCGAGCACCACCTTGTGGCGAGGGGACCATAAATCCACCATGGCGGGGCTGGCGTAGCGCTGGGCCAAGACGTTGGGGACGTACTCCTTCACACCGAAACCTTCATGCAGAGGCCCGGGCCCGGCGGTCGTCGGCCAGGGCGGTGGTCAGGCGCTCGTCGGTGATGGCCAGCATCTGGACGACCAACAGGGCGGCGTTCAGCGCCCCGTCGATGGCCACGGTGGCGACCGGGACCCCTTTCGGCATCTGGACGGTGGCGTAGAGGGCATCGACACCGTTGAGCGCCCCTCCCGAGAGGGGGACGCCTACGACCGGCAGGGTGGTGTGGGCCGCCACGGCGCCAGCCAAATGGGCCGCCATCCCGGCTCCACAGATGAAGGCGGCGTAGCCCGCCTCCCGGGCCCCCCGGGCCAGCTCGACCACGGCCTCCGGAGTGCGATGAGCCGAGAGCACTCGCTCGTCGGCCTCGATCCCGAAGCGCCGCAGTGTGTCGACTGCCGGCGCCATCTTGGAGGCGTCACTGGTCGAGCCCATCAACACTGCCACCTTCATCCCGACTTCTCCCATCCTTCGCTTCTGGCCCCAGCTGACCTGGCTCTTCGGCGTTCCCCTGGGGCCAGAACGATCGGAGGAAGAGCGCCTTGGGTGGCGGCGTGGGTGGCGACGTCGCTGCGGTACTGCATCCCGGGCCACGATAGGCGGGAGACCGCCTGGTAGGCCCGGTCGCGGGCCTCGGCCACGGTGGGGGCCAGGGCGGTGACGTCAAGCACGCGCCCACCGGCGGTGACCAGAGCGCCGTCGGCGTCGGCCGCCACCCCGGCGCAGTAGACCGCTACCCCCTCCACGGCCCCCGCCGCCTCCAGGCCGTCGATGCGGTCGCCCGTGCGAGGCGACGTGGGGTAACCCTCGCTGGCGCAGACCACGGCGACGGCAGCGTCGGGGGAGAACACAGGCTGGCTCCGCAGGCGACCGTCGGCCGCCTCGGCCAGCAGAGCGACCAGGTCGCTGGCGAGACGGGGAAGCACCACCTGGGCCTCGGGGTCGCCGAAGCGGACGTTGAACTCGAGGACCTTGGGCCCGTCGGCGGTGAGCATGAGCCCGGCGTAGAGCACCCCCCGGTACTCGATGCCCCGGCGCCTCAGCGCAGCCAGGGTAGGCAAAACGGCCTCGGCGAGCACAGTGTCGATCAGCTCCGTCGGGCCGTCGGCCACGGGCGAGTAGGCGCCCATGCCCCCGGTGTTGGGCCCGGTATCGCCGTCGCCCTGGCGCTTGAAGTCCTGAGCCGGCGCCAGCGCCACTGCGGTCGTCCCGTCGCAGACGGCCAGCACCGACAGCTCCGGCCCGGACAGTCCCTCCTCGATCACTACCGTGCGCCCGGCGTCGCCGAAGGCCGCTCCCGACAGCTTGGCCACCACGTCGGCCTCCGCATGGGCGAGGTTGGTGGTGACGAGCACCCCCTTGCCGGCAGCTAGGCCGTCGGTCTTTACCACCCAGGGCGGCGGCAACGACGACAGGAACTCCAGAGCCGGTCCGACCTCGGTGAAGGCACCGTGGCGGGCGGTGGGAACTCCGGCCTCGTCGAGCACCTGCTTCATCCAGCGCTTGGAACCCTCGAGCCGGGCCCCGTCGGCGCCAGGGCCGAACACCAGGCGACCGCGGGCCCGGAGGCGGTCGGCTAGGCCGTCGACCAGAGGCTGCTCGGGTCCGATGACGAACAGGTCGGCGTCGACCTCCTCAGGGTCGGTGTGCACAGAGCCGGGGATTCCAGGGTTGCCCGGCGTCACCACCACCTCGTCAGCCGACCGAGCCAGCGAGAGCGCCA
>JBBSLT010000136.1:0-6763 GCA_038233555.1 Acidimicrobiales bacterium
ATCGTGGTCGGCGACGACGGGCGGGCCACGGGCGTCGTCTACTGGCACAACGGGGTGGAGCGCTTCCAGCGCGCCCGGTTGGTGGCGGTGGCCGGCTACTCCATCGAGACACCTCGCCTGCTGCTCAACTCGCCCTCCTCCCGCTTTCCCGATGGCCTGTGCAACGACGAGGACCTGGTCGGGCGCTACCTCATGGTCCAGGGGGCAGCCCAGACCGCAGGGCGCTTCGACGAGGAGGTCCGCATGTACAAGACGCCTCCACCGGGCGTCTCCAGCGAGGACTTCTACGAGACCGATCCCACCAAGGACTACAAGCGGGGCTTCTCGATCCAGACCGTGGCACCGCTGCCCATCGCCTGGGCCGAGCACGTTGGGGCCGAGGGCCACTGGGGCCACGTGCTGAGAGCGTACCTGCGTGACTACGTGCACTGGATGTGCCTGGGGGTGCTCTGTGAGTTCCTTCCCCTGGCCGACAACCGGGTGACGCTCTCGGCTGAGACCGACCGTCGGGGCGAGCGGGTGGCCCGGCTCGACTACAGCCAGTGCGACAACGACCGGGCCCTCATGGCGGCGGGCCAGGCGGCCATGGAGCGGATCCTCGAAGCGGCGGGTACCTGTGATCCGGTCACCATCAAGCGCTACGCCCACCTGGTGGGCGGGTGCCGCATGGGCGCCGACGCCGCCTCGGGGGTGGTCGATGCCGACCTGCGCAGCTTCGCCGTCCCCAACCTCTACATCACCGACGGCAGCGTGTTGCCCACCCAGGGCTCGGCCAACCCGGCGTTGACCATCATGGCGGTGGTGGCCCGCTGCGCCGACCGTCTCATCTCGGCGAACCGGGGATGAACAACGTCGACCTCACTCGGCCCGGTCGTCGGGGGTGACGATCTGCAACACACCGTCAGCCGTGCCCGCCACGTAGATCGTGCCCGTCTCGGGATCGACGGCGATGCTGTTGGGCTGGCGGACCGAGGCGAAGTCGGCGACGGGACGCGGCTCGGCCCCGGAGATGTCGAAGCCAACCACCCGGTTGGCGGCCGTCAGGGTGATCCACAGCTGTTGGCGCTCGGGGTCGATGGCCATCCCGTAGGGGGCGCCAGTGGCCTCGACGCGGGCGATCTCCTTGACCTCGGGCGCGACCGAGAGCACGAGGATGGCATCGCCGTTGGTGTCGGCGACGAACAGCCGATCCTCGTCGCCCACGACGTGGGTCGGACCCGCCCCGGTGACGACGGTGCCCAGCTCGTCGAGCGAGGCCGCATCGAAGACCTTGGTCTGGCGCCCCCGCACGCCCACCACCGCGACGGCATCTCCGCTGGCCCCGATCCCTCCCGGCTGGACAGGTGCGGGGATCTCGTCGACCACCTTGGCGTCGTCCACCACCGAGACGCTGTCGGCGAACTCGTTGGCGACGTACACGCGCCCCCCCACCGCCACGGCGTCATGCGGGTTGCGCCCCACCGGCACCACCGACTCGATGCGACCGTCGGGCAGCGCCACCGTCACCAGTTGGTCGGAACCCTCGGCGGGGACGAGCACGGGCCCACCCGGACCGGCCAGGGCCAGATGCCTCGGTGCACCGTCGAGATCGACGCGGCGCACCAGCTGACCGTCCCGGTCCACCAGGACGACGCCGTCGGGGGAGCGCAGCCCGATCACGACGAGTCCCGTGGTGGCGTCGAACACCATGCCTTCGGGCATGTTGCCGACCGGGACGACCCGACCCAGGGGCATTGCCTCCAGCGGCGCCGCCACCGCCGGCTCCGGGGCGCTGGGCAAGGGCTCGGGGGCGCCGGTCACAGGCCCAGTGGCTGGGCCCTCACTCGAGGAGTTGCCGCAGGCGACCAGCAGAGCCGCCACGGCCACGACCACGGCGTGCCTGGTGGCGCTGCGAAGGCTGCGTTGGGTCACGGGATTGTGCAAGAGGACCTCCAGGAGGCTGCATCCATCGTCGGGCATACCGAATCGACCCCGGCAAGGTTACCGGGCCAGCATGCCCAGGCGGATCGCCGGCGTAACCGTTGCCCCTTACAGCCCTCGAAGGGAGGAGGTTGCCTGGCCGGCGCGAGCTGCTTACATCTCGGTTACAGGACGCACCAGGACGGCAGTTGCACGGCGCCCGGTGCCAGGATGACTGCACTGCATCACCACGCTGGGCGATGAGGGGAACACGACCATGCGGATAGGCAACGTGGCCGGCGCCATCGGGCTGCCCGGCCCCTGGGCGGGCGCAACCCACCTCGCCATGGTATGGGGGGGCGAACTGGTGATGCTGCCCAGGCTCGAGGTCGCCCCACCGGTGAAGGAGTGGGGCGCCAAGGAGCTGGCCATCGACGCGTGGCACCACAGCGTGTACACCACCGCCACCAGCCTGGCCTTCGCCTTCCTCAGCCGCCCCGAGTGCACGAGCAAGAGCGCGGCCTGCCGGCCGGGCTCGAGCCGGCGGTCACGATGACGAACCGTTCGAACGTCGCGAGCAGGAAGGTGGCGGTGGCGACGGGCGCCCTGTCCGGGCTGGTCGCCGCCTTGGTGCTGACCTTCATCCAGGCCGTGCGCGACTGTCGCTCGGCATCTCCCCGCCCACCGAGCTGATCGGCGACCGCGTCGCCCCCCGGCTCAGCATCGCCGTGTTCTTCTCGCTGCTGGACTTCTTCGGTGGCTACGACCAGCTCAAGCAGTTCGGCGTGGGCTCGGCCACGCTGGGCCAGCTGGCGATCGGCCTTATCATCGGTGCGGTCTACGGCCTGTTGTCGTGGCGTGCCGGCCGTGATGGCGCCGAGCCCGGAGAGCCCCGCCACCGCCGCCCGCTCCTGATCCTCCTGGCCATGGTGGCCGTGTGGTCGCTCACCTCGCTGGCGGTTCTGTGGCCGGTGCTCGCCACCAGCTACCGGGGATGGCCTCCCCTCACCGCGCGGGTGGTGACGATCCTGTTCATGGTGGTCTCCTCGACGGTGTTCGCCGGGGTGCTGTGGCTCGGGTTCCGGCTCATCGCCGCCCGCTCGGTCACCTCCGCCGGTGCCGGCAGCACCGCCGGCGGGGGGAGCGTGAGCCGCCGCTCGCTCGTCGCCGGCGGCGTGGGCGTCGGGCTGGCGGTGGCTACGGGCGGGGTGGGCACCGCGCTGTTCCGGCGCTCGGCGTTCAGCTACGACGGCATGCAGCTCGCCGGTCCGGGGATCCAACCCATCACGCCCGTCGACAAGTTCTACGTCGTCACCAAGAACGTCATCGACCCACGCGTCGCCCCGTCGAGCTGGCGGCTCGGGATCACCGGCCTGGTCGATCGACCCCTCACCTTCGACCTCGACGAGCTGCGCTCGATGACCCCCGTCGTCCAGGAGACGACGCTGTCGTGCATCAGCAACCCCGTCGGCGGAGGCCTGCAGAGCAACGCCATGTGGACCGGCGTACCGCTGGCCCAGCTGCTGGCCGAGGCTGGACCCGGCGACGGCGTTGTCGAGGTCCTCGTCACCTCGGTCGACAACTACACCGACACGTTCTCCATCGACAAGGCCATGGAGCCCACCACGCTGGCGGCCTACGAGATGAACGGAGAGCCCCTACCTCAGCGCCACGGCTTTCCCGCCCGGATACTCGTACCCGGACTCTTCGGGGAGAAGAACGTCAAGTGGGTGACGACCGTCGAGCTGGTGGCCTCCAACGCCAAGGGCTTCTACGAGCAGCAGGGCTGGGGACCGGAGTTCGTGGTGCCCACCCAGTCTCGCTTCACCGAGCCCGATCTCGCCCAGCCGCTGACCCTCGGGACGGTGGCGGTGCTGCGGGGCACCGCATTCGCCGGCGATCGCGGGGTCGCCGGGGTCGAGGTCAGCGTCGACGACGGTCGCACGTGGGAGGCAGCCGAGCTCGAATACTCACGCTCGCCGCTGGCTTGGGTCCTGTGGCGCTACGACTGGCGCCCCGATCGGCCCGGCGACGTTCCTCTCCTCGTGCGCGCCACCGACAAGTTGGGCGACGTGCAGATCGCTGAGGTTCGCGATGTGGCTCCCCAGGGAGCGACCGGCCTCCACCGGGTGATGGCACGGGTCCTGCCCTAGCTCTAGCGCGTCGGACGAGGTAAGCGGGCCATCGAGCCTTGGCCTCGGGCCCACACGACCAGCATCGCTGACCCGACGTCAGCCGATCGGAGAGGCGACGCGCGCCGTCGGCCAGTCCACCGGCTCGCCGTAGGGGGTCTTGGCCGCCTCGTAGCACTCTGGGTGGTAGTGCTCGACGCGTGCCCACGATCCGTTCACGTAGACGTTGGCGATCACCTGGTATCGGCGCACCCGGGCGGCGAACTTCACCGGCTCGTCACAAGAGGCGCACGTGGCCGTGCTTCCCGGTCGAATGGGGCGTGCCGCAGCCCGGCTGTGACCGCAGGTCTGGGGAGTGAGGACAGTGGTCATACCCTGTTATCGGTCGGCCAGGCCCCCGCCTTGACCTGGATCACCTAGCACGCTTGACGAGCCCCGGCCTCGGGTGGAAATCTCTGCGGAGCCGGGCATGGGGTGCTTCCGCCGTGCACCCCTGCCCGGCGCTCATCTCTCAGTTGCGGGTGAGGGCCTTGTGGCGGGTCGAGGTGCTCATCCCGTCGACGCCCCGGCGCTGGCGCTCGGCCTCGTAGTCGCTGTAGTTGCCCTCGCTCCAGTGGAGCTGGGCGTCACCCTCGAAGGCGAGAATGTGGGTGGCCACCCGATCGAGGAACCACCGGTCATGGGTGATGACCACCGCGCAGCCGGCGAAGGAGATCAGGGCGTCCTCGAGCGCCCGGAGCGTGTCGACGTCGAGGTCGTTGGTGGGCTCGTCGAGGAGCAGAAGGTTGGCGCCGGCCAGGAGCTGCTTGGCCAGGTGGAGGCGGTTGCGCTCGCCGCCGGAGAGCACCCCCACGCTCTTTTGCTGGTCGGAGCCCTTGAACCCGAAGGAGCCGACGTAGGCCCGGCCGTGGAGCTCCCGGCCCCCGACCCGCACGATGTCGACGCCACCGGTGATCTCCTCGTAGACGGTGTGGCTGTCGTCGAGGGAGGCCCGTGACTGGTCGACGTAGGCCAGCTCGACGGTCGGCCCGACCCGCAGGCCACCGCGGTCGGGCGTCTCTGCCGTGTCGGCCGGGATGAGGCCGGCGGCACCGGCCACCATCCGGAACAGGGTCGACTTGCCCGCTCCGTTGGGCCCGATGATCCCGACGATGCCGGCGGGCGGCAGTGAGAAGGTGAGGTCGTCGATCAGGACCCGATCGCCGAAGGCCTTGCCCAGATGATCGGCCTCCACCACCAGGTCGCCGAGGCGGGGGCCGGGAGGGATGCTGATCTCGAGGGCGCCGGCCGCCCGGTCGGCGGCAGCCGCCTCGGCCAGGAGCTGGTCGTAGTTGGTGAGCCGGGCCTTGCCCTTGGCCTGGCGGGCACGGGGCGACATCCGCACCCACTCCAGCTCCCGTTCCAGGGTACGCCGGCGGGCCGACTCCTGGCGCTCCTCGGAGGCCAGGCGGGCGGCCTTTTGCTCCAGCCAACCCGAGTAGTTGCCTTCGAAGGGGTAGCCCCGACCCCGGTCGAGCTCAAGGATCCAGCCGGCCACGTTGTCGAGGAAGTAGCGGTCGTGGGTGACGGCAACGACAGTGCCCCGGTAGTCCTGGAGGAAGCGCTCGAGCCAGGCGACGGACTCGGCGTCGAGGTGGTTGGTGGGCTCGTCGAGCAGCAGGAGGTCGGGCTGGCTGAGCAGCAGCCGGCACAATGCCACTCGCCGGCGCTCCCCACCCGACAGCGTGGTGACCGCCCCGTCGCCGGGCGGCACGCCCAGGGCATCCATGGCCACCTCCACGTTGCGTTGCAGGTCCCAGGCGCTGGCGGCGTCGATGCGGTCCTGGAGGTCGGACTGTTCGGCCAGCAGTACGTCGAAGTCGGCGTCAGGCTCGGCGAAGGCAGCGCACACTGCTTCGTAGCGGTCGAGGAGCGACTGGGTGGCGGCCACCCCGTCCATCACGTTGGCGAGCACATCCTTGCCTTCGTCGAGCTGGGGCTCCTGGCGGAGGTGTCCGACGGTGAAGCCGGGGGAGAGGCGGGCCTCGCCCGTGTAGCCGTCGTCCTCGCCGGCCATGATCCGCAGCAGCGACGACTTGCCTGATCCGTTGGCTCCGATCACGCCGATCTTGGCGCCGGGGTAGAACGACAGGGAGATGTCTTCGAGCACCTGGCGGTCGGGGGCATGGAAGCGTCCGAGGCGATGGGTGGTGTAGATGTATTGGGCGGCCATGCCTCGACGGTACTGGGAGCGGCGCCCCGGCCTGACCGGGGAGGCAAGACACGCTCCGGCGGGCACCGCCTTGGTGGTGCGGTTGCCCGCCGGGTCGCGCCTCTTGGGGGGAGGGATGAGGGGTGTTCCACGCCCTGCACCCAGTGTCTCACCTCGTCAAGAGGTCAACAATAGGTGTTTTCTGCACCTTCCGCGGAGGATTTGTCGACAAATGCGAGCTGGCCGCTGCCTTCGAGGAAGCCAACGACGGCTCGTCGCTGTCCTTCCTGCGCATCCCCGACACCGACGAGGCCCAGCGTCGCCTCGGGGTGCTGATCGCGGCTGGCGAGGCGCCCGAGATCGTCCTGCCCACTGGCGTCTTTGGCATCAATCTCTATATCGATGAGGGCATCTGGCTCGACCTGGCCCCCCAGATGGCTGAGGCCGGCGTGAGCCTCGACCTCTACGAGGAAGCTGCGGTCCGGGCGGCCCGAGCCACCAACTACTTCGGCGAGGACAGTGACTTCGTCGTCGGCCTGCC
>JBBSLT010000137.1:0-6721 GCA_038233555.1 Acidimicrobiales bacterium
CAACAGGCGGGCGAGCACGGCCAGCTCGGGAGCCGTGACCTTCGCCTCGGCGTGGTCGTCGCGGTCGCGAGGGCACAGGTCGTCAAAGGCGCAGTGGCTGCAGTTGTCGTGACTACGGAAGAACGAGTCGTACTGGCCGGGAACGCCGGGAAAGGTCCCGGCCTCGACGCCGTCGACGATGGTCTCGAGCACCTGCAGGAACCTCTCCCGGCGTTCTCCGGTCCACGGATAGCCGCGCCGGGCGAAGTCGCCGGCACTGGTGGCCAGCCAGTAGTAGGCCTCCACGTCGCCGCCCCCCAGTCGCGCCCTGACCGCCTCGGCGTAGAGCCCGAGCTGCAGGGCGGTACCGGCCAGCACCGCATCGCCTTCGCCCTCCAGCTTCTTGTACTTCACGCCCTTGCCGGTCTTGTAGTCGAGCACGACGTGATGACCAGCGCCGGCGTCGACCCGGTCGACCTTGCCCCGGAAGCGCAGCTCCCGACCGCTCGGCAGTTGGACGACCAGCGGTGCGGCACCGTCCATCCCGAACGGCATCTCCACGGCGACGGGTACGACACCACTGGCGGCGCGGTAGGCAGTGTCGCGCCGGAGCAGCTCGTCGAGATCGGCGAGAACCTCCTGTTGAGTGATCCGCCAAGTGAGGCGCCGGCCCGTGACGCCCCTGGCCTCGTAGGTGGCGAACACTTCGGCGGCGACGGTGTGCAGCCGGTCGAGATCGGCTGGTGTCCACGCCTCGGATGGCGCCGGCGGTCCGCCCGGTCGGGCGAGGGCCGCGGCGATGAAGCGCTCCAACACCTCGTGCACGAGGGAGCCCTTGTCCATGGCGCTGATCTGGATGATGCGCTCGGGATCATCCCGGTCCGACAGGTCCAAGACGTAGCTGAGGAAGTAGGCGAAGGGGCAGGTCGCCCACTTCTGGAGTCGGCTGGCCGACATCACCTCACCCGTGGCCGGCGATGCCACGGCCTGACCGGCCAGGTTGCCGTCCCACTCGGTGAACTGCGCGCCCGAGCGAGCTCGGCGACAGGTGAGGCCCACGGCCACGTCACCGTCGCCGATGGCGATCGGGTGAGCGACCACGTCGCCGCCGGCCTCCACGTGGGCGAAGAGAACGGCGAGGTCGCGCTCGTTGACCGACGCCTTGACCGCACTGTCGGCCATGCCCCGGGCGAAGGAGGCGACGACCTCGACTCCGGGCGCTCCGAGGTCGGCGAACTGGCTGCTCCTCACCGGATGGCCGGCGAGAGCAGCGGCCGACTCGAGCAGCCAGCGCGACGCCAGGCGCGTCCGTCCGGCCCGCAGGTCGCCGCGGGGGTACACGAGGACGCGATGGGTCGGGTCGGCTCCCGCCGCCAAGGCGGCCAGGAAGTCCCGGTGCTGGTCAGCGAGGCGGTCCTCGGCCCGGGCCAGTTCGTCAGCGCCGGCGAGCTGACGGTCCTCCTCCGGAAGGAGGGCTGGGGGGCGTCCGACGCGCGGACACGTGCCCTCGGCCATGCCGAGCACGAACACAGCGTCAAGGTCGAGCCCGACCGCGGAGGCCAGCGGCCCGTGCAGGACTCCCTCGCCGAAGCGACCGATCCGCCCGGCCGGCTCGTCCAGCTCCGAGGCCACGGCGGCGACGAAGGCCTCGGGCGAGGGGTCTGACTCCACTTCGTCGAGCGAAGCCAGCCGGCTGAGGGCGGCGTCCACCCGATCAGCGGCGTCCGTCTCCGAGGCGGGCCAACGGGTGCGCCGCTGCTCGGGACCGAGGAGGCCAGCCAGCAGGGCCCGAGCCGCCTGCGACCTTGGCGCCCATCCCGGGGCGTGTTGCAGCGCGTCAAGCTCGCCGGCGAGGTACTCGACGAAGGCGGACAACTCGACGGCCGCGTCTGCATCGCGGCGGATGGCCGCCAGGCGGCCGAGCGAGGTTTCGCCTCGGCGCTCCAGCTCATCCAGGTCAGCCTGCAGACGGGAGACGAGGTCGGCCAGCCTGGTCCGCCAGTCGTCGAGGCCTGCGACCACGCCGGCGGCCCGTGACACCGCATCCCAGCGCGACACGGGGGCGCCAGCACTGGCGTGGCGCACCGGTGCCCCCGAGATCAGGGCCATGACCGCTCCGCGGCCCCAGCCGCCGGACTCGGCGTTGAGGGCGAGGGCCCGCAGGAGCGTGCGCCCGGCCACGGTGTCGGCCAGCGGCGTGCGGGAGGGGCCGTTGTGGGGGACCCCGGCGGCGTCGAGCTGCTCGTTGAGGTTGCGGCCGTAGGGGTCGCGGCCGGGGTGGAAGATTCCGATGCGGTGCAGCGGCGTGCCTGCCTCCGCCAGGACCAACACGCGCCGCACGACGGTTCGCACCTCCTCATCGGCGTCGGAGACGCTCACGATGACCGAGGCGGTGGGCGGTGACGGGTCGGAAAAGAGGGTGGCGGCGGGCACCGGAAGGAGCACGGCGGCGGCGGCGCAGGCCTGGAACGCCGCCCCGTCGGCATCACCGTGGCCGGTCAGGCCGACGATGACCGTGGCCGGGCCGGCCCCGATCACGGCTCGCAGCAGGCGGGCCAGCGCCGGCGTGAGGCGGCCGGGCAGGTGCCAGACCGCCCGGCCTAGTCCGGACTCGACGATGCCCGCAGGCTCGGTCAGCATCCTGGCCTCGGCCGCGGCGGCCAGGTCGTCCTCGTCGAAGTAAAAGGCGGCCAGGCGTGCCTTGACCGATCGAACCAGCCGCACCACCTCCCGTCCCCGGACCGAGGCGGCGGCGATGCGGTCGAGGGAAGCCGGCCCGACGTGACTCAGCTCGCCGTACACACTCACCAGCGCAGCGTGGGTGGCGTGGTGATCGGCGACGGCCGCGAACACGCCGGGCTCGTTCTTCAGCGCCGCCCGCACGGCAGCGGCCAACACCGGGTTGGTGAGCGGACGCCGCCCACCCATGTGTCCGGCGCCGAGGAGCTCGGCCAGGCGGAAGGCGGTGACGAACGAGACGTTGGCCAGGCCGGTCCCGCCGAGCAATCCGCCGGCGATGGTGCGCCGAGCCGACAGGGCGGCGAGGTTGGAGGGCACCACCACCGTGACCGGGTCGAGAGGGTGGGCGTGCTTGGCGCCGGCGATGGCCTCGGCCAACGCCTCGGTGGCGGGTCGGCCGAAGGCCACGGTACGAACCGTGGTCGGCGTCATCGGGTCTTCTTCACCATGCACCAACGAAGGTAGGCCATGGCCGTGACAGCCACGGCGTGCTCCCCGCCCGACACCTGACGTCGACTCGCTGGCTCCGCCGTCGCTGAGCTCTGGCCGGACGACCCGGTTGCCCGGTCGTCATCGGATCCGGCGTATCAGGCCGACGCACGCCGGCGCAGCACACCGCGTTGCGCCTCGGTCTCGGGGCAGGGCCGGTGCTCCTTCCTCGTCCCGGCCCTGAACGCCCGAAGCGTGCGGATGATCGTGTCGTAGTCGTGGCCCTGGTCGGCGAGCAGTGCGCCTACGACGGTGCCGGTACGTCCTACCCCTCCCCAGCAGTGGATGTAGACGCCACCCCTGACTCGGTGCACACGGACGAGGCCGAGGATGTGGTCGAACTCGAGGTCCGCAACGACGCCCAGGTCGGGGATGCCAACACTGAGACGGCGAAGGTCGAGCTTGCGGGCTTCAGCCGCCGCGGTCATCACGGGCAAGTAGGGATCGAGGGAATCGCCCGGTGTGGTGAGGTCGATGAAGGTGCGGATGCCGGCGTCCACCAGCAGGTTGAGCTTGTCGCTGGAACGTCGTAGTTCGTTCTTGGCCGCCGGGTACTCGCCGGCCAGCACCTCGCCAGGCTCGACCCACCAAGCGTGGAGGCTGGCGTCGTAGGGCCATGGAACCTCGCCGGAGGAAGCGCCGCCGCCGGCCGCGTAGAGCCGGCGCGCCAGCTCGGTGATGCGATCACCGAGGACGACCTTGGCCTTCCACGTGTCGGGGATGGCGCCGGCGCCCCATCGAGCGCCGGCGAGCTGACCGGCGATGGCGGCGGTGGTGTCGGCGTCGTCGCCGAGGTTGGCGGCCCGCAACACGGCCTCGGCGAAGTCGTCAGCGCCATCGACAGCCCACAGTGCCGCCTCGAGCGCCGACACGCAGTAGCCCGACCCCTTGATGTCGGGCGGTTGCTTGCCTCGCCACGCGCCAGACGTCACCGCCTCGATCCTCGGGTGCAGTGGGCCCCATCGCCAGAAGGCCGGAGCGATCACCTCCTCGGCTGGTGTTCCCATGATCAACGCCGCGGTCATTGCGCCGAGGACCCTGCACGCGTCGACCGGACGGGCGGCGGGATGCGTCGATCGACTTGACTCGGCGGCGCGCGCCGCGGCCTCGCCGGGGTCTGTGTGCCAACGGATCGCGACCGGGGCGAGGCGCATGAGGGAGCCGTTGGCGGCCGCCTCCTCGTCGAGGTGCGGATCGATCGGCTCTCCCGTGCGCTTGAAGCGCGACAGTTGGCTTGATGTGGTCCCGCCGATGTCGAAGCACGTTCCGGTGGACGACAGATACCCGTACTCCCGCCACAGGACGTAGCGGCGCAACTGGTCGGCGAGGTTCAGCTCGCCGGTGTCGAGGATCGACTCGGCAAGACAGAGCGCCATCGAGGTGTCGTCGGTCCACTCCCCGGCGGCAAGATCGAACGGCCCGCCTCCGACCATGTCATGGATCGGTGTGAACGACCCTGGTGGCTTGAACTCGAGGGTGGTCCCGACGGCATCGCCGACCGCCAAGCCCAGGAGGGCGCCGATGGCGCGATCCTCGGCGGGGAGGACGGCGACCGTCACCTCGGAGGGCACGGCGCACCAGGGAGCACGTCGCAGAACACGAATCCGTCACGCTGGACGACTTCGCCCACCTCGACGTCGATCGGTGCCCAGAACCCCGGCGCATCCCACACGAAGGTGTGGAACTCGCCGCGCTCCCCGCACGGGTCGACGCCCGCAGGGAAGTCGTCCAGGAGCCTCGCGTCGAAGTCGCGCCCGACGTACCGGGGATCGAGCTGGGCCGGGTCGACACAGGTGAGGACCGCCCGGACCCCGGCGGCGATGACCTCCCGGGCAAGTGTTCCAGTCGGCCGCCCCCACAGGGGGAACAGCGGCGTGATGCCCGAGCCGGCCAGTGCCTGCTCGCGGTAGGCGCGGACGTCGGCGAGGAACAAGTCGCCGAAGATGACGTGGTCGACGCGCGAAGCCGCGGCGGCGGCCATGGCCTCGGCCATCCTCTCCTCGTAGACGTCGTTCGGGCACGGGGACGGAAGTGACACCACGTGCAGCGGCAGACCGAGGTGGTCGGCCTGGACCTCGAGCAGCCTCCTGCGCACGGCGTGCATGGCCACCCGGTCGGCATCGGCGTTCACCGTGGTGAGCAACCCGATTACGTCGAGCGCCCCCTGCTCGTGGATGGCGTGGAGCGCGAAGGCGCTGTCCTTCCCGCTGCTCCAACTCATCCAGGCTCGGGGCCGCACCACCCCTGTCATAGTCGACGGGACGGTGCTCGGGTCAGGTCTGCGGCTGTCCGATGTTGACCATCCACGTGATGCCGAAGGGATCGACGCACATGCCGAACTCATCGCCCCACATCTGCATCTCGAGAGGAACCGAGACGGTGCCACCGCCGGACAGCTTTTCCCAGTAGCCCCGCAACTCGGCCGCGTCGTCCCCACTCAAGCTCACGGCGACGTTGTTGCCGGGCTCGTGCTCCATCCCTGGTGGCATGTCGGCGCCCATGAGGGTGAGCCCATCGGCGGTCTCGAGCATGCCGTGCATGATGTTGTCGGCGCCCGGACCCGCCTCCCCGCCGAGCTCGCCGAAGGTGTGCAGGGTCAACGTGCCGCCGAAGACCTCTTCGTACAACTCTAGGGCCTCCCGGGCGTTGCCATCAAAACTGATATAAGGGTTGAGTCGAGAGGTCATCCGGTTCTCCTTGGCCGATTGATCCAGGCAACTCATCAGACTCCGGCACCCGGCGGAAGTCAACGTTGGACCCGATGTACAGATCAACCGAGGTTGGCAACACGGGCGCGTCTGCGTTCAGGGACATCGCCCCGACCAGGCGGCGATGCGGTCGATGTCACCGTCGCTGCTGGGGTGGGCCCTCGGCCGCTGAGGCCTTCACGCCGGGTCGGGCGCGACTGGGAACCGTCGACGAACAGTGATCCCGCCGTCATGCCACCATCGCCAGGTCGGCCAGAGCTGCGAACCGCTCCTCGTGCGCCGCCAGTCGGGCGAGGCGTGCCCTCACCCGACTGACCACCTGGCGAACGACCTCGGGCGTCACGCCGTGACGGCGAGCCACGGTGAGCGCAGGCGAGGGGTCGCCGCCGGCCATCTGGGCCCGCACCTCCAACACGATGGCCCGGTCGCGCCGGGTGGCCACCTGCTCCAGAGCGGCGAGCACCAGGGCACAGCCGAAGTGGCTCTCGGCCAGGTGCGAGAGCACGTCGAGCTCGGCCGGGTCGACCACCAGGGCGGACGGTGGGCTATCTGTGCCCGTGTCGATGCGGTCAATGTCGAACTCGTCGGCGAACTGGCCGACCCAGGCCGAGGCGATGCGGCCCAGGCGGCGCCCGGCCCACGTCCACGGCAGGGCGCCGCCCGCCGTTCCAGGCCGCTCCGCAGTCGAACAGCTCGAAGCAGGCGTCGATCACCATGCCGTCCAGCTCCTCGGGCGCGATGCGCTCCACGCCGAGGCGACGTAGCTCCCGCCGCATGACGGCACCGATGTGCCCGCCGAACTCGAC
>JBBSLT010000138.1:0-6678 GCA_038233555.1 Acidimicrobiales bacterium
GACCCTGCCGGGCTGGAAGGTCGAGACGGTCGGCGACGACATCGCCTGGATGAAGTTCGGCCCCGATGGGCGCCTCTTCGCCATCAACCCCGAGGCCGGCTTCTTCGGCGTGGCACCCGGTACGTCGGGCAAGACCAACCCCAACGCCCTGGCCACCTTGGAGGCGAACTGCATCTTCACCAACGTGGCCAAGACCGCCGACGGCGACGTGTGGTGGAAGGAGCTCACCGACGAGGCGCCGGCGCACCTGGTCGACTGGAAGGGCAACGACTGGACTCCGACGTCGGACACCCCGGCGGCGCATCCCAACGCCCGCTTCACCGCCCCTGCCGCCCAGTGTCCCTCGATCTCGCCGGAGTGGGAGAACCCGGCCGGTGTACCCATCTCGGCCATCCTCTTCGGCGGTCGCCGGGCCACCAACGTGCCCCTTGTGACCGAGTCCTTCAATTGGGAGCACGGGGTGTTCCTCGGGTCGATCATGAGCTCGGAGACCACGGCCGCAGCCGCCGGCGCCGTGGGCAGGCTGCGCTTCGACCCCTTCGCCATGCTGCCTTTCTGTGGATACAACATGGGCGACTACTTCGCCCACTGGCTCGACATCGGAACCAGCACCCAAGCGGGAAAGCTCCCGAAGCTCTTCTGGGTCAACTGGTTCCGCAGGGATGACGACGGCAAGTTCCTCTGGCCCGGCTTCGGCGACAACAGCCGAGTGCTCGAGTGGGTGCTCGGCCGGGTCGATGGCAACGCTGCGGCCATCGACACACCCATCGGACGGGTCCCCGCCGTCAGCGCCATCAACACCAGCGGGCTCGACCTCGACCCGAGCGTCCTCACCGAGCTGCTCACGCTCGACCGTGAGCGCTGGCGCCACGAGCTCCCCCAACTCGCCGACCACTACGATTCCCTCGGCGAACATCTCCCCACCGAGCTGCACGGCCAACTCAGCGCCCTAGAAGAGCGCTTGGCCGAGTGACTCCGTCTGTCCTCTCGATCTTGGGGTCAACCTGTGGTCGCCCAGCCCACCGACTGGCGCACGATGGGTGGGAGACGGCGCTAGCGTGCAGAACATCGTGATCGGATTCATCGTGTTCGGACTGGTGGTTGGGGTGGTGGCCCGGCTCATCGTGCCCGGTCGCCAGCACCTCAGCATCGGTATGACGTTGCTGCTCGGGGTCCTGGGCTCGGTGGTTGGCGGTGTCGTGGCCAACCTGTTGGGAACCGGTGACATCTTCGAGCTCAACATCATCGGGGCGCTCGTAGCCTTCGCAGCCGCCGTGGTCCTCGTCGTCGTCGGTGAGCAGGCCGGGGTGCTGCGCCGCCGCACCTCTCACGATCGCTGAGCACGGTCTCGCCAGCAAGCTCTGGTTGCGACGGCGACTCAGTCGAGGAGCTCGGGGAGAAGTCGTTCCTCGTGGACCACCAGCCGGTGGTGAGCGAACGCATCCTGTAACAGCGGATCCCACGGGGTCGCTGGGGGCCGACCGAGGTCGATGGGCAGAACGACACCGGCCACTTCGGCGTCGGTGATGGCGGCGAGGTAGTCGCCGGCGTCCATGCGCCACGGAACGAGGCCGAGGCTGGCCAT
This sequence comes from Acidimicrobiales bacterium, assembly GCA_038233555.1. Classification (GTDB taxonomy): domain Bacteria; phylum Actinomycetota; class Acidimicrobiia; order Acidimicrobiales; family CADCSY01; genus JADDRA01. Next base: position 1,586 of record JBBSLT010000138.1, read on the forward strand.
GCGGGCGCAGATGGCCAGACCGGCGACGTCGAAGTCGCCGTGGTAGCGCAGGCGGGCACCGGAGCCGTGAAGTTGGGTCAACAGCAGGCGGACCGCCGCCGAAGGGTTGCCGTTGGTAGCGATCACCGAGACGGGCCGATCGAGTTGGGCTGCGGCCTCGACGATGCGGGGGTTCTCGACCACCAGAACGACGGCATCGCGATCGACGGTGACGGGATGGCGACGAAGAGCGAGTTGGGTCAAGTTGAGCGGGAGTCCGAGCTGCGTGGCCTGGTTGACCAGCGGAATCAAACCCGACCCGGGGGCGACGGGAAGGCGCCAGGTGAGGACGGGGCCCGAGGTCAAGTCGAGGTGCACTCCGGCCTGCTCCCACAGGTTACGAGGCTCGGCGGCACCGAGATGGTGCGCCAAGGCCCGGGTGGTGGCGGCCTCGAGGCGGGTCCCGGTGTCGAGGGCGTGGGCTGATCCGAGGAGTCCGGCGGCCAGGTCCACCCGGCTGATCGGCCCGTCACCGATGGCGGTCGTCGTCGGGTCAAGATGATTGAGCACGGCACGCACCGATCGGACCAGGGCCACGGCCTGGGACTCGTCGAGGCCCCGAAGCCCACCGGTGCAGATGACCTCGTCGATCCAGGTCTCGCTCCAGTCCTCATCCCAACCGGCCCCCTCGGTCCGGGCCGCGTGGCGAGCAGCTCGTGCCGCTTGGCGCTCGGCCCGGCGCCGTGCCGGTTCGTCCGATACAGGATGGTCGAGGGCATCGAGGGCGCTGGGGAGGTCGTCGCCGACACCGAGTTGGCGCAGACCCCGTTCGAGGGCACCCAGATCGATGGTGGTGCGCAGGGATCGACCGAGGACCGCGCCGAGGGTGAGGCGAGCGGTCGAGGTCAGCTCCGGGAGCTTGACCCGGCCCCGGTTGTCCGCACCCTGGCGTTCGAGCCGGCGGCGAACGCAGTCCCAGACCTCATCGAGATCTTCGGCCTGGAGCGACGGTCGCTCGACTACCACAGGGGTTCCTGGGGAGCGGACACCGTCGACGGCGTCGGTTCCAGGGGCCAGAACCGCGCCGCACCGGGGAGGAGACGCACGTGGTCCTGCTCCTCGCTCGGCCCCGGCCCTCCCGCGCCGGACGGGTCGCATCGCCGGACCAGGCGCAGCTCGACCAAGAGGTCAATCACCTGGCGGGTCAGACGATCGGGGGCGCCGACCAGATCGTTGGCCCAGGGTCGCCGGTAGCGCTCGGCCAAGGCGCTCACCCGCTCGAGGACGTCGGCCATGGAGAATGTGCGTGCCGGTCCCTCGGATCCGTTGGTGGCGAGATCGCGCAGCTTGTCCAACAGGAGTAGGGCGGCGTGGCCAACCGTCCCGCCGCTCGGAAAGCGGCGATCGGCCAGTGCGCCGGTGGGATCGACGGTGGCCACCCCTTCGGCCCGGGCCTCGATCACCAGGCCGAACATCTCGTCGAGGATGCGTTCCTCCTCGCCCAACCGGCGCCGCAGCTCGCCCCACTCCTCGTCGGAAAGGTCCTCTCGGTACACCACAGGCTCCTCGACCAGCCGACCACGCAGCCACTGGCGGGTCAGAGACCGGCGCTCGCCTCGCTGCAGCAGGGTCGAGGCGTCCTCGGCGCCCACGAGGGTGGGAAGCGGGAGCAGGGCGATGCGGTCGGGACGGACCTTCAGCACGGCGTCGGCCTGCTCGTCGTTGGCGTAGGTGTCGATGCGGGCGTGGAGCTCAGACGCCATTCCCTGGTCGATCATCCAGCGCAGGACGGCGACCATGGCCCGGCGCTCGGTGGCGTCGCCGGTGAGGGGGACCTCCGCCTCGGCGCCGGCGGAGCGGACGTTGTCGATGAGGTCTCGGAGGCTGATGACGGCGGGCCCGGCTGCGGTCGAGGCCAGCACCAGGGCCAAGAGGACGTACTCGAGCTGGTGGAAGGCTCGCCCCGATGCGGTACGCAGCGGCCGGTGCTCGGCGACGACGCCGGTCTTGAACAGCCGGGCGGTATCGGCGTCGACGTGCAACCGGTATCCGAGGCGTTGGGTGAACCAGCGGTCGAGCTCGGCCTCGTGGCGCCGGATGAGCCTGAACGTGTCGCGGTCGTGCTCGGCACAGGTCAATGGTCGCTGCAGCAGGTGCCGGGCGGCGAGTCGTCGCTCCAACTCGCGTTGCGGGTCACCGGCCACCGATGCCTCCCGTCAGGGTTGGCGCAGCATCGTCGGTCGGCCCGGCATCATCGGCCTCGTTCTCCGCCTGGCTCAACGTGACCCAAAGATCGGAGAGGATCAGCGTGCCGTCGGGGCAGTGGACCTCGCTGTCTTGGCCCGGCGTCCGTTGGATCGTGCAGCGGATCGTGCCGTCGACCCGGGCGTGACGCTCGTCGTGCACTCCCATCTGGTTCAGGGTTCGTCCTATCAGGTGCTGGAGGCGGGCCAGCCCGGCGACCGACAGGGTCCGCCCGTGCATTTCGGTGGCGGCGAGAAGCTCGTTGTCGATGCGGCGGCGGGCGTCGAGCACCTGCTCACGTTGGCGCCGTAGCATCCGCTGCTCAAGCGTCCGGTCACGGATCGGCGTGGTGGAGCCCCGGTTGGTCGTCTCTCCCCGCTCCCGCAGTGACAGGGGAACGGGTGCCCGAGGAGCGGTCTGCCACGAGATGGTCGAGCTCACCGGATCGTCGACATCCTCGGAGGTCACGCCCCAATGGTTGGAAGGGTTGAGCCCGAAGGCGGCGACGGCGAGGCGGGGGACCTCCTCGGGATCGGCAGCAGCGAAGTAGCGGGCCAGGCGCAGAAAGTCGGCCCGCCTCGACGACGCACCGATGCCGACGCGCGACAGCCGGGTGAGGTTCAGGGTCAGGGTGCGGATGGCCGATACCGCCTCGCGGCCGAGGCGCTCGATGCGTGACGCCCGCCCGGTCGCTCCCAGGAACCAGCCGAGAAGATGGTCCCAGTCCTCGACGGTGCTGCCTGAAGTCCGGGTGACGGCGACCGTCGCCGACAGCCCGGCATCGGCCACCCTCGTGGCCAGGCCCCGGTTGGCTCGCCTGACGATGGTCTCGACGTCGGGTCGGATGGCGGACAGGAGCCGACCGATCGGGCGTGACGTCCGTTCGATCTCGTCCAGGCGCTCGGCCACGTAGCTCACCAGCACCTCGGCGAAGAACGTGAACTCCTCGGGGCTGAGGTCGTAGCGGCTCTGCCACTGGTTGATGGCGGCGAAGAACTGGGTGATCTCGCTGGTGAACGCCTGGTGGGGATCGAAGACGGCCCGGACGAGGTCGGCCAACGTCACCGAGTCGACCCGTTCGACGTCGATGGCGTGGAGCGCCTGCAGGGCGTCGTGGAGGGCACGGAGGCGTCCGGTGGAGACATCGCGGACCTCGTCGACTCGGGTCAACACCCCTTCCACGGCATCGTGGACCTCTTGGCCGGCCCGGGTGATGAGGTAGCGGTTTCGCAGGCGGTAGTAGTCGGCGATGCTGGTGGGGTTGCCCACTGCCGACGACACGGTCAGATTGCCCCAACGCTTCAGGCTCTCGAGCCGATCCCCGACCACGGCAGCGTCGACGGCGGCGTCCACGGCGGCATCGACGGCGGCGTCCACGGCGGCATCGACGGTGGCGCCTCCGGCTTCGAGGCGACCGGCTACCTCCTCGGGCGTGAACTCGGAAAAGAAGGTTCCGGCGAACACGTTCATGATGGCGCGATATTCACGCCATTCGTCGCCGACGACGTAGCGGAACAGCCGCCGAGCGACGGCGTCGCCGGTCTCGTCCAAAGCCAGAGCCTCGTCGTTGGTCATGGATCCTGGCGACGTCGCCGGCCGTCCCAGCGTGAGTGCTCCAAGACGATGACCCCGAGATCGGGGTCGCGGAGCACCTCGGTGATGGCCAGCTCGGGGACGGTGGCATGCGTTCCCCAGAGCCGCTCGCTGGTGGCGATGAAGTCGAGATCGAGCTCCACCAGCAGGCCGAACAGCTTGGGGTGGTTGTCCTCGGACACCTTGGCGAAGGCATCGTCGAGTAGGAGGAACCGAGGTGCCGCCGGTTCGGCCTCGGCCATGGCGTCGCACGACGCCGCCACCGCCGCGAACAGCGGCAGGTAGGACACCATCTTCTTCTCCCCCTCCGACAGCGCCGTGCGCCGGGTGAGGCGCTCGTCGGCTCGTCCGGGCCGGCGCAGGATCAGGCTCATGCGATGCCAGGTGCGGTAGTCGAGCACCTGGCCGACGAGCTGGCGGTACGGGGCCTCGGGCTCGTCGCGACGCGCTTCGGCGATGCGTTCCGATAAGGCTGCGGTAAGGGCGTGGTCCTCGTCCACCGTCCGCAGATCGGGGGGCTTGGCCAGCAGGGCGACGGTTCCGGCCAGCGCCGGGTCGAGGTCGTCGCGTCGTTGCCAGCGCAGCGCCACACCGATGCCCTGGGAGGTGGTGACGGTGTCCAGTCGACGGTTCATCAGGCCCACCAGCTCCTTGGCCGCGTGCAACTTGTCGGCGACCTCCCGGGCGATCAGGCCCTGCAAGAGGTTGCGTAGCGCCTGGTCCTGCTTGGCCGACAGGAGGCTGGCCATGGTACGGAGTTGCTCGTGAGCCCGTGCCGTGGCGTCGGGAAGGGGCATGCGCCCCAGCGGTCCGGTGACTTCGATATGGAGGGGCAGCGAATCTTCCGGCTGGCGGTCCTCGGCGTCCCATCCCGCTCCGAGGGAATCCCGCCGCTGGCGGAGCGACTGGCGGACGCCGTCGCCACCCACAGGCACCCGGTCGGGCTTGGGCATCAAGCTGCGGATGGCGTCGGTCAGCTTCCCGAGCCCGTCCGGCGTCTCGTCCACGGCGGGCAGGAGCCGCGCTGCGCTCGACGGCGCCATTGGCCTTGCTTCGCCACCGGCCTCGTCGGTGGGGGCTTCGACAGGGACGGCCGCAGCCAGCAGGCCGGGTACGGCCAGGACTTGGCGCAGGCGGGGAAGGGCGCTGACACAGTCATCCTGCGCCTTGCGGCACCGGACGGTGGCACCCTCCACCTCGCTCGCCAACCGCCCGACTGCGCCCAGAGCCTGACCATGGTCGTGACGTGCCTTGTCCAGGTCGTTCGACGCCCGAGC
>JBBSLT010000139.1:0-6673 GCA_038233555.1 Acidimicrobiales bacterium
CAGGCGGGAGGCCTCCTCCAGCGAGGGGTTGACCTGAAGCAGGGAGGCCCGCAGGGCGCCGACGGCCTGAGGGAGAAACAGCACCACGTAGGCGAACACCAACAGGGTGCGGGTCTGGTAGACGGCAGGCACCACCCGGGCACCGAAGAAGACCAGAGCGAGGGCCACCACCACGCCGGGCAGGGCGTAGCCGGTGAACGATGCCCGCTCCACCAGGCGCGACAGGCGACCAGGATGGCGAGCGGCCAGCACGGCGACGGGCCAGGCCGCCACCACCGCCACCACCGCGCCCAGGGCCGACACCACCAGGCTGTGGCCCATGAGCGTGGTCGTGAGCCGCAGAGGTTCCTCGGCGGCCAGGCCCCGCACGAGCCAGTAGCCGATGACGCCGAGGGGCACGGCCAAGGCGATGGCCACCAAGGCGGCGCAGGCTCCCACCGCCGGCCACCGCCAACGACCCAGGTGCACCACCGACGGCGTACGGGCGCCCCCGCCGTGGAGGCGGTGATACCCCGCGCGGCCCCGGCTGCGGGTCTCGGCGGTCAGCACGGCCAGCGTCAGGGCGAGCAGGACGAGGCCGAGGGTGGCAGCCGCGGAGCGGTCGAGGGAGGCCCGGTACTGCACGTAGATCACCCGGGTGAACGAGTCGAAGCGCAAGAGCGACACCGCGCCGAAGTCGCTCAGGGTGTAGAGGGCCACCAGCAGGCTCCCGGCGGTGATCGCAGGCCGAAGCTGGGGGACCACCACATGCCAGAACGTGGCCCGCCGGCTCCGTCCGAGGGTGCGGCTGGCCTCCTCCAGGCTGGGGTCGAGCCGGCGCAGCGCCGCCCGAACGGTCAGCAGCACGTAGGGATAGCTGAACAGGGTCAGGACCAGCCACGCCCCGGGGAAGCCGTAGATGGAAGGGAGCTCCTCGACCCCGAGCGGGGCCAGCCAACCCTGGGCAATCCCTCGCGGCCCGAGGGCGGCCACAAAGGCGTAGCCGCCGACGTAGGTGGGGATGGCCAGCGGCAGGGCGGTGAGCACCACCCACACCCGGCGCCCGGGCAGGTCGGTGCGCACGGTGAGCCAGGCCAGAGGCACGGCCAAGGTCACCGACGCCACCGTGACCGAGACCGCCAACAAGGTGGTGCGGGCCAGGAGCTCGAGGGTGCGCCCGGCGGTGATCGTTTCGAGGGCGCCGTCGAGGCCGGCGTCACCCGCCCGCAGCACCAGGTAGACGGCGGGCAGCAGCGCCGCCGCAGCCACGGCGACACCGGCGAGGATCAGCGCCGGTGTCGCCCGGCCTCGGGCAGTGACGCTCAGATCAACCCCACCTCGGTCATGAGTGCAAGTGTGCCCTCGAGGTCGGCGAGCTCGTTGAGATTGATGTCAGGCTGTTGCAGCGACTCGAGCGGGGGCAAGGCGGCGTCGGACTCCACCCCCTCGATGAGGGGGATCTCGAACGTCTCGGTGGCGAAGTACTCCTGGACGGGCGTGCTCAACAGGAACTCCACGAAGCGCTGCGCCTCCTCGGTGTTCTCCGCCGTGTCGAGGATGCCGACGCCGGCCACGTTGACCAGCGACCCGAGGTCGCCGTTGGGGAAGACGTAGTTGGCGGCGGGGTAGTCCGGGTCGTCGGCGAGGAAGCGGTAGAGGTAGTAGTGGTTGACGAAACCGGCGTCGATCTCTCCGGCCGCCGCCGCCTCGACGATGGTGGTGTTGTTCTCGAACACCTTGGGCTCGTTGGCCTGGATGCCCTCGAGCCAGGCCCGGGCCCCGTCCTCGCCTTCAGCTACCCGCAGGGCGGTGACGAAGGCCTGGAACGAGCCGTTGGTAGGGGCCCACCCGAGCCTGCCGCCGCCCCACTTCGGGTCGGTGAAGTCGAGGACCGACTCAGGGAGGTCGGCCTCGCTGAGGGTGGCGGTGTTGTAGACGGCCACCCGGGCCCGGCCCGACACGCCCACCCACTGACCGTCGACCGAACGGAACTGGGGATCGACCTTCTCCAGGGTGGCGGCGTCGAGCTCCTGGAACCGGCCGGCCTCGGACAGGGCGCCGAGGGCGCCGGCGTCCTGGCCGAAGTACACGTCGGCCGGCGAGTTGTCGCCCTCCTCCAAGATGGTGCCGGCCATCTCGGCGGTGTCGCCGTAGCGGACCTCCACGTCGATCCCGGTCTCGCCCTCGAACTGCTCGATCACGGGCCCGACCAGCTCTTCGCTGCGCCCGGAGTAGACGGTGAGGCTGCCGGCTTCGGCTGCCGGCGTGTCCGGGACTGCGCCGTCGTCGGTCTCGTCGCCGGAGCCGCAGGCTGCGGCCACCAGGGAAAGAATGATTAGCAGGACGCCAAGCGATCGTCGGGTCATGGGTAGCGCTCCCAGGGTCGTGGGGGTCGGTAGCTGGTCCACCGACTGTAGTTAGGAGACCCTAACGTAGAGCGCTCGGCTTTGCGAAGTCAACGTGTCCGACCGGCGTCAAGGCAAAGCGGCGGCGGCGGCGGCGACAGGAAGCGACACCAAGATGCGACTGGCGGCGAAGGGTCCGATCCCGACGTGGCCCCCTTCGATGTTCAGCGTCACCGTCCCGTCGGGCGAGGCCGCCGTCACCTCGCCCGCCATGCCCGGCTTCACCAGGTTCTCCTCTAGGAACTCGAGGACCCCAGGGGCGAACTCGAGCTCTTCGGGGATGCGGGTGACGGTGAAGACGGTCCCCACCTCGACCTCGGTGAGGGTCACCACGTCGGGCTCGGTGTAGGCCGAACCGGGGATGGGATTTCCGTGAGGGCACGTGGTGGGGCCACCGAGCAGGCGGTCGATGGCCAGCTCCACCTTGTCGCTGAGGACGTGCTCCCACCGACCGGCCTCGTGGTGGGCTTCGGCCCAGTTCAGCCCGAGGACATCGGTGAGGAAGCGCTCGGCCAGGCGGTGGCGGCGTACCACCTGCTCGGCCAACCTCATGCCCGAGGACGTGAGCTGGATGGTCCCGTCGACGGTGACCAGTCCCTCGGCCGCCATCCGCCGGATCATCTCCGAGACGGCAGGCCGGGAGATGTCGAGGCGCTCGGCGATGCGGGCCTGGATGACGTCGAGGTCATCCTCTCGCAGCTCGAAGATCGCCTCGCAGTACTCGGCAAAGGCGGTATGGGTGTCCTGCGTGGCCATGGCCTAAGCGTAGCCACGCGAATATGCGGCGTCCCGGCCGGGCAAGGGCACCAATGGGTACCCTCACGGCCATGGCCCTCGGTGGGTTCAGCCTCCCGGTGCGGGAATGGTTCGCCACCTCCTTTCCCGAGCCCACCCCTGCCCAAGCGCAAGGCTGGCCCGCCATCGCCAAGGGCGACCACACCCTGATCCTGGCCCCCACCGGGTCGGGCAAGACCCTCGCCGCCTTCTTGTGGGGCCTCGATCAGCTCAGCGCCGAGCCGCCTCCGCAAGAGCGGGGTGAGCGCACCCGCCTGCTCTACATCTCTCCCCTGCGAGCGCTGGCCGTCGACGTCGAGCGCAACCTACGGGCCCCTCTCGCCGGCATCGCCCTGGCGGGTGAGCGCCTGGGTCAGCCGGTGACCGTGCCCACGGTGGGGATGCGTACCGGCGATACCGCCGCCGACGAGCGCCGGTCGCTGGTGCGCCGCCCCCCTGACGTGCTCATCACCACCCCCGAGTCGTTGTTCCTCATGCTCACCTCCCGGGCGCGGGAGACCTTGGCCGGGGTGCGCTGGGTGATCGTCGACGAGATCCATGCCCTGGCCGCCACCAAGCGGGGCGCCCATCTGTCGCTGTCGCTGGAACGCCTCGAGCACCTGGTGACCGGCGCCGGGCGGACTGCCCCCCAGCGCATCGGTCTGTCGGCCACCCAACGCCCGCTCGACGAGATCGCCCGCTTCCTCGGCGGGCGCGACACCTCGCCCGACCGGTGGCGGCCGGTCACCATCGTCGACGCCGGGCGGTGCAAGCCCATGGAGGTCGAGGTGGTGGTGCCGGTGGAGGATCTGAGCCGCATGGGCGAGGTCCTCGACGAGCCGGTGAGCGGCCCTACCGCCGCCGGTCCGGCCCGCGCCAGCATCTGGCCTTCGATCCACCCCCGCCTGCTGGAGCTGATCTACGAACACCGCTCCACGCTCGTGTTCGTCAACTCCCGGCGCCTGGCCGAACGACTAGCCGCTCGCCTCAACGAGCTCGACGCCGCCAACCAGGAGGGCGAGGAACCTCGACACACGAGCGACGAGCAGATGGGGACGGGTGGCGATCTGGTGCGGGCCCACCACGGCTCGCTCAGCCGGGAGCAGCGCCTCGACATCGAGGACCAGCTCAAGGCCGGACGCCTCCGGGCGCTGGTGGCCACCTCGTCGCTGGAGCTGGGCATCGACATGGGGGCCATCGACCTTGTGATCCAGGTGGAGTCACCCGGCTCGGTGGCCAGCGGCCTGCAGCGCATCGGGCGCGCCGGTCACCGGGTGGGCCAGCCCAGCCGGGGCAAGGTCTTCCCCAAGCACCGGGGCGACCTGGTGGAGGCGGCGGTGGTCGTCCGGCGTATGGGCGAGGGGCTCATCGAAGAGACCCACTACCCCCGCAATCCCCTCGACGTGCTGGCCCAGCAGATCGTGGCCACCTGCGCCCTCGACGAGTGGCGGGTAGACGACCTCGCCGCCCTGGTGCGCCGGTCGGCCAACTTCGCCGACCTCACCCCGGATGCCCTGGCCTCGGTGCTCGATCTGCTGGCCGGGCGCTACCCGAGCGAGGAGTTCGCCGAGCTGCGGCCCCGCATCGTCTGGGACCGCCAGGCCGGCGTGGTCCGAGGACGCTCGGGAGCGCAGCGGGTGGCGGTCACCAACGCCGGCACCATCCCCGACCGAGGCCTCTTCGGCGTGTTCCTCCCCGACGGCGCCCGGGTGGGCGAGCTCGACGAGGAGATGGTCTACGAGAGCCGGGTGGGCGAGACGTTCCTGCTCGGAGCCTCGACGTGGCGCATCACCGAGATCGGCTTCGACCGGGTGGTGGTGGTCCCGGCGCCGGGCGAGCCCGGGAAGATGCCCTTCTGGCACGGCGACAAGCCGGGGCGCCCTCTCGAGCTGGGCCGGGCCATCGGTGCCTTCGTCCGGGAGGTGGCCGGCTCCGTCGCCGCCGAGGGCGACGATGGCGCCGCGTGGTCGGCGGCCGTCGAGGCCCTCGGAGCCGACTACGGCCTCGACGCCTGGGCCGCCGACAACCTGGTGCGCTACGTCGCCGATCAGGTCGAAGCCACCGGTGTCGTCCCCGACGACCGCACCGTGGTGGTCGAGCGCTTCCGTGACGAGATCGGCGACTGGCGGATCTGCATCCTGTCGCCCTTCGGGGCCCGGGTCCACGCTCCGTGGGCCATGGCCCTGGAGGCCCGACTGGCTTCGAGGCTGGGCATGGACACCCAGACGATCTGGTCCGACGACGGGATCGTGCTGCGCCTCCCCGACACCGAGGACAACGTTCCCCTCGACGAGGTGGCGCTCGACCCCGACGAGGTGGAGGAGCTGGTGTTGTCGGCGCTGCCGGGCACCGCCCTGTTCGCCGCCCGTTTCCGGGAGAACGCGGCCCGCTCGCTGCTGTTGCCCCGACGCCGGCCCGGCAGCCGGACTCCACTGTGGCAACAACGCCAGCGTTCGGCCGACCTCCTGCGGGTGGCGGCCCGCTACCCGTCGTTCCCCCTGCTGCTGGAGACCACGCGGGAGTGCCTGGCCGACGTGTTCGACCTGCCGGCGCTGCGGGCGGTGCTGTCCGACCTGAGATCGGGGCGGGCCAAGGTGGTTGCGGTCGACACCGAGCAGGCTTCGCCCTTCGCCTCCTCGCTGCTGTTCGGCTGGGTGGCGATCTACATGTACGAAGGCGACGCCCCTTTGGCCGAACGCCGGGCCGCCGCCCTGGCCCTCGACCGCGACCTGCTGCGAGAGCTGCTCGGGGCCGAGGAGCTGCGAGAGCTGATCGACCCCGCCGCCCTGGCCGACTTGGAGCTGGAGCTCCAGTGCCTGGTCGAGGGTCGCCTGGCCCGAGACGCTGACGAAGCTCACGATCTGCTGCGTCGCCTCGGCCCCCTGTCGACCGACGAGCTGGCCGCCCGCTCCGTCGCCTCCCCCCCTCCTCCCAGCCCTTCTGACCCCACCTCCCCGCCAAAACCCAAGGTCTCCTGGGGCCAGAACGGAGAGGGGGCCGAGGCCTGGATCGAGGCGTTGGTCGAGGCTCGCCGTGCCATCCCGGTGGGCGTGGGGGGCGAGGCCCGGGTGGCGGCGGCTGAGGACGCCGCCCGGCTACGGGACGGGCTGGGCGTCCCCGTCCCGCCGGGGTTGCCGGCCGCCTTTCTCGAACCGGTCGAGCACCCGCTCGACCAGCTCGTGGGCCGTTACGCCCGCACCATCGGGCCCTTCCACAGCTCCGACGTGGCCCGCCGGCTGGGGGCACCGCTCGAGCGGGTCGAGCAGTCATTGAGCCGGCTGGCGGACGGGGGCCGGATCGTCCTCGGGGAGTTCCGGCCCGGGGGCAACCGGCGGGAGTGGTGCGACGCCGAGGTCCTGCGAACGCTGCGCCGACGCTCGCTGGCGGCGCTACGCCGGGAGGTGGAGCCCGTCGACGCCGTCACCCTGGGACGCTTCTTGCCCGCCTGGCACGGGGTGGGCCGGCGCCAGCGGGGCCTCGATGCCCTCCTCGACGCCATCGGCCGCCTCCAGGGG
>JBBSLT010000140.1:0-6646 GCA_038233555.1 Acidimicrobiales bacterium
CACACGAAGCCAATCGGCCGCCTCGGCCCATCCGTGCGAGGGGCCGGGGAGGTAGGGTAGGGGCGTCACGGGCTGTGGCGCAGCTTGGTTAGCGCGCTTGACTGGGGGTCAAGAGGTCGGAGGTTCAAATCCTCTCAGCCCGACGGAGGAGGTGCAGGTCACACCGTTGCGGGGCGAGAACGATTCTCGCTCCGCAGCGTGCACCACATCTGCACCACATGAGAGTCCGGTTTCTGTGGTGCGGGCAGCGTCGAGCGCCGCCACTGCACCCCGCGGGTCGTCTGGGTAGAGGTGGGCTGTAGACCCGCAGGAACATGGCGGGGTCGTGGCACGGCCGCCGCCGTCGTCACCGGGACGCCCTGACTACCAGGCCCATGCGTACAGATCGCCGGTTGGCGGTGCCGCTCAGCCAGTCCGACGGAACATTCGGTGCGCGAAGCGGGGTGCTCGATGTGCCGTAGGCGGGGAGCCTTGGTTTCGCACGCCAGCGATGCCGCGGTCCCTGCTGGACAGCCGTACGCTGGTGGCATGTCCCTGAACGTGGATCTGCCCGAGGTGCTCGCCGCGCGGGTGGCCGAGGTGGCGGCCCAGCGTGGTCTAAGCGCCGCCGAGGTGGTGGCTGAACTTGTCGCCGCCCACCTCGCCGAGCCGCCGGCACGGCGGCGCCTGGCGTTTGCCGGGATCGGCGCATCCTCGAGTGACCGGAGCGCGGCTGAGGCTGACGAGATGCTGGCCGAGGGTTTCGGGCGCGACCGAGCCTGAGCTGCTGACGGGTGCTCATCGTCGACACCGGCCCGCTGGTCGCTACGGCGGATCGGGCGGACAAGCACCACCGAACGTGCCGGGCCCTCCTCGAAGGTGACGACGGACGTCGAAGACCTTGTCCGGGCGACTGGCGGCGCGTCGCGGCGCTGAACTGGCAGGGTGCTGCACCACATCTGCACCCACAAGAGATGGCAACCAGCGGTGAAACAGGGGCAACAAAGGTCATGCAAAAAGAGCCTTTGACCTGTGGTTATGCCAAAAACGGCAGGTCGGGGAATCGCCCGAAAAGTGACTGGGGGTCAAGAGGTCGGGAGTTCAAATCTCCCCAGCTCGAGCCAGCAACCTGGCCTACCGTGGAAGGGTGACCGCTGACGCCCGCGCCCAGCGCCCACCACTACCCGGTGGCCACCGCTCGCGAGGAGCCATCCAGTTTCACCGGCCTGGCGTCTTCTGGGCGGGCTCGGTCGCTATCACCGTCGGGGTGATGCTGCACCTGCCCATGTACATCGGCGCCCGGGACATGGGCTACCGCCTCGTCGGCATGCCCATAGACCCGGCGATGATCGCCGGCATGGCGCTGATCGTGATCGGGCTGGGCGCCACGCTCTACGGCCTGGTCCCGCCCCGGTCCCTGCGCCGGTCCGCTACCGCACCGCTGGAGATCAAGGCACTCGACGACGTTCGCCTCTCGGGCGCCCACATTGGTCTGCTGTTGGTCATAGCCGCAGCCGTGACCATCGACGTGATGAAACCGGTGACGCTCAGCTTCGTCGTCCCGGGCATGACCGACGAATACGGGCTGAGATCGGCGCTCAATCCCGATGGGGGCATGCCCGTCGCCTACCTTCCTCTCGCCGGCATCGTCGGCACCGTGGTGGGCTCGCTGGTGTGGGGCGCTCTGGCTGATGCCATCGGGCGCCGGGCCTCCATCCTGTTCGCCGCCGTGGTCTTCGTCGCCACCTCCATCTGTGGCTCCATGCCCAGCTACAACTGGAACCTCTTCATGTGCTTCCTCATGGGCCTGGGCGTGGGCGGCATGCTCCCGATCGCCTTCGCCCTCATGGCCGAGATCATCCCTGCCCGCCACCGAGGATGGGTGATGGTGCTCATCGGCGGCGACGTGGCCGGTGCCTACATCATCACCAGCTGGCTAGCAGCCGAGCTCACCCCCACCTACGGCTGGCGCATACTCTGGCTGATCGGACTTCCCACCGGTCTGATCCTGTTGCTGTTGAACCGCTGGATTCCCGAGTCGCCCCGATTCTTGATCCACCAGGGCCGCCACGACGAGGCTGGTGCGGTGATGGCGCGCTATGGCGCCACCGCCATTGAATCCACGAACAACGAGGTGGTGGTCGAGGACCGAGTCGCCAGCACTTGGGCGCAGCTCTTCTCCTGGCCCTTCCGAGGGATCACCACCGTGGTCAGCCTCTTCGGCCTCGGCGTCGGGCTGGTCACCTTCGGCTTCCAGCTGTGGATCCCGACCAACCTTCAGGAACTGGGCTTCGACCAGGTCACCTCGGCGACCATCCTGCGGGACTCGGCCATCATCGGGTTCCCGCTCACCTTTATCATCGCCTGGCTCTATGGATTCTGGAGCACCAAGAAGACCATGGTCCTCCTCGGCATGGTCACCGCCGCCTCCCTCGCCGGCTTCGTGGTTCTGGGCGACGCCGTGGTCGACGACCGCATCCGCCTCTACGCCCTGTTGGTGGTCCCCATCACCGGTATCAGCACGATCCTCGCCGTGCTCGTCGCCTACGCCTCCGAAACCTTTCCCACCCGCATCCGTTCCCGGGGCACCGGCTTAGCCGCCGGAGCCAGCAAGCTCGGGGGCGTGGCCGTCATCGGACTGGTGGTGGCGGGAGTCGCGCCACCCTCGATTTCCGCCACCGCGCTTATCGGTGCCTTACCCATCGCCGCCGGGGCGCTGGCCATGGCGGTCCTCGGCATAGAGACCCGGCACCGCCAGCTCGAAGACATCACTGCCGAGGAGCTGGAGCGAGGTGGCCACCGTCGGAAGGCGCCAGCGACCGCAGCGGGGCCGGGACCACCGGACTGAACAATGCTCAGGGCTCCTCGTGGTGCACGTCCACGTAGGCTCGGCCCTCCCGTCAGCGTCGGTGACCACTACCCTGGCCGCCGATGGCCCCCTACGACATCCGCCTCGTCGGTGACCCAGTGTTGCGCCAACCGGCGGCCGCGGTCACCGAGATCGATGCCCGCCTGGTCCGCCTGGCCGCCGACATGGTCACCACCATGTACGAGGCACCGGGGATCGGCCTGGCCGCCCCCCAGGTCGGCGTGCAAAAGCGCATGTTCGTCTACGACCTCCACGACGACACCGGCCCTCACACCATCGTCAACCCCGTCATCAGCGAGGCGAGGGGCGAGTGGGTGTTCGAGGAGGGGTGCCTGTCGGTGCCGGGGCTGTCGTGGGAGATCATTCGGCCTTGGGAGGTCCACCTCACCGGCCTCGATCTCGACGGCAACGAGGTGAGCTTCGAGGCCGACGACCTTCTGGCGCGCATGTTCCAGCATGAGGTCGACCACCTCGATGGCGTCCTCCTGCTCGAACGCCTCGACGCCGACCAGGCCAAGGAGGCCAAGCGAGTGCTGTGCGACCGAGCGCTGAGCGACCAAGCCCTGGCCGGCGGGGATGACCAGCCCCGTCGGCGCCTGCGTCTCCCCGGCCGCGCCTGAGCCGGTGACGCCGCGCTGTTGGTGACGCCACCTCGCCGGCTCGTCTACCTGGGCAGCCCCGAGGCCGCCGTCCCCCCGCTGCGGGCGCTGGTCGAATCCGGCTTCGAGATCGTCCTCGTCGTCTCCCAGCCCGATCGCAAGCGTGGTCGGGGTGCCACGCTGACGCCCACCCCGGTCAAGGCCACCGCTCTCGATCTGGGCCTTCCTGTCTCCGAACGGGTCGACGACGTGACCGACGCCGGCGCCGACCTCGGGGTGGTGGTCGCCTACGGCCGCCTGGTGCGGCCCCACGTACTGGCCGCCCTGGACTTCGTCAACCTCCACTTCTCCCTGCTGCCCCGCTGGCGGGGAGCGGCCCCGGTGGAGCGGGCCATCCTCGCCGGGGACGACCAGACCGGCGTGTGCGTGATGGGTCTCGAGGAGGCACTCGACACCGGTCCCGTCTATGCCTGCGAGCGACTGGCCGTGGGACCGGACGAGACCGCCGACGAGCTACGGGCCCGTCTGGTCGAGGCCGGCAGCGGCCTGTTGGTACGCACCTTGGCCGACGGGTTGGGCGAAGCGGTTCCCCAGTCGGGCGAGGCCACCTACGCGGCCAAGGTCGAGGCGTCAGACCTACAGCTCGATTGGAGTCGACCAGCCGTCGAGCTTCATCGGTTGGTCCGCATCGGAGGAGCCTGGACGACCTTCCGGGGTCGCCGGCTCAAGGTCGTCGAGGCCCGCCTGTCGGAAGTGGAGGACGGCCCCAGCCGGCCCGGCACCGCCGAGGCCACGACGGTGGTCACCGGCGAGGGCGCCCTGGAGCTGGTCCAGGTGCAGCCGGAAGGCAAGGCGGCCCAGCCGGCGGCGGCGTGGCGCAACGGCGCCCGTCCAAACCCCGACGAGCGCTTCGGCGAGTGAGCGACGCGAAGGCCGATTCCCGGAGCGTGGCCTTCGAGGTCCTGCGACGCATCGGCGAGGGTGCCCGGGCCAACGCCGCCCTGGCCGATGCCCTCGCTGACTCCTCTCTCGACACCCGCGATCGGGCCTTCGCCACCGAGCTGGTCTACGGGACCACCAGGATGGCCCGAGCCTGTGACTTCCTGGTCGAGCGCTTCGTGCTGCGCAAGCTCGACCCGCCGACCCGAGCCGCACTGCGCCTGGGCGCCTACCAGATTCACTTTCTGCGCACCCCGGCCCATGCCGCCGTCTCCGCCACGGTCGATATCGCGCCCCGGCGCTCCCGGGGACTGGTCAACGCCATCCTGCGCCGCGTCGCCGACGCCCCGCCGACCTGGCCCGACCTCGCCACCCGCCTTAGCTATCCCGACTGGATCCTTGAGCGCCTGGTCGACGACCTCGGCGAGAGTGACGGGCTGGCCGCCCTCGAGTCGATGAACCTCGCCCCGACGGTGACCGAGCGCCCCGACGGCTACGCCCAGGATCGAGCGTCACAGTGGGTGGCGGCGGCGGTAGGGGCCTCGGCCGGTGAGCGGGTGGTCGACCTGTGTGCCGCTCCCGGAGGCAAGTGCAGCGCCATGGCCTCGACGGGGGCGAGCATCTTCGCCAGCGACGTCGACCCCGACCGCGTCGCCCTGGTCGCGGCTGCCGTCCGGCGGACCGTCGCCCCCTCCGTCGCCGTCGTCGCCGCCGACGGCCGGGCCCCGCCGTGGCGGCCGGCCAGCATCGACCGCGTCCTGGTCGACGCCCCGTGCTCAGGCCTGGGCGTGTTGCACCGTCGTCCCGACGCCCGCTGGCGGCGCCTCCCGGCCGATGTCGCGCGCCTGGCCACGCTGCAACGAGAGCTGCTCAGCGCCGCCATCGACCTCCTGCGCCCCGGTGCCACTCTCGTCTACAGCGTCTGCACCCTGACCACAGCGGAGACCCTCGGCGTGGACGATTGGATCGCTGGCGCCCACCCCGAGCTGGTGGCCATCGAGCCCCCCGTCAACCCTTGGCGGCCCCACGGTCGAGGCGCTCTCCTCCTGCCCCAAGCCGCCGGCACCGACGGCATGTTCCTCCTGCGCCTGCGCCTACGCCTACGCTCCCCGTGATGTCCGACACCTCGCCCGCTTCGTTCACGGCCAAGGTGCTCACCGTCTCCGACGGGGTGGTGGCCGCCACCAGAGACGACCGGTCGGGTGCGGCGGTAGCCGAGCGACTACGAGTGGCCGGCTTCGAGGTCAGCGACCACCGGGTGGTGGCCGACGGGACCGATGCCGTGGCCAACGCCCTCAGGGCGATGTGCCGCTCCTTCGCCGGCTTGGTGGTGACCACCGGAGGCACCGGCTTTGGGCCCCGTGACCTCACTCCGGAGGGCACGCGAAAGGTCCTGGAGCGCGAAGCTCCGGGCCTGGCCGAGGCCATGCGCCTGGTCAACCCACTCGGACGGCTCTCCCGGGGCGTGGCCGGCACCATCGGCACCGCCATCGTGCTTAACACCCCCGGGTCGACCGCCGGCGCCGTCGAGTGCTTGGAGGCGGTGCTCGACGTGATCCCCCACGCCCTCCGCCTGATCGCCGGCTCACGCGAACACTGAACTCAATCAGCGCTGAACCGCGCTCGTAGACTTCTCCCCTGTGGGGGATTTGGCGATGATGCAGCGGGCCGTGGGTCTGGCTGCTGGCGCTCGTCTTTGGGCCCATCCGAATCCTTGGGTGGGGGCTGTGCTTCGCACCGTCGACGGGAGGGTTTTTGAAGGCGCCAGCGCTGCGCCCGGTGGTCCTCACGCTGAGATCGTGGCGCTGGAGGCGGCGGGCGAAGCGGCTCGGGGTGCGACTTTGTGGTGCACGCTGGAACCTTGTAGCCACTTCGGCCGCACCCCTCCTTGTGTCGATGCGGTGGTGGCGGCCGGGGTGCGCCGGGTGGTGGTCGCCGTGGTCGATCCTGATCCTCGGGTCGTCGGTGAGGGTATCAACCGATTGCGCGAGGCCGGCATTGAGGTGAACGTCGGGGTGGGCCACGACGAGGTCGAGGAGCAGCTCGCTCCCTACCTGAAGCACCGCCGCCGGGGACGGCCGTGGGTGGTGCTCAAGCTGGCGGCCACTCTCGATGGGCGCACCGCCGCCCCCGACGGAACGTCGCAGTGGATTACCGGCCCCGAGGCCCGGGCCGACGCCCACCGGCTGCGAGCCGAGAGCGATGCCGTGGTCGTGGGAGCGGGCACGGTCCGCGCCGACGACCCCAGCCTCACCGTCCG
>JBBSLT010000141.1:0-6613 GCA_038233555.1 Acidimicrobiales bacterium
ACCGGCGAACACGGGCGGCGGGGGCGCTCGACGTCAGCCGAGCAGGCCGCCGAGGTCGCCGCCGAGCCCGAGACCCGCAGCCAACGCCGACTGCAACTCGTTGACCTGGTTGGTGGCGTCGTGGAGAGCGGCGAGCACCAAATCCTGGAGCATCTCGACATCGTCGGGATCGACGGCCGAGCGGTCGATGGTCACCGAACAGAACTCCATGGCCCCGCTCACCTCCACCCGCACCGCACCTCCGCCGGACTGCCCCTGGACCACCTGCTCGGCCACCTGGGTCTGGGCCGCCACCAGCTGCTCTTGCATCTGGGCGGCTTGGGCCATGAGGCTGCCGAGGTCGCCCATCCCGCCGAGGTCGGGCGGATCGGGCACATTCTCAAGGTTGGACACGGCGCCAGGCTAGCGCTGCTAAGGAGGGGCCGAGGGCGTGACTACGACTCGTCCTGCGCCTCCACCACCTCGGATCCGGGAAAGGCCTCGGTGAGGCGGTCGAGGCCCCGGTTGCGCTCGGGCGGGGCGTCCTCCAAGTCGTCGAGGTCGACCGGCTCGACCAGCGACGCTCCCGGCGCCCCGCCGTCGGCCAGCTGGGCGGCGGTGGAGGGGTCGACGATCACCCGTAGGGGGATGGGGCGGCCGAAATGGGCAGCGAGAGCGGCCTCGACATCGGCCCGACGGGCTTCGCACTTGCCCCGCATGGCCCCGGTGGGCACGGCAAAGACGGCCGCCTGGTCGTCGACGGCGGCAAAGCGTCCGGCACCGAAGAGACCCTTGGCGATGGGGCGCAGCCCGACGAGGATGTGATCGGCCCACGCCAGGGTGAGCTCCTCGCGTGATGGCAGAGGACGGTGGGATGTGGCCTTGTCCGGCGTCGCTTCATGCCTGGACGCAACAGGGCGGGGGGTGGCTGGCGCCGGCGCCCCATCGCCGGCCTCCGTCGTCGGTCGCTGCACCGCTTCGTGGCCCCGACGCACGCCTCCGAGCGCCGGACGCGACGCCCCCGCGGCTCTGGCGGGGGGACGGGCCGCACTGTCCTTGGGAGCCACCACGTGAGACTGCACGGCCTGGCGGGCCGCCTCTCGGGCCGACCCCGCCGGGGCCGGCGCCGGAGCGGCACCGAGCGCCGGGCGACTGTCGCCGAGAGCGATCGAGGCAACGCCTCCGGCGGGCACGCCACCGCTGCCAGGGGCACGCTCCAGCCGCTCGATGCGTTCGAGGAGAGCGCTCGGCGAGGGGTCGGTCTCGGGCCGGGTGATCCGCACGAGCGCCACCTCCAACACGATGCGGGCATTGGGTGCGTCGCGCATGGTGACCAGTGCCTCGCCCAGAGCGTCCAGCGCTCGGACGCAGGCGGCGGGGCCCAACCGGCGCCCGTGGTCGGCCACCACCTCCAGGGCGTGATCGGGCAGCGAAACCACCTCGACGGCCATGGTCGACAAGAAGGAGTCGCGCAGGTGGGCCAACAAGGCTTCGGCCAGGGTTCTTGGATCGCGCCCGGCGGCGCAGGCCTCGGCCACGGCGGTCAGGGCCCGTCCGGTGTCCCGATCACAAAGGGCGCCCATCACCTCGTCGATGGCACCGTGGTCGTCGAGGACCCCGCCGGCGGCGACGATCTGGTCGAGCGCCGACAGCGCATCGCGCGCCGACCCCTGGCCCCGGCGCACCGCCGCCTCGATGGCGTCGTCGTCCACCTCCAGACCGGCGTCGTCGGCCACCCAGCGCAGGTGCTCGACCAGGGTGGCGGCGGGGAGGAGGTGGAACTCGAGCGACTGGGTGCGGCTGACGATGGTCGGCAGCACCTTCTGGGGATCGGTGGTGGCGAGGACGAAGACCACGTGGTCGGGTGGGTCCTCCAGGGTCTTGAGCAGGGCGTTGGAAGCACCGGTGGAGAGCATGTGAACCTCGTCGAGGATGTAGACGCGGGTCCGCCCGGCTCCGACCAGTGCCACCCGGGCCACCAGCTCCCGCATGGCGTCGACCCCATTGTTGGAAGCGGCGTCGAGCTCGCTGACGTCGAGCGACGCCCCGGACTCCACCGCCAGGCAGGCCTGGCAGACGCCGCAGGGCTCACCGTCGAGGGGTACCTCGCAGTTGAGCGCCTTGGCCAGGATGCGCGCCGTCGAGGTCTTGCCCGTGCCTCGGGGGCCGCTGAAGAGGTAGGCGTGGGAGACGGTGCCGTTGGCCACGGCGTTGCGCAGCGTACGCACCACGTGCTCCTGGCCCCGCAACTCGGCGAAGCGACCGGACCGGTAGCGCCGGTACAGGGACTGGAAGGCCACAGAGGGAGGGTACCGACTGCGGTCGGGCGCCTGGAGCGCTAGTGACGCGGCGGCCGGGCAACCTGCGGCACACCGCTCAACCCGCTGAGAGCTGCTGCCTTCCGGCCCTGACTCGATTCACGGGGAGCCGTTGCACAGGACCCGACCACCACGACGCCCTCCATCCTAGGAGGCTGCGGGTAGCGTGAGGCAAGCCCATCGGGAGGGGTGCGAGAGCGGCCGAATCGGCACGCTTGGAAAGCGTGTGTGGGTCCTGCCCACCGTGGGTTCGAATCCCACCCCCTCCGCCGCCGCGGCCAGCCGCAGCTTCGCCAGAGATCGTCTCGGCCCTCGGGTCAGACGAGAAAGGTCTCGAGTGTCGAGTTGAGGCCAGCTGCGATGCCGTCGATGTCAGCGGGATCGCTGGTGACCACGAGGTCCCTGCGGGCGACGGCACCGACGACCACGGTGGCATCGATCACGTCAGAGGTACCGGCTCGGCCGCACCCATGGCCCACGGCACGGGCTCGTAACTCGTCGAGCGTCTCGACCCGACAGCCTTTCAATAACCGGGACAACTCGGCTTGGGGTCCTCCCCGCCATACCTGCCCGAGCACCCCAGCCGGAACGGTTGGCCTGCCCCCGCGTTCGAGGATCCGTCGGTGCAGCGCCCACAACGCTCGGTCGTTGCGCTCACCGGCGACAAGGGCCCCCGCATCGTAGGTGACACCACTCACGATTCAGCTAGCTAGCTAACACGCCGGGGGTTACCGAGGACACGGTCGAGGAGTGTGTCGGCGGCAGCCAACTCGTCGTCGCTGAGCACTCCATGGTCGGCTTCCCACGCTCGGACCGCGTCGATCCCGGTCTCGATGGCCAGTTCGTTCTCTGCTGCGTGGTTCAGCCACGCCGAGAGGCTGACTCCAGCCCGCTCCGCCGCTTGTCCCGCAGCCTCAGCGACACCGTCTTCGAGGGCAACGGAGAGCTTTCGCACGACCATGCAAGAATGGTAGCACCGGATTACTACCGGGCGGTGGAACGCAGGCACGCCGGAAACGGGCGCAGCCGAAAGCTTGCTTTACCCCCGTCGTCGGTTGACGCCGGCCCGGTCGTCCGTCAGGACAGCTCGTAGAGGGTGGGAGCCCGGCCGCGGCCGTGGTGGTCTTCCTTGGGCCCGATCTTGGCCACCCGGCCTTCGGCGATCATCTCGTCGACCGCCTTGCGCAAGGTGGCAGGGCTCCCACCGCCCGCGGCGTCGGCGAGATCCGACAATGTGAAGCGCTTGGAGAGCCGGCCTACCGCTGATTTGATCTCGCCGAGGGGAACCCGAGGGGCGCGGCTGGCGCCTGGAGTGGCCGAAGCGCTCCGGCGGCGACGCCGGGAGGTGCCAACGTCGAAACCGGCCTCGGCCAAGACATCGGCGGGCACTCCCATCTCGCGAAAAGCGCTGACGGGGATGTTCTCCTCGTCGGCGTAGGCCCGGGCCTGAGCGACGAAGTCGTTCCGCAGCTCGTCACCGTCGGCCTGTCGGGCTCGCTCCAGTGCGGCCAGCGCCTGTAGGCGGTCCAACGGATCTTTGGCCGATCCCACGGCAGCCTCGGCCTTCTTCACCGCAGCTTCGTCGACAAGCTTCGTCGGATCGTCCAGGTACATGAGAAAGAGGCGCACGGCGCCTGCAGCATCAGCCATGCTTGTTTTCTAACAGAAGAAGTGCTCGTTCACACGAATCGAAGACCTGCTCTGGCGCCAATTCTGCGGTTGGCGTGGCAAAGCTCTTACCCTGTTGGCTGTGTCCGGTCCGATGGCCCTGAGCGATGAGGCGGCCATGGCCCTGGCCCTGAGCGAGGCCGAGGCGGCGGCCGCAGCAGGCGACGTGCCGGTGGGGGCGGTGGTGCTGGCCGGCGACGGAACCGTGCTGGCACGGGCCCACAACGAGCGGGAACGTCAGGGCGATCCCACCGCCCATGCCGAGATCCTGGCTCTGCGCCGGGCGGCCGCCGCCGCCGGGTCCTGGCGCCTGGGCGGTGCCAGCATGGTCGTCACCCTAGAGCCGTGCCCCATGTGCGCCGGCGCCCTGGTGGCGGCACGCGTGGCCCGAGTGGTCTTCGGTGCCGCCGATCCCAAGGCGGGCGCCTGTGGCTCGCTCTACAACCTTTGTTGCGATCCTCGGCTCAACCACCAGGTCGAGGTGCGCCCGGGGATGTGGGCGATGGAGTGTGGTCGTGTGCTCTCGAACTTCTTCGCCCAACGGCGGACCCAGTAGCCTCGCCGCCGGGAGAGATGCCAGAGCGGACGAATGGGGCGGCCTCGAAAGCCGTTGTGGGCTTCGGTTCACCGTGGGTTCGAATCCCACTCTCTCCGCCGAGCCGACCAACCGGCCGACCAACCGACCAACCGGCCGCTGCTTCGTTATTGCCGAACGTCTTGCTCGCCGAGCTCGAGCTGGTAGCCGGGGTTGGGCCCGGCGGCCGCCACCCGGCGGAGGCGGGCCGAGGACGAGCGCCACATCCACCGGCGCAGGCCCCCGAGCCAGCGGCTGGCGCGGTCGGGCGGAGCGAAGGCCAGATAGCCCACGAACACCGTGGCCGAAAACAGGCCCACCATGATGGCGCTGAGCACGGACAGGTGCAGGGCCACACCGGCGGCGATGACCCAGGGCCGGGCCCGGCGGTTCCAGATGAGTAGGGCCAGGGCGGTCTCGATGGCGAGGGTCCCGTAGGTGGCCAGGTTCGACACCAGGGCTGACTGGGCGATCCAGGCCGGGACCTCGAAACGGGCGATCTCGGTGATGCGCAGGGAATAGGAGACCGCCGTTCCGTCGTTCCAGGTCTCTCCCCGCAGCTTGAGCCATACCGTGAACAGGTAGAGCACGCTGATCTGGATCTGCATGAGGCGCAGGGCCCATGGGGCCCGCAACGGAAACTCCCAGAACTGGTCGCGGGCACGGCGCCACCGGTCGACGGAGAGGGCGACCCCAGCGGGAGCCAGGGCGAGGTAGAACCCGAAGAGGCGCAACAGGATGTCGGCGGCGTTGAGCGCCAGCACGTTACGGCGCTCGAAGGAGACCAGGGCGACGAAGGCGACCACCGCCGCCAGGCGGGTGTGGAACCCCACCAAAAGGCAACAGGCTGCTACCACGAGGACCCCGAAGAGGATGAGCACCGCGCTATCCGAAGGGAACACCTCCAGCAGCGACCAAGCGTAGGGACGGTTGAGGGCTTCGGGCAGGATGCCCGACCCGGAGAAGAAGGCGAAGAGGTCGAAGGAGATCAGCGCGCACCAGAGCAACAGCACCAGCGCGTAGGCGATGCGCACCAGCGCCAAGGTGGAGGTGGGCGTGGGTCGGAACCAGAAGTCGTTCCACAGGGAGGACAGGCGCCCCGATGAGCCAGCGGCGGGGGCGGCCACCGGAGCGGTGCTCATCGTTCGCCAGCCTCGGGGACCTCGTAGGTGAAGAAGACCTCCTCCTCCCAAGCTTGCTCGGGCAGGTTGCTGCCCGGGGGTGGCAGATCGCGCCCGCGCACGATCAGTTCGACCTGGGTCGTCCGGCGGCCGCCGTCGTCATGGTGGCCGGCAATCCACGCCGCCGTCGGTTCCCACAGCCGCCGGCTCCGCTCGTTGCGGATGACGCCCAACCACTTGCGCCAACGGTCGTTGCGGGGCGACTTCCACAGGACAGCGCTGCCGTCGGCGTACTCGATCCGGGCCAGGACCTCATAGGTTCGACGGGGCGGGTTGGGGGCGAAGAGGTTCCAGCCCTGATCCAGGCCGGTGGCGTTGACGTAGGGCTCGACGACGGGTGTGGCGAGCTCTCGAATCTCCGACTCCGGCAGGTTCCACACCACGATGGAGCCGACGGTCAGCGCCAAGAGGACGCTGAGCAACAGCCGACCGCCCCGCGACGCTTCCAGGCGCTCCTGAAGGCCCGGCCCGGCGACTCCGGCGGCGGCGGCGGTCTCCGACGGGTGTGGCGACAGCCCCATGGACGGCCAGCGTAGGCCCGGGGCCTCCCGCCCCAGCGGTCACCGTCATCTCGCGTCATCAACCGCCCGCTGGCCCGTCTGAAGGGGGCAATGGCAGTATCGACGGCACCTGAGGAGTCCGAGCACCAACGAAGTCGGCAGGGGGTTGGCCATGTGGATGACCGGGAATCAACCGGGCGTGCTCAAGGCGAATCGGGAACTTGCCGATGGTCTGGCGCAAGGCACCGAAGAGTCGTCTAGCATCACAATGTTCGAATCGGACCTCACGGTCCACTACTGTGCCCTCGGGCACATCCGTAGGGAAGGTCCGAGCCGTACCCAGCAGGTCCCTGAACACCACCGTGGCAGAAGGTCACGAACGAACCTTTGAGG
>JBBSLT010000142.1:0-6540 GCA_038233555.1 Acidimicrobiales bacterium
GCACCCGATCGAGCTCGACGGGATGGCCGATGGACTCATGCACCTGCAGGGCCACCTGGCTCCCGTCGAGCACCAGGGTGGTCTCGCCCGCGGGGCAGGGCGGGGCGGCGAGGAGCTCGACGGCCTCCTCTCCCACCCGCACCGCCTGGCCCACCAGGTCGAGGTCTCGAATCAGCTCATAGCCCTGGGCGCCAAAGTCGCCTCCGAAGGAGTTCGGGTAGGAGCGGGTCTGGGTCTCGGACTCGCCCACGGCGGTGGCGGCGATCCCGCCGCCGCACTGCACGATGGTCTGGGCGATGTCTGCGCCCTCGCTGGAGACGAAGCGGGAAGTCCGCCGCCAGGCGTGCAGACCCCCTCTGGCCAGGCTGACTCCGTCCACCGCAACCATGGTCTCGGTGGCTCGTACCAACAGGTCGAGCTTGTCTCCAAGGGGGACGGCGAAGGGATCTTCCACCAGCGGGGTGGCCCAAGTGGCTGACACCGGCTGGATCTCGGCCAGGCGCACCTCCGGCCCCGGGGCCAGACGTCCGGCTTCGGCCACCTCCACCGCCAGGCGGGCGGCGCTCTCGACCGCCGAGGCATCGAGGTCGCCGGTGGCGGCGAAGCCCCAGCGCCCGCCGGCGATGACCCGCACGCCGATCCCGCTGGAGGCGGGCTGGCAGACCCCCTCGACCTCACCGTTCCTGACCGCCAGGTGCTCAGAGACGAGGTCGACGACCCGGGCGTCGGCGTAGGTGGCGCCGGCTGCCGTCGCCACTTCGACGGCCAGCCGGCACCGCTCACTACCCAACGTCTCTCCGTTCATCACCATGTGTTCATCACCATGTGCTCATCACCAGGTCTCCAACAATCGCTTGAGGTCGTCGGCGACCCTAGCCAGGGAGAAGTGGCGACGGGCCAGGTCGGCGTTGTGATCGAGGAGCACCGCATCGGGAGCGGCCAAGAAGGCGGTGAGGGGGCCGGGGTCGTCGACGGGAAACCAGCGGAAGCCGAAAAGGGCCAACTCCTCGGCCACCGGGTAGCGACGCAGGGCCAGCGGACGGCGATGCACGGCCGACTCCACCACGGGGTTGCCGAAGCCCTCCCAGCGCGAGGGGAAGACGACGGCGTCGGCGGCGGCGTAGGCGCCGGTCCGGTCGGTGGGGAAGGGCCGGTGCAGGACGGGGCCGCCAGCCGCGGCCAGGACGGTGGCCAGCTCGGCGGCGTAGCCCTCCTCGGCCGGGCCGCTGAGCCAGTAGACCGCCCCCAGGGCCTCGGCCAGGGCCAGGGCGTCGGGCACCGCCTTGCGGGCGATGGCTCGCACCGGATGCAGGAGGAGAATCGACGCCGGGTCGACGTCGAGGGCGGCTCGCACCTTCGCTCCATCGCCGGGGGGCACGTCGACGTCGAAGCCGGGACGGATGACGGTGGCGGTCAACCCTCGGTCCTCCAGCTGTCGCCGGGTCACATCGTTGATCACGACGTGGCGCCAGGCCGGGTCGTCGGGTGGCCAGCCTGCATCCAGGTGAGCGAAGCGCTCCCGCTGCCACGGGAGGTCGTAGTGGTGGAGGATGGCCGGACGTCCCCGCAGGACCTCGGTCACCACCTCCGTGGCCGCCGGGTTGAGGGGCAGCGAGCACAGGTTCTCGATCACGACCAGGTCGACATCCTCCAAGGCTGCGGCCAGCTCCTCCACGGTGGGTGCTGTCGGCGGGGCGGGCCAGGCCAGGCCGGGCACGAGGCGGTCGACGGGGCCGGCGCCGGCGATGGTACGGACGTCGAAGCCGAGGCGGACCAGGGCGCCATCCCAGCCGGCGGCGGCGACCGAGACCCCGTCGCTGCCTCCCAGGCGGAAGGAGACCAGGCCAGCTCGGAGTCCGGTTCCTACCGGGCCCAAGCCCACTTGCTTGCCGGCGGGCCGCTTGGGCCGCGGGTACGCCTATCGGCGGACCCTCTTGAGCGCAACCGCCCGCCTCGTCGCCGGGACGGGCTCGAGGGACGTCGCCCGCCGGTGGGGCGAAACAGGCGGAACCCCACGTTGGCCAGGCCCGAGGCCAGGACCAGGTCGCCGAAGGAGACCACCTCGTCGAGCACCGCCACCGCCACGATGTCGCCCAGCACGGCCAGGCGGTCGCCGGGCTCCTGCCACTGTCGGGCGGGGCCGAGGGCGATGCCCACCAGCTCGTCGGGCCGGGCCAGTCCGGCGGCGACCACGGCCTCGGGGTCGACCGGCATCCCCCCGTTGGCTGAGATGACCAGGGCATTGAGAGCGAGGCCGAGGCTCACCACGGCCATGCCGGTCAGGCGCAGGTTGGCCAGGGCGAAGGCCAGGAGGGTGGCGTAGGAGAACAGCACCAGGACGACGGCGGCCGAAGACGACGCGCCGAGCAGCGAAGGGGCCCAGTAGAGAACCACGGCCACGAAGCTCAGCGAGGGCCAGCGCAGGCGCTCAGCGGGAAGGTTGGTCAGGCGCCCACCCAGGACCACCCCCACCGCCAAGCCCCCGAGCAAGGCGAGGACGGCGAGACGCATGAGGAAACGGTAGTGGGCAAGGGGTGCCTCATCCGGGCGCCCAGTCTCCTAAGGGTAAGGGCGACGGGGCCTGCGCATGCGGCTGAACAGGTAGACCACTACGGCGGCGCCGATGATCGAGGCGATCCATCCGGTGTCGTCCCGGCCAAAGACGAGCTGGCCCACGATGCCGGCGAGGAAGGAGCCCGCCACCCCGGCGGCCATGGTTCCCAGGCATCCCAGCGGGTTGGGCCCGGGCACGGCCAATCGGCCGAGGGCCCCGACGATGAGGCCGACCACCGCCAGCCAAAGGAGCTCGATCAAGTGCTCGCTTCTTCCACCACGACCCCCAGTATCCCACTTCGCTCGATGCCCCGCCCGCGGTTCCGAGGGCCAGCGGAGGCCGGTGCCTATGCTCCGGCCGGGAGGTGGGTCCGTGGCCGATGAGGCGAATACGAGCGGTGACCCGCCTGGCGGCCAGCCGGGTCTCTATTCGATTGACGCTCCCTTCCGACTGGGCTTCGTGGCCGCCCTCGGCGTCGCCGCCGCCCTCCTGCTGGTGCGGGTGGTCCTCGCCGCCGCCCCGGTCTTGCTGCTCGTGGGCATCGCCCTCTTCTTCGCCATCGGGCTCGACCCCGCCGTCTCCTGGCTGCAACGGCGGGGGTTGCGTCGAGGCTGGGCCGTCTTCGCCATCGTCGCCGCCGTCTTGGCGGTCCTGGTGGCCTTCCTGGCGGCGGCCGCTCCACCGCTGGTGAGCCAGGCGGCGGGACTGCGCACCGAGTTGCCCGAGTACCTGGAGCGGCTGGAGCGAGACAACGAGATCGTCCGTGAGCTCGACGAGCGCTTCGCCGTGATCGACCGCCTGCAAGCCATGCTGTCGGGCGATCCTGCAGAAGGTGAATCCGGCCTCGGCAGCGGTGCTCTCGGTGGCGCCCTCGGTGTGGCTCGGGGCGTGCTTGCCGCCTTCGCCTCCACCCTCACCGTGGCCGTGTTGGCCCTGTACATCCTGGCCTCGCTGTCTCGCCTCAAGCACACCGCCTACCGACTCGTGCCGAAGTCGCGCCGGGAGCGGTTCTCGGTGCTGGCCGACCAGGCCCTCGACCAGATCGGCGCCTACCTGCTGGGCAACCTGGCCACCTCACTGATCGCCGCCAGCGCCTCGTTCGTGTTCTTCGTCGTGGTGGGGATCCCCTACCCGTTCCCCCTCGCCGTGCTCATCGCCTTCACTGGGCTGATCCCACTCGTGGGGGCGACGATCGGATCGGTGGTGGCCGTGTTTGTGGCCTTCCTCGTCTCGGTTCCGGTGGGCATCGCCACCCTGGTCTTCTCCTTCCTCTACCAGCAGTTCGAGAACTTCGTGCTCGTCCCTCGCATCATGCAACGGGCCCTCAACGTCTCCCCGCTGGCCACCATCGTGGCCGCCCTCATCGGCGCTGCCCTGCTTGGGATGTTCGGCGCCCTGCTCGCCGTGCCCGTGGCCGCCTCCGTCCAGATCATCGGGCGCCAGGTCGTCCTGCCTCGCCAGGAGGCGGTCTGATCTTTCGACTCCCACGTCGTGCAGTGGTGGTCGGCGGGTTCGGGCCGGCGGCCAGGTCGAACGTGGTCACCTAGCCAGCCCACTCGTCGACAGGGCGTTATCGCCCTGGGGTGCTAGCACCACAGGAAAGGGGCAGCCACCACCCTTGTGGTGCTTCTGTCCGCTTCTTAGGGTCCAGGGCAGTGCTGGATGAAGAGGCCAGCAACCAGGTCGTGGCGGCGTGAACGCCGCACGGTAGGAGGACCCGATGCAGCGTTCACCCGACAGGCGGCGACTCCGGCTGCGCCAGGTCACGTCCCCCCTGATGCTTGCCGTGGCAGCGGTGGCAGCGGTGGTAGCGGTGGCGGTGCCCCCGGGGCTGCCCGCGATCCCCGGCGCCGCCGAAACGATCGCCCAGGTGGCAGAGGGGTACGGCGAACTGCCTCTCAGCTTCGAGCCCAACCTGGGACAGGCTGACCCCGAGGTTCGCTTCGCCGCCCGGGGTGCCGGTTACGGCCTCTACCTGACCGCCACCGAGGCGGTCCTGGCCCTCAACGAGACCGACCCTGGTACGGAGGACGATGAGGGCGGCAGCGCTGACACGCTGCGGATGTCGCTCCTCGGTGCCAACCCCGATCCCCAGGTGGGCGGCGAACAGGTCCTGCCCGGTCGGGTGAACTACCTGGCGGGCGACGATCCCAGCCGGTGGGTCAAGGACGTCCCCACCTATGGCCGAGTCTCCTACCGCGACGTCTACCCCGGCGTCGACCTGGACTACTACGGCCGCCAGGGCCACGTGAAGTACGACTTCATCGTCTCACCTGGTGTCGATCCCGATGTCATTCGCCTGGCCTTCCGGGGCGCCGACGCCATCACTCTCGACGATGTGGGCAACCTGGTGCTGGACACGTCCGGAGGTCGCCTGGTGCAGCATGCGCCGGTTGTCTACCAGGAGCATCCCGATGGCCAGCACATCGTCGACGGGGCGTACGTGCTCAACGGCAATCAGGTCGGCTTCTCCCTCGGCGACTACGACCCTGACCGTCCCCTCGTGATCGACCCCGAGCTGGCCTACTCCACCTATCTGGGCGGCAGCTTTAGCCAGGAGGGTGACGATATCGCTGTCGATGCTGCCGGAAGCGCTTACGTCACCGGCATCACGACCTCGGCCGACTTCCCCACGGCCAACCCCTTCCAGTCCTCGCTCCAGGGCGGGGACTTCGACGCCTTCGTCACCAAGCTGTCGCCCGACGGGCGGTCGCTGGTCTACTCCACCTACCTGGGCGGTGAAGGCTTCGACGAGGGAAGTGGCATCGCCGTCGACGCGGCCGGCAACGCCTACGTGACCGGGACCACCCTGTCGGAGGCGTTTCCCACCGCCAATGCCTTCCAGGCGGAGATGAGCGGCTTCAGCGAAGACGTCTTCGTGACCAAGCTCAACCCCGCCGGCTCGGGGCTGGTCTACTCCACCTACCTCGGAGGATTGAGATTCGACAACGGCAATGACATCGCGGTGGACGCCAGCGGCAACGCCTACGTCACTGGTGTGACCTTCTCCGACGACTTCCCCACCGCCAACCCCTTTCAAGCCGACAGGGAAGGTCTGGACACCAATGCCTTCGTCACCAAACTCGCTCCAGACGGCTCGGCCTTGGTCTACTCCACCTATCTGGGCAGGTTGGCCGACGAGGGCAATGGCATCGCCGTGGATGCGTCGGGCAGTGCCTACGTCACGGGGTCGACGCTTGCGTCCGACTTTCCGACCGCTAACCCCTACCAGGCCAGCAGTGGTGGCCGCTTCGACGCCTTCGTCACCAAGCTCACCCCGGCTGGCTCGGCGCTGGGCTACTCGACGTACCTGGGCGGCAACGAGACTGATAACGGCTATGGCATCGCTGTCGACACTTCGGGCGCGGCCTACGTGACCGGTGACACGGAGTCGGCCGACTTTCCCACGGCCAACCCCTTCCAGGCGTCGCTCCGCGGGCCGAGCGACGCCTTCGTCACCAAGCTCACCCCGGCCGGCTCGGCGCTGGGCTACTCGACGTACCTGGGTGGCAACACCTTCCAAGACGGCAGCGGAAACGGTGGGTTCGAGGATGGCCTCGCCATCGCCGTCGACCGTTCGGGTGGCGCCTACGTCACGGGAGTGACAGCCTCGGACGACTTCCCCCTCGTCGATCCCATCCAGACCCGGCCACAGGGCTTCTTCAACTTCTTCGACGCCTTCGTCACCCACCTCAACCCTGCCGGTTCGGCCCTGATCTACTCCACCTATCTGGGTGGAAGCGATGAGGAGGGAGGCGGCGGCTCCGACGACCGGGGCAACGGCATTGCCGTGGACGGGGCCGGCAGCGCCTACGTCACGGGTGGGACCGACTCTGACAACTTCCCTACCAACAATGCGTTCCAGCCCAACCTCGGGGCACCGTCTTCGAGTGACGCCTTCATAGCCAAGATCACCCAGAGCGAGTCGCCACCGACCTCCTCCACCCTGCCGCCGACGTCGTCAACGACGACCGTGCTGCCGCCGA
>JBBSLT010000143.1:0-6511 GCA_038233555.1 Acidimicrobiales bacterium
GATTGCCATCGTCGAGCACCATCGCCACGGCGTCACGCTTGAACTCGTCGGTGAACGAGCGCCGGGTTCTTGCCCGCTGCTCCTCCATTACTGACATGGTTACCTCCTACTCGAGGTGACCGGTCAGGTGGGGGACCCTCAGAGCCAGGTCAACCACGGCCACGCCTTCAACCGGTGCAGGTCGAGTAGGCGCGTCGACGTCGGCCGGGTCATCCAGGAATGAAGGTCACCGTGGCGCTCAATGAACCGATGCGCGGCGAGCTTGCGTTGGGAACGCTGCGCGCTGTTCAACTCGATCGAGTTAACGAAGCGTTCATAGTCTCCGACGAGGTCGAAGCGTTCCTCGCCAACCACAGGCAGCGCCGTCATCTCCCGGCCTGCTTGGCTCGGGGCCACTCCGCCGCGATGGTCTCCGGGGCGAGGTGAACATACGCGGCTGTCGTCTCGACGTGGACGTGGCCCATCAGCTCGCGCAGCACCAACAAGTCGATGCCGGCCGAGGCGAGGTCGGTCCCGAAGGTATGGCGAAGACGATGAGGCCGAACTCGGATCGCTCCGGTCCGGGCCCGGTGGATCCGAAAGATCTTGCGGAGCCCCGCCTCTGTCATCGCCTGGCCGGTCGTTGGGCCTCGCAGCACCACGAAGCACTCCGGTGTCGACAGGCCCCTGGGTCGCTCCCGGTCAGATAGGCGCGAACCTCACCGAAGAAGGCCCCGTCGATCGGCACGATCCGCTGCTTGACCCCTTTGCCGGTCACCTTCACCTGCCGCATGCCCATATCCACATCGGCCAGGTTCAGCGTGCGAACCTCGCTCGCCCGCAGCCCTCCGAGCAGCATCGCCAAGGTGATTGCTCGGTCTCGATGGGTGTTGAGATCCGACAGGAACACCTCGATGTCTTCGGTTTCGAGGCTCTCGGGCAGCGGTCGATCCTGGCGCACCAGTCGGGCCGGCGCCGCTGGTCGACGGGCCCCGACGTGGCCGAGCAAACCCCGATGCCGGGACCGCAGACCGCTCGATCGCCGAGGTGCCGGCACCGGGTTCGCCTCGATGTCACCGCACATCACCGCGAACTCGAACAAGCCTCTCACCGCTGCCACCCGACGGTTCATCGTCGCTGGTGAAGCCCCACGACCATCGCCGAGCCGGAACACCTTCTGGCCGGCCGCCAGTCGTGGTCGCGCTTGGCACTCCAGCCAGTCGAACACGTCCGACGGAGCCACATCGCGCCACAACACCCCGACCTCATCGAGAAACCGGGCCAGGCACACCACGTCGAACGCGTAGCCCCTCACGGTCGCCGCGGAGAACTGGCGGGCTTCGAGATGGGCGAGCCACCGATTGCCGATTTCAACCAGCCCCGCGTCGCCAGCCAATCGGTGAACCCCATCGATGCGGGTCACGCAGACGGCCATCAACACCTCCTCCAACCCCAGTATCCACACACCTGATGGCCAACGGGTGGACCCTCACACCGTCGTGGAGCACCCACCGCTGGAGGGCCGGTTAACGGATAACCTGATGGGAAAAGTCCCTCGCTCGGCGCAACCCATGGTGGCCACGCTGGTGCGCACCATCTTCGACCAGCCCGATGCCACCCAGGTCTGGGCCCAGCACGCCCGGGTGGTGGACCAGCTCCAGGAGAAGTTCCCCGACGCCGCCACCATGCTCATCGACGCCGGCCCCGACCTGTTGGCCTTCAGCGCCTTCCCCCACGAGCACTGGCGCCAGATACGGT
Source organism: Acidimicrobiales bacterium (assembly GCA_038233555.1). Classification (GTDB taxonomy): domain Bacteria; phylum Actinomycetota; class Acidimicrobiia; order Acidimicrobiales; family CADCSY01; genus JADDRA01. The sequence continues at coordinate 1,738 of JBBSLT010000143.1, forward strand.
CCAACAACCCCCAGGAGCGGCTCAACCGGGAGATGCGTCGACGCACCGACGTGGTCGGCATCTTCCCCAACCGGGCAGCGGTGATCCGCCTCATGGGGGCAGTGCTGGCCGAGCAGCACGACGAGTGGGCCGTGGCCCGGCGCTACCTGTCACCCGAGAGCCTGACCAAGGCCCGCCTGCGGGTCATCGAGGGTGGCGCCAAGGACCAGGCGCCGGCGCCTGCCCTAGAGGTGGCGGCCAATGGCTGAGACCTCCGAGTCCCGTGGCGTTACGCCAAGCGTTACGCCACGCTGTGGGTTCTGCGCCGCAGCTCTGGTTGAAGGCAGGGCAAGGCTGTTCTGTGACATTCTCTTGGGTCGCGGGAAGGAAGACCTGCTCAGGTGCCAAGGCGTGTGTGACCGACGTAGCTGACACAGACGGGCGCCAGACACTCAGGCCTTCCGACGCGGGGAGCGAGATCGGGTGCGCTCGTCAGTGGATGGGGCGGAGCGGTTGAGTTCGTTGACGAGTTCGCGGTTCATTGCTCTCGCCGCCTGCAGTGTGTCGGTGAGCTCGAGGGCCTCGGCTTCGAGCGCAGAGACCCTTTGGCTTAACCGGTGGTTGTCGGCTTCAAGCTCGGTGCCGCGTTCCTCGAGCTGATCGAGCAGCGGGTTGGTGAGGCGTCCCCGGGCGATGTCGGCGTCGGCGCCAAGATCGCGCGCCAGGCGGTCGCGCAAGATGGCCGCCTCGTCGGTGAGCTGGCGGACCTGTTCCCGGGCATTGGCCAGGTCGGCCCGAAGGCTCTGCTCGGTGACGAGCGAGCGCGGAGGGAGCAGCCGAGCCCGGTCGCTGCCGGCTTGGCGCTGGCGGTCCCGGGCGTCGCCGACGCGCCCGGCAAGGTCGGGGTGGGCGTAGAGCAGCGAGACTGAGACGCCCGCCCGGCGGGCGACGGCTGGGAACGTGACGGACTCGCCATGCTCGACCATGGCCTGGATGGCCTCCGTGGCTCGGCGGCGCTTGGCTTGGCTGTCGTGTCGCCGAGCCTTGCGCAATGCGACGCTGTTGTCGGCCACGACCGTCATCCTCCCTGACGTGCAGAATGGCGCCGGCCGAAGGCGACGGGGACCGACTGGCGGGCCTTGCGGACCGTGGCCGAGGCGTCCTCGACCGAGAGCCGCCGGTCGTCGGGCAGCAGGGCCAAGGCCTGTTCATGGGTGCGGATGTGCCCGACGATCACCTCGAGTTGGCGACTCACGTTGTCCACGATCCAGTCGGCGGCGCCGGTGGCCAGCATCGCTTCTCGTTCGCGACGCAGGTCCTCCGCGTAGGCGCACAGCTCGGGAAGGTAGGACGGGTCCGACTCGAAATGAGGGCAGCCGGAGCACTGGTAGCGGATCGGGCAGGCCTGCCCGCCGGCGCGCACGTTGGTGGACTCGGAGCACTTGCCCATCGGGACCGCCACCCACGAGAGCTGCTCGGCGAGCTCGGCGACGGCGGAGCGCTCGCCGTCGAAAGGGCGGGCGCTGCCCCGGTTGTCGATGGTGTGGCGAGCGAGCAGCTCCATTGCCTCACGCTTCTTGGCCTCACCGACTTCGTAGTAGCCGAGCGTGGTATCGATGGAGCGGTGGTCCATGAGGTCTCGCAGCACCGGGGCCGGCACACCTTGGTCGGCCAGGGTCTGGGCGTAGGTGTGGCGGAAGGCGTGGGGGTGCACGGCGGAGCGATCGAAGGGGACCGCCTCGCCGGAGCCGTCGAGGGTCCCGGCGTCGATCCGAGGGATCCGGGCGACCCAGGCCTTCATCCACCTGAAGATCAGCTCCGCGCTGAGGTGAGCGGTGCCGTCGGCGTTCTTCGTCGCCCGGGGTAACAGCCACAGCTGGTCCCTGGCCGTGCCCGCGAACCGTTCGGCCACCCAGCTCTGCTGGACGCGGATCGCCTCGACGAGCGCGGTGTCGCCCAAGGGGAGGCGTCGGCCCATCCGCTGCGCCTTGTGGTTGTCATAGATGAGCACCGGCCGCCCGTGTTCGTCGACGTCGAGGCACTCGAGGTGAAGACTGGCGACCTCGCCTGCCCGTCGACCGGTTCCTTTGAGGATCTCATAGGCGAGCACCGCCGTCTCCCCGGCCCGCTCACCGAGTGCCCCGAGGCCTCGATGCGCCGGTCCCCCGTTGGACCCGGGCGTTGCTCGCAGCAGGCCGAGGTGGGCGTCGAGCTGGCCGACGACGTGGGCGGGGAGCGCCCGACCCTGCTCGTCGTCGGAGGAGCGCATCGCTCCGTCGTTGCGGCGGATGGCGAAGGTCGGTGCCAGGGTGGCCAGCAGCCCCATGTCCCGGGCGTCTCGGAGAACGAGAGCGCAGTCGCGGACGATGGTCACAGCGTGGCCGCGGCTGTAAGGGCGCCCGGTGCGGTCCGCGGTGAACGAGGTGGCCCGGGCCAGGAACCGCTCCACATCGCTGCGGCCCAAGGCAGCGGGGTCGTTCCCGCCGCCGCGACCAGAAGCCAGGGTCGCCGACAGCAGCCCGACGGAGTGAAGTTGGTGCTGGACGGTGGACACCTTTGTGCGGGCATCGGCTCCGGGACCCCCGAGGGCCGCGTGCGCCCAGGACTTGGCGGCATCGCGCAGCCACCGCTGGCGGATCGGGGAGAAGTCAAGATTTCCTGTTCGCCCGAAGACCCGAAGGTCCCATCGGTCACTGTCGCGTTCGGTATCCGGATTCGCGTAAGCGAGGCGGACCCGGTCGAAGGCGAAGCGGGGGAAGCGGCCGATGCCGGCCCTGCCGGTCGGATCGATCGTCGCCGGCTTGAGCTCCACCAGCGAGGCCACGCTGTCCTCCCGGAGCCGATCGACGTAGGGCCGCATGTTCCCGGGCCTGGTGTGAACCTGCTCTCGCACGAGGCAGCCGAGTACCCAGAGCAGCTCCAGGCGGATCAGCTCGGGTAGTCCTCGCAGGCTCAAGATCCGGGCGTTGGCCGGCTGGGGGGCCTGGACCAAGAAGGCATCGAAGCGGCGGCCCTTCGGGCAGCCCTGTCGGCTCCAGGCGTGGTAGTGCATCTCGCACAGACGGACCTGCTTGTGAGCGGATTCCAGGTAGCAGGAGGCCACCGCGCATGCGCCGAAGCTCTCGAGCGGCTGCGCGTCGGCCATGAACTCCTCGAAGGCACCACCGGAGCGGCGCCTCTTGGCCCAGGTGGTCGAGTGGGCGTGGCACAGCCGCAAAGCGCCCACCGCCGGGCGCGGGCAGCGGCCAGGGGCGCCAGTGACCGCACAGCACTCCTCGGACAGGTATCGGCGACGGGGAGGTCGAGGTTCGCCGGCGGTTACCCAGGCGTCGAGATCCTCCACCCCCGAGGCGGCGAACTGGCGGCGGTGGGCGCGGCACAGCCGACCGGCGCCGTCGACGAGGCTTGCACACTCAGGGACCGTGCAAGCCTCATAGGGGCAGAGCAACCCGCCGGGTCGGGGCACGACCAGGAGCCGGGCGGAGTCCCACTCCTCACCGAGGGCCACCGTTTCGACGAGGGCGGCCATCCGCTCGACGCGCCAGTCAACCGACGTCGAGGAGGGCTCGGCCACCACGACCGCCAGGTGATCGCCACGCCGGGTCACCGGGGCGACCCCCGAGCAGCGGCATGGGCGTCGACCGCAGCGCGCATGTCGTCCCAGCGGGCATGCATGTACACGTCGGTGGAGCTGACCGAGGCGTGGCCCAACAACTCCTTGACCAAGGCGGGGTCCTTCGTCGCCAACGCCACCTCGGAGGCGAAGGAGTGCCGGAGCATGTGGGGCCGCGCCCGGTGCCCGACCTTGGTCGACAGACGGACGAACAGCTCCACCACTGAGCCTGGAGATAGCGCCCGACCGAGCGGAGGGTGGTAGCAGTTGACCAGCAAGTAGTCGCTGGCGGCGCCCTCTGCCAGCGCGTCGCGCTCGAAGCGGTAGGCATCGTGCAGCCGCACCAGAGCCCTGATCACCGGCACCACTCGTGGGTAGGTCGACTTGGCCAGCGCCCCGTTCTCGTTGTCCTCCCGACGGATGACGTGCAGGTGGGCGCCGCCCACCTTGCACCCAAGGTGGGCGGCCGAGGGAACGAGGTGCAGATCCGACAGGCGAAGCCCGCACAGCTCGGCGAGCCGCAGCCCTGTGCCATAGAGGGCCTCCACGATGAAGCGGTCCCGGGCGTTGGAGCATGCGTCTACGAGGGCGCCCACCTCTTGCCTCGTCAGAGTCATCGGAGGCTTGTCGACCCGTCGGCGCCGAACCCGCCGCCGCTCGACGACCGGCCGCCCCGTCCGTTCCCCGCGGTCATAGCGGGATGGCAGGAAGCGAAGCTCCTGGCGGAAGCTCAGAGCCTCGGCCACGCCGGCCTCCGTCCAACCACGCGACGACCCGAACCGCACGAAATCGACTACCACGGTGAGGATCCCGTCCACCGTGGAAGGCGAACGGGCAGACCCGAGGGGGATGACTGTCGGGTCGGCCGCCCGTCGCCGGTTCCTGCCCTGGCGGTGTTTGCGCGACGGGGTCCGCTCCAGCCAGCGGGCGAAGGCGGTCAGAGAGTCGACGTCCGGCGCGCTGTCGTCAGACCCGCTTGCGGCCGTCCACGTCAGCCACAGAGCGAGCCGGCCAGCGTAGGTGCGGGCCGTGCCCACCGAGCGCCCCTCACCTTCCACCAGCGCTCGGAGGTACTCGGCCGACCGTCCGTGCTCGACATAGCAGTCGTCAACGACCGTCCACCCCGCCAGCCCGTCCACCGGTGACACCGTTCGCTGAGCCCAGAACTCCACAAGGCCAAAC
>JBBSLT010000144.1:0-6406 GCA_038233555.1 Acidimicrobiales bacterium
CCCGTCGGCCATCCGGGAGCAGGCCATCGTGGACGGCAACGTCGACATGGTCGTGGCCACCTACACCATCAACGACGCCCGCAAGGAGCAGATCGACTTCGCCGGTCCCTACTACGTGGCCGGCCAGGACATCATGGTGCCGGCTGGCAACCCCCTAGCCATCGAGGGTGTCGACGACCTCAACGGCAAGCGAGTGTGCTCGGTGCAGGGCTCGACGTCGATCGACAATGTCCGTGAGATGGCGCCGGAAGCCGAAGTCACCGAGTTCCCCCTCTACACCAACTGTGCCGACGCCATGCGAGACGGGCGGGTCGACGCCGTGAGCACCGACAACGTCATCCTGCTCGGCCTCATCGAGCAGTACGGATCGGACGTGTTCGAGCTGGTGGGAAACCCCTTCACCAAGGAGCCCTACGGGATCGGCATCCCCCAGGGCGACGACGAGTTCCGTAGCTTCATCAACGACCGCCTCGAGGAGATCTACGAGAATGGTGAATGGGCCGAGGCCTACAACAGCACCGTCGGGGCCGTGACCGAGGAGACTCCTGAGCCTCCCCCGGTGGACCGCTACTAGCCCGACCATTTCTCCAGCTCGAACGTAGGACAAGGGGGCGAGCGCCGCCGGTGGACGTCGTCCTCGACAACCTCGACAGATTCGCCGAGGGCGTGGCTACGACCGCCTCGCTCACGGTGCTGTCGTGGCTCGGGGCCTTCGTCATCGGCGTCGCCGTCGCCTCCTTCCGGGTGGGGCCGATCCTCCCCTTGCGGGCGGCTGGCACCGTCTACGTGGAGCTGATCCGCAACTGCCCACTGACGGTGCTGTTCGTCGTCTTCTTCTTCGGCTTCCCGAGCATCGGCATCCTCGTCGAGTCGGAGTTCATCTCGGCGATCCTCGTGCTGTCGGTCTACACCGGCGCCTTCGTGGCCGAGACGGTCCGAGCCGGCGTCAACACCGTCGCCCCCGGACAGGTGGAGGCGGCGCGTTCGCTCGGCCTCGGTTTCAACCAGGTCCTCGGCCTGGTCGTGTTGCCCCAGGCGCTGCGCAGCGTGATCGGGCCGTTGGGGAGCCTGTTCAGCGCCCTCATCAGGAACTCCTCCATCGCCTACGTCATCGGCCTCGTCGAGTTGACGGGAACGGCCTTTCAGCTCAGCGTGGAGTCAGCCCAGTTCGTCCCCGTCTTCACCGGGGCAGCACTGGCCTACCTCGCCCTCACCCTCCCTACCGGATTGGTGGTGGGTGTGCTCGAGCGCCGGCTGGCGATTCGACGATGACCGCCGCCCTGGTCGGCGACGAGCTCGGTCCGCGGGGGCGCCGTCGGGTCCTGGTCGCCTCCGTGGTCGCCGCCGTGGTGCTCGGCGCTCTGGCGGCGGTGGCTCTGCGACGCTTTGCCGCCCGGGGCCAGCTCGACGCCGAGCTGTGGAGCATCCTGGTGGATCCGGGTGTGGTCCGCTTCTTGCTGGGCGGGCTGGGCAACACCCTCAAGGTGGCGGCGGCAGGCATGGTCGGCGCCGTGGTTCTCGGCGCGGTGATGGCGTTGGGCCGGTTGTCCCGTCACCGGCCGCTCCGGTGGCTGGCGGGGACGTACGTGGAGTTCTTTCGGGGCTTTCCCCTCCTGCTCCTCATCTTGTTCTTGGCCTTCGGCCTGCCTCGCCTGGGGATCAGGTGGCCGCTGTTCTGGTACCTGGTACTGGGCCTGGCCATCTACAACAGCGCGGTGCTGGCCGAGATCTTCCGGGCCGGGATCCTGTCGCTCGACCGAGGCCAGAGCGAGGCGGCGCTGGCTGTGGGTCTCACGGTCGGGCAGGCCATGCTCCTGGTGATCCTGCCCCAGGCTCTGCGCCGGATGGCGCCGGCCATCGTCGGCCAGCTCGTGGTCTTGAACAAGGACACCTCGCTCGGCTACTTCGTGCAGTACGAGGAGCTGTTGCGCCGGGCCCAAATCACCGGCACCTTCGACGGGAACACCCTCCAGGCCCTGCTGGCGGCGGCAGCCGTCTACATCGCCGTCAACCTGGTGCTCAGCCGGGTGGCCCGGCGCCTCGAGGTCCGCCAGCGCCGCCGCTATGGCGGTGCCATCGTGGTGGCCGGTGGCCCCGAGGACCTGGTGGCGGTGGAGACCGTGGCCGCCAAGCCACGCTGAAAGGTGGTCAGCTTCGAGCGCGCAGGGACCACGCCTGCCAGCGTCCGCAATGGCCGGGGATCACGTCGTAGTCGACTCTCGTGCCCTCGGCGATGGTGCGGCTGCCGTCGGCCACCGCCGTGCAGTGGAAGAACAGCTCCTCGCCGCCGTCGCCCCGCACGCTCCCCCACCCCGCCCGCTCGTCGAAGCTCACCACCACGCCGCTCACCACCCCCACCCCCGTTCTTTGTCGCATCAGCAGTGTGTGGCACTGCTCAGTCGACAAAGAACGAAGGGGGGTGGGTTACCCACTGGCTCAGTGGACGATCTTGGAGAGGGGGATCTCGATGAGGTCGCTGGCGCCGGCGTCGGAGAGGGCGGGGATGAGGGTGTTGATGTCGGCCTTGGGCACCACCGTCTCCACCGCATAGCCGTCGTTGCCGAACAGCTTGGACACCGTCGGCGCCTTCATGGAGGGCAGGATGGCGATCACCGCCTCGAGGTCGGCCTCGCCCACGTTGAGCTTGACCAAGACCTTGCCCCTCGCTTCCAAGGCTCCCTGGAGGAGGGTGTGGAGCTGGCGCATGGCATGGGCCTTGGCCGGGTCGGCGTAGGCGATGGGGTTGGCGATCAGCTCGGTGAAGCTGACCAGGATGGTGTCGAGGATGCGCAGCTCGGCCGCCCGCAGAGCCCGACCCGTCTCGGTGATCTCCACCACGGCGTCGGCGATGTCGGGGATCTTGGCTTCGGTGGCGCCGTGCGACAGGCGCACCTCGGCGTCGACACCGTGGGCGGCGAGGAAGCGCCGGGTCAGACCGGGGTACTCGGTGGAGACCCGCACCCCGGCGGGGAGGTCGCCCACCTTGGCCCAGGGCGCGTCCTCGGCCACGGCCAGCACCACGTTGATGGGCCGGGCCGTGGCCTTGGAGTAGTGGAGCTCGCCGAGGGTGACGACGTCGCTGGCCGTCTCCTCGATCCAGTCTCGCCCGGTGATGCCGAGGTCGTAGAGACCCTCGGCCACGTAGACGGGAATCTCCTGGGGGCGCAGGATGCGCACGTCGAGCACCCGGGGATCGGCGATCGTGGCCTTGTAGTCGACCGACGAGCTACGGCTCACGGCCAGGTCGGCGGCCTCGAACAGCTCCAGGGTGGCCCGCTCCAGCGACCCCTTGGGCAGCACCAGACGCAGCATCAGGAGCGACCCTTGGGGAGCTGGCGCAGGAGGTCGGCCATCTCCAGGGCGGTCTCGGCCGCCTCGTAGCCCTTGTTGCCGGCCTTGGCCCCGGCTCGCTCCAGGGCCTGGTCGAGGGTGTCGGTGGTAAGCACGGCGAAGGCCACCGGTACTCCGGTGTCGAGGGCGACGCGCTGTAGGCCGGCGGCGCACTGGCCGCCGACGTGGTGGTGGTGGTCGGTGTCGCCCTTGATGACCGCACCCACAGCGATGACGGCGTCGACCTCGCCCGAGGTGGCCAGGCGCTGAGCCACCAGAGCCAGCTCGACGGCGCCCGGTGTCCACACCACGGTGATGGATGCCTCGTCGACCCCATGACGTACCAGTCCGTCGCGGGCGCCGGTCAGGAGGCGTTCGGTGACCAGGTCGTTGAAGCGGGCGCAGGCGATGGCGATGCGCAGCCCTTGCCCCCGCAGGTGTCCGACATAGGTGGTCATGGTTCAGAGCCTTCCACGTCGGCGCCGGGGCGGCCATCCAGATTGGGCAGCAGGTGGCCCATGCGCTCACGCTTGGTCCGCAGGTAGCGGATGTTCTCCGGGTTGGGGGTCGACTCCAGGGCGACCCGCTCCACGATGCGCAGGCCGTAGCCGTCGAGGCCGCCGTACTTGGCCGGGTTGTTGGTCATGTAGCGCATGGTGGTGATGCCGAGGTCGACCAAGATCTGGGCCCCGATGCCGTACTCCCGGCTGTCGGCGGCGAAGCCCAGCTCGACGTTGGCGTCGACGGTGTCGCGACCCTGGTCCTGGAGCTTGTAGGCGCGGATCTTGTGCCCGAGGCCGATCCCTCGCCCCTCGTGGCCCCGGAGGTAGACGACCACACCGAGGCCTTCCTCGGCGATGCGCTGCATGGCGGCGTCGACTTGGACCCCACAGTCGCAGCGCAGTGAGCCAAAGACGTCGCCGGTCAGGCACTCGCTGTGTACCCGCACGAGCACGTCGTCCTGGCCCTGGACGGCGCCCTTGACCATGGCCAGGTGCTGCTCGCCGTCGAGCACCGACTCGTAGGCGTAGGCGGTAAAGTCGCCCCACTCGGTGGGGATGCGGGCTTCATCGATGCGCCGGACCAAGCGCTCCGACTGGCGGCGGTAGCGGACCAGGTCGGCGATGGAGATCATGAGCAGCCCGTGGGTGGAACAGAAGCGCTCCAGCTCGGCGGCCCGGGCCATGGTGCCGTCCTCGTTGACCACCTCGCAGAGGACGCCGGCGGGGGTGAGGCCGGCCATGCGGGCCAGGTCGACGGCCGCCTCGGTGTGGCCGGCCCGCTTGAGCACGCCTCCGTTGCGGTAGCGGAGCGGGAAGATGTGCCCCGGGCGGGCGAGGTCGCGGGGCTTGGTGGTGGGATGGATGAGGGCCCGGATGGTGGCCGAGCGGTCGGCGGCGGAGATGCCGGTGGAAGTGGTCGGCCGGTGGTCGACCGACACCGTGAAGGCCGTGCGTTGGCTCTCGGTGTTGTCGGCCACCATGAGGGGCAGCTCGAGCTGGTCGAGGCGCTCGCCCTCCATCGGCATGCAGATCACCCCCGAGGTGTGGCGGACGAAGAAGGTGATGCGCTCGGGGGTGGCGAACTCGGCCGCCATGATCAGGTCGCCCTCGTTCTCGCGGTCCTCGTCGTCGACCACCACCACCACCTCGCCCCGGGCGATGGCGGCTACCGCCTCGGGGATGGCAGCCAGGCGGGTGCTGCCGGGAGAGGTCATAGTGGCGCCACCAAGCGTTCCACGTACTTGGCCACCACGTCGATCTCGATGTTCACCGGGTCGCCCACGTGTTTGGAGGCCAGCGTGGTCGCCGTTGCGGTGTGGGGGACGACGGCGACGCTGAAGGTGGCGCCGGTGAGCTCGACCACGGTGAGGCTCACCCCGTCGACGGTGACCGAGCCCTTGGTGACGATGTAGCGGTCGAGCCCTTCGGGTAGGCGCACGGTGAGGTCGGGGGCGGGGGCGACGATCTCGCCCACCCCGTCGACGTGGCCTTGGACCAGGTGGCCACCCAGGCGATCGGCCAGGCGCAGCGGCCGCTCCAGGTTGACGCGGTCGCCCGCACCCAGGCGGTCGAGCGTGGTGCGGGCGAGGGTCTCCTCGCTGAGGTCGGCCTCCCACCAACCCTCCCCCATCGCCACCAGGGTGAGGCAGCAACCGTCGACGGCGATCGAGTCACCCACCTCGGCCCCTTCGACCACGGTGGCGGCGCCGATTCGCAATCGCCTGCCGGTGCGGCCCTCGATGTGGCCGACCTCCTCCACCAGTCCGGTGAACATGGCTAGCGCACCGAGGCCAGGGTGGAGGTCGCCGGCGCCGCGTCGGGCGCAGTCGGGGCTTGGTGCGGCGCGAGGTCGATCCTCAGATCGTTGTCCAATCGCTCGACGGCGACGATGCACCCACCCCAGGCGTCGGCCAGGGTTGGTGCTCCGGGGCCGGCGAACAGGGGCCTCCCGTCGTCGCCTCCGAGCAGCTTGGGCGCCAGGTAGACCACGTAGCGGTCGACCAGCCCGGCCCGGTGGAAGCTTCCGGCCACGCCGGCGCCGCCCTCGACCAGCACCTGGACGCAGCCCCGCCTTCCCAGCTCGTCAAGCACCGCTTCGAGGTCGCCCTCCAGCTCGAGGGCGGGATGCACCAATGCCTCGCCCGGGGCTCGACCGAGCACCACCCGCAGCGGATCGGGACCCTCGACCAGACGGACGGTGAGGCTGGGGTCGTCGGCGCGGACCGTGCCCGCTCCCACGACCACGGCATCGCTCTCGGCTCGCAGCCGGTGGGCGTCGGCCCGGGCCTCGGGGCCGGTGATCCACTGCGACGTTCCGTCGGGGGCGGCGGTGCGCCCATCGAGAGTGGCTGCCAGCTTGAGCACCACCCACGGCCGGCCCCGGCGGCGGTGCTTCAGGTAAGGAGCGAGCTGCTCCTCGACCTCGTCGTGGCCCACCCCGACGCTCACCTCGATGCCGGCCTCGCGCAATCGGTTGATGCCCTCACCGACGACCCGAGGATCAGGATCGACCACGGCGACCACCACCCGGCGCACCCCGGCCGCCACCACCGCATCGACACAAGGAGGGGTGC
>JBBSLT010000145.1:0-6363 GCA_038233555.1 Acidimicrobiales bacterium
ATCTCCAGGGCCGGCGGCAGGCTGGCCCGCTCGACTACGAGGGAGTGGTAACGAGTGGCCTCCAAGGGGGAAACAAGCCCGGCGAAGATGCCCCGGCCATCGTGGTGGACCAGGGAGGTGCGACCGTGAACCACCTGGGGGGCACGCACCACTCGGCCGCCGTAGAGGGCGCCGATGCACTGGTGGCCCAGGCAGACGCCGAGCACCGGTACGCGCCCGGCCAGGTGGCGGATGGCATCGTTGGAGATCCCGGCATCGTCGGGCCCGCCCGGCCCGGGTGAGATAAGGACGGCGTCGGGCGCGAGGGAGTCGATCTGGTCGAGATCGAGGACGTCGTGACGATGCACCAGCGGGGTGGCGCCCAGCTCTCCCAGGTACTGGGCCAGGTTGTAGACGAAGGAGTCGTAGTTGTCGATGACCAACACCTTCGCTCCCACGCCGGCGAGGCTACCGAGGTGCAGCCCAGCAACGCTCGAATTCAGCCGTCGTCGGCGTCGGCCAGGAGATGGGCGGCCTTCTCCACCGCCCGGCGGGCTCGGGTGAGGCGCTTCTCGTCGACGGGAAGCTCGGAGCCGCCGGCGTCGATCGACTCTCGCAAACGGACGATGGCGAGGTCGGCCAGCTCCTCGGCGATGCCCTCGAGCCGCCCTCGGATCTCGTCGAACTCTCCGGCCACGACGCCGAAGCGTACCGGGCTGGGCTGCATGGGCCGGACAGTCTCTCTAGTCTGACGTCATGGCCAAGCGCGGACCGGGAAAACAGACACGGTCGACGGGACGGGTGACCCCGAAGGGCGGCAAGGGAACCCCCGCCAAGGTCGACCCGCCGAAGGGGCGAACGCCGGAAGGATCGAGACGCTACACCCCTCCTATCCCCCGGGAGCAGAAGGTCAGTCCCCGATGGGTCCCCGTCCTGATGTTCTTCTTCCTGCTCTCGGGCGCCGCCGTCATCCTGCTCAACTACCTGGGTCTGCTCCCCGGTGGCGCCGACAACCGCTTCCTGCTCGTCGGCCTGGCTCTGATCACCGGCGGATTCGTCACCGCCACCCGCTACCACTGATGAGCCGCTGAACCCGGTTCTCCTCGCTCTGTACTTACAGGGGTGTGATTCTCCCCAGGTTTACCCACACCCTGGGGATAACCTACCGCAAGATCAGCCCGTCAAGGTGAGGGCTGTTGACGACGCAGCCAGGCACCGAGGAGCGGATCGATGACCTGGCCCTCAGCGTCGACCACGCTGCGCTCCTCTAGCCCTCGGCGGGCGGCCTGGGCCGACCCCGCCGACGAGGTGGAGGCGGGCGGCGGCGGCGCCGTAATAGGGCTCTCCCCATCGGGGACCTTCAGTTTTTCGTAGGTCTTCTCTACGCTGCTGCATAGTCGATCCTGCGGGGCCTACTCGGCGGGGACGAGTTCCATCTCGTCCATGCAGTGGCGGGGCGGATCCGGGTCGTCGGAGAGGGCGGAGCGGACCCGCAGCTCCATGCCACACAGGCAGCACCGGTAGGTGAGCTTCACGCTGCGCATCTCCCCGGGAGGCGGGGGCTCGGGGGCGGGACGGGCGAAGGAACCCAACAGGGCGAAACCGATCTTGAAGATCAGGTACCCGGCCACGGCAGCCACGATCAAGTTGAGCGGGAAGCTCACGCCGACCAGCCTACCCACGCCGACATCGCTTGGACGAGGACGGTGGAGAGCTACCAGACCACATTGATAGTGAGAAAATGCTCAGCATTTGTTGACAGACGCTGTGAGACCGGGTAAGATACGAACGTATGTTGGGGACAGACACACTTCTGGCGGATGTCGGCAAGGTGCGCAGCGACCTGGCCGCCCTGTGCTCGGCCCTCGATCCCGACGCCGTGCCCCTGCCCGAGGCCACGCCCCTGTGGGAGACCTTCGACGCCATCGCTCGCCTGGCGGCGGGGGCCAAGTGCCGTCTGGCCCGCCGGGTGGAGGAGTCCCGCTCGTGGCAGGCCCATGGTGCCCGCTCGGCGGCCGAGCACCTGGGGGCGCTGTCGGGTACCACCACCGGTCGGGCCCGGGCCGAGCTGGAGAGCTCCAAGGCCCTGGCGGCGCTGCCCGCTGCCGACGCCGCCGTGGCCAAGGGCGAGCTGTCCGACCAGCAGGCCGAGGCCATCACCCAGGCGGCCAAGGCCGATCCCGGCGCCGAGGCCCGGCTGGTGGCGCTGGCCAAGCGTCGCGACCTGCGCCGCCTGCGCGAGGAGTGCGCTCGCACCCAGGCCCGGGCCGAGGACGAGGCCGCCCGGGCCGAGCGCCTCCGGCGCCAGCGCTCGCTTCGCACCTGGACCGCAGCCGACGGTTCCTGGAATCTCCTGGCCAAGCACAGCCCCGAGGTGGGGGCCCAGATCGAGGCGGCGCTGGCCCCGCTGAAGGAGGCCATCTTCCAGTCCGCCCGGCGAGCGGGCCACCACGAGTCGGGCGAGGCCTACGCCGCCGACGCCTTGGCCGAGATGGCGAGGCGCTCGGTGGCGGCCGACGATGGCGTGGCCCCGGCCCCGCCCGCGGAGACGGTCGCCGGCGTGCCCACGACCAGTCCTGCTGCGGGTGACGGCAATGCCAAGTCAACCGAGGGCCATCCCACGACCTCCACTGCGGTTGGTGGCGACAGGGCCGGAGACACCGCTGATGCCGCGAGCGACACCGCCGACCCCGACCCCGACACCGTTGAGGGCGCCGAGGCTCCTGGTGGCGAAGATCCCGAAGGCCCCGGCTCTGCCATCGGCCAACCTGCGGCCGAGGCCACCACCCCAGCTCGGAGGCCGGCTCGCTCCCGGCGCCCCGACACCAAGGTCATCGTCCTGATCTCCTACGAGGCGCTCAAGCGGGGCCTAGCCGAGGCCGGTGAGACCTGCGAGATCGCCGGAGTTGGCCCCGTCTCGGTGGCCACCGTGCGCTCGCTGATGGGCGACGCCTTCGGGGCCGCCATCGTGACCAACGGGGTGGACGTCTTCACCGTGGCCCACCTGGGGCGCTCGGCCACGGCGTTCCAGCGCAGCGCCCTGGAGGCCCGGGGCTATCAGTGCGAGGTGCCCGGATGTGGCTCCGCCACGGCCTTGGAGATCGACCACATCGACGACTGGCACCTGAGCTTCCGCACCAAGCTCGATGCGCTGACGTGGCTGTGCCGGATCCACCACACGGCCAAGACCAACGGGGGCTGGCGCCTGGAGGGGCCGCCGGGCGAGCGACGATGGGTGGCGCCAGGTGATGCCGCGGGGCCGCCGGACGCGCCCGGACCCGAGCCGCCAGGGCAACAGGAGAGCCTCGCGCTGAAGGATCTGCGCTTCGACGACCCGTCGGCGGCCTGAGCAAATCGTGATCGAAGCTCGTCAAGCTGGTCAGGAGGCCTGGCGAAGCGCCTCGGCCAGCTCCTCCTTGCTCATCGACGAGCGCCCGGCGATGGCCCGGCGCTGAGCCTCGTCGTAGAGCTCGTCCTTTGACATCTCCTGCCACCGATCGGCATCGCCGCCAACATCGCGATCGTCCGGGGTGGGTTCGGGCCCAGCCTCGGCGACCGCCTCGGGGCGGCGGCGCTCCTGGCGGGCAGCGGCCACGCTCGCCTCCAAGGCCGCCATGAGGTCGATCACCTCGCCTCCCTCGGCCGCCTGGCGCTCCACCACGATCTCGTCGCCCTCGGCCTTGCGGGCGACGAGTTCGAGCACCCGCTCCCGGTACGTATCGTGGTAGCGCTCGGGCTCCCAGTCGCTGGTCAGCGAGTCGATGAGCTGGGTGGCAATCCGCCGCTCCCGCTCGCCCAGCTCGACTTCGTCACCGGGAACGTCATCGATGTCACGCTGCGGATCACGCACCTCATCGGCGAAGAACATCGTCTCCAGCACCAGGACCCCCCGAGCGGGGCGGATGGCGGCCAGGTATTGCTTGGTGCGCAGGACGAAGCGGGCGATGGCCACCTTGTCGGCATCCTCCATGGCCCGGCGCAACAGCGCGTACGACTTCTCGGCGCCCGAGCCCTTGGCCGGCGCCAGGTAGTAGGTCTTCTCGTAGTAGACGGGATCGATCTGGTGGAGGTCGACGAAGTCCTCGATCTCGATGGTGCGGGTCTTGCCCGGCTCGACCGACTCCAGCTCCTCGGGCGACACCATTACGTGGCGGCCCTTGTCAATCTCGTAGCCCTTGACGATGTCGTCGTAGCCGACCTCCTCGCCCGACTCCTCGGCGACCCGCTTGTAGCGGATGCGCTGGCCGGTTCCCTCCTGGAACTGGTGGAAGCTCACGTCCCTCGTCTCCGTGGCGCTGAAGAGCTTCACCGGCACGTTCACCAACCCGAAGCTGATCGCTCCACTCCAAATCGCCCTGGCCATGTGCTCCTCCTACCGTTGCAAGTGAGTATGCATGAGTTGCACGCTCTCAAGCAGCCGTCGATCGCTCGACGGCGGTGACGGTCCTACCCGGCCCGGTCGGGCTGGTGCCGTCTCCGCAGTTCGTAGAGGAGCACCTGGGCGAGCCCATGGACCTCTCCTCTCCCTGCGCGTTGGCCAGGTCGCCCTGGCCGGTTCCCGCCCCACTGGCGATACCGATGGCTCGGGGTGGACCCGTACCACTGGCACTTGTAGGCGAGCTGGCGGCGCAGCTCGGCCGGGGAGGCGTCGAGGATGGCCCGGTTGAGCTCGAGCAGCAGGTCGGCTGAGCCGCGGCCGGTCGGCTGGGCCCCTACGCTCCCGAGCGGCCGCCGAGGTGCTCGGCTAGGAAGCGCTCCATGGCCCGGTAGAGGTCGAGGCGGTTCTCGGGGTTGGCGAAGCCGTGGCCCTCGTCATCCTTGAGCAGGTACTCCACCTCCACGCCCCGATCCCGGAGGGCGGCCACGATCTGGTCGGCCTCGCCCTTGGTGACCCGGGGGTCGTTGGCTCCTTGCACCACCAACAGGGGGGTGCGGATGTCATCGACCTTCGAGAGCGGTGAGCGGGCCCACAGGTCGGCCACCACCTCCTCGTTGGGCTCCTCCTCGGTGCCGGGATCACCCACGAAGCGGAACCACGAGCCCTGGAGAAACGGACGCCAGTAGGCGGGGAAGGACCGGACCAGGGTGACCAGGCTGGAGGGGCCCACGTAGTCGATGGCGGCGGCGAAGACCTCAGGGGTGAAGGTGACTCCCACCAGGGTGGCGTATCCCCCGTAGGAGCCGCCGTAGATGGCCACCCGGTCACGGTCGGCGGTTCCCTCTTTCACGGCCCACTCGACGGCGTCGATGAGGTCGTCGTGCATCTTGCCGGCGAACTCGTGCTCGGCGGCGTGCATGAACGCCTTGCCGAAGCCGGTCGATCCCCGGTAGTTGACCTGGAGCACGGCGTAGCCCCGGTTGGCCAGGAACTGGGCTTCGGGGTCGTACCCCCAGGCATCCCGGGCCCACGGCCCGCCGTGGACCACCAACACCATGGGCAGCCGCTCGGGGGGGACGCCGAGGGGCAGGGTTAGGCAGCAGTGCAGGGTGTAGCCGTCGCGCGACGGGATGCGAACGGCCTGCATGGGCGCCAGGGTGGCCGGGTCGAGCTTGGGACGGGGCCGGAAGAGGAACTCGGCCTCACCGCTGTCGGTGTCGAGCAGGAAGGTAGCCCCGGGCTCACGGTCGTCGTCGAAGGACACCACCCAGGTCGTCTCGTCGTCGTCCATGGATACCCCGGCCACATCGCCGTGGTGAAGGGCGGCGGCCTGACCCCACTTCCGTTGGAAGTCGGCGTCGAAGAAGGTCACTTCCAGGCGGTCGGCCATGTTGATCACGGCCAGCAGCTCACCCGTGCGGCTGCGCAGGATGGGCCCGCCCAGGTCGACCTCGGCATGGCTGTGCACCTCGGTCTCCTCGCCCGTGGTCAGGTCGAGGCGGACCAGGCGGGTGAGGTCGGTTCCCCGAGCCGAGCCGACCCACAGGGCGGCACCGTCGGGGGTGAAGCCGAAGACGCTTCCGCCGTCCTCGTTGGCGTAGACGGTGAGGGAGCGGAAGTCGTCGTTCTCGTCGTCGCGCACCAGGATCTCGGTGTCACCCGCTGGGGTCTGGGCGGTGGCCCCCAAGAGCCGTCCGGCAGAGTCAGTGTGCCAACCGGCGATGTTGCCCGGGTTCTCGGCCACCAGCTCGAGGGCGCCGGTGGCCAGCTCGAGGCGATGCACGTCGAAGCAGTGGGGGTCACGCTGGTTCATGGACACCAGCACGTGGGCGGGGTCGTGGTGGGGCACGTCGACGATGCTCACTCGCACCTCGTCGAAGGGGGTGAGGTCGACCGAGACCTCACCCGGGCGGGACAGGTCGGCGGCGTGGAGGTGGAAGTTCTCGTTGCCCCCCTGGTCCTGGGCGTAGAGGATGCGGGCCGAGTCGCGGCTCCAGGAATGGCCG
>JBBSLT010000146.1:0-6264 GCA_038233555.1 Acidimicrobiales bacterium
CTTCCGGGCGGAGCCCGGCGTTCGTGACGTCGTGTTCGCCGAGGAGACGGTGCGGACGTTGCTGCGGGTCTCGGGCATCACCCAGAGCGTGATCTTCGCCGTGGCCGCCGTCTTGTGCTTTGCCGCCGCCTTGCTGATCTTCAACACCATTCGTACCGCCATCTTCGCCCGGCGCCGGGAGATCGAGGTGATGAAGCTGGTGGGGGCCACCAACTGGTTCATCCGGGTGCCGTTCATGCTCGAGGGCCTGGTGCAAGGGGTCGTCGGCGCCTCGGTGGCCTTCGCGGTGGTCTACCTGGTGCGCAACGCCGCTCAGGACGCCATCCGCAACGTCCCGCTGTTCGACGGGTTCGTGGTCGCCGCCTCTCAGGTAGCGACCACCGGCACGCTGACCCTGGTGCTCGGGGCCGCCATCGGGGCCATCGGGGCCGGGGTGGCGGTCACCAAGTTCCTCGATGTCTGACCTTCCCCAGCTCCCCTCGAGGCGCTGACCGGCCGGAGTTGGTCCTGTCACCGAGTGGCCCCCTCCCACGGGTCATCGATGTCTTCGTTTCGATGTCTTCGTCGTCCACCTCGTCCTTTTGAGGCCTCGACTTGACGGCTGCGTTCTGGTAGGTATCCTTTACTTGGGCCAGAAAGTGTGGCGACTGGATCTCGTACCAAGGAGCGTCGAAGTATGGCAACCAAGCAGGGTGATGTGGTCGCTCCATCCGGGCACCGCTGACGTGGTCATCTGTCACTGTCGAGCGGTCTCCGACGGCCTGGTGCTCGCCGCCGTGGCTGAAGGTGCCAATGACGTCGACGCCATCATCAGCCAGTGCGGCGCCGGCTCGGTCTGCGGTGGTTGCCGGCCCGCCATCGCTTTGCTGCTCGGCGACCTTGCGGTGCAGGCCGCCGAGTATCCCGGAGCTGCGGTGGCCATCGCCTCCCGCACGGCCGCGTGAGCCGGTCTACCATCGCCGCCATGCAGGGACGCCCAGAGATCATCGAGTTGCTCAACGAGGTGCTTACCGCTGAGTTGACAGCCATCAACCAGTACTTCGCTCACGCCAAGATGCAGGAGAGCTGGGGCTACCTCCGCCTGGCCGAGCACACCCGGGCCGAGTCGATCGACGAGATGAAGCACGCCGAGTCGGTGATCGAGCGGATCCTGCACTTCGAGGGCGTGCCTAACCTGCAGCGCCTTGGCCCGGTCCGGGTGGGCGAAACCGTTCCCGAGCAATTGCGCCTCGATCTCGCCGTCGAGCACGAGGCCATCGAGCGCTTCAACCGGGGCATCGCCCTCGCCCGCGAGACCGGCGACAACGGCACCCGAGAACTCCTGGCGAGAATGCTGGTCGAGGAGGAGCACCACAGTGGCTACCTGGAGACCCAACTCGCCCTCATCGACTCCATCGGCGAGGCGAACTATCTAGCGCAGCATCTGCACGCCTAGCCCCCGAGCAAGCGAGGGTGCCCGGAGCACCACCAAGCTCCCGAACGGATCGAAGCGAGTGAGGGGCGAGACCTCAGTGGAGGTTGTTGAACTCCTGGTCGCCGCCGAGCAGATCGAAGAGCACGAACTGCCAGGAGGCGTGGTCGGCGTGGTCGTGGCTCCCGCGAAGGATGCGGTAGGACTCGTCCAGCTCGGCACCGCCCTTGTGCCACATGATGGAGTTGGGGTCGTCGCTGTGCTCGAGGCCCAGCGCGTGTCCGAGCTCGTGGATGGCGACCTCGGTACGGCGCTGCTGGTCGAGCCCGCAGTCGTCGCACACCGCCAGGTAGGCGCCCTGGATGTGACCGTTGTCGACCATGTCGTAGCTCATGCCGTCGAATGGCCCGTCGGCTCGGGTGTCGCCGAGGCACACGCTGATCCGGTTCCCGTCGAAGCCGCAGTCGCCGCTGCCCGTCTCCCAGGTGAGCGCCAGCGCCGAGCCGGCAGCGTTCCAGACCGCCACCGCTTCCTCGGTGGCGTGCTGCCAGTCGTGGTCACCCGTCTTATCCACCACCACCAGGCTCTGTGAGCCTTCGCCCCAGTGGCGCTGGTTGGCGAACACCGTGGTGGCAGTGGCCGTGGAGACGCCTACGACCAAGCTGAGGGGCACGGCCAGGCCCGCCAGGACGATCTTCTCGACTCGTCCGGCGTGCCAGGCCACCTGGACGATGCGCACGACGATGGCCATGATGGTGACGACGAAGGCCGCCAGGGCTAACCAGCCGAGGGTCATAAGACGTACTCCTTCTCTTGCCAGGTGAGGCCCGGAGGCCTGGGGGGGTACCTGGCTATCTGCGGTGTTCCCCGGCTGCGTGCTCGGCAATCACCTCGCACGAGCCTGTCCTCCAAGAATCATCGGCAGATCGGGCGGCGAACTTGAGGCGTTCGCTCTTACGGTGTCAGTAGCCGACCCATTCCCGGCGCTGGTAGTCGAGGATGACCGGGTCGAGGAGGGTGGAGGCCTCGACCTTGTCGGGGATCCGGTCGGGGGCGAAGACCCGGCTGGCCTCGAGGACGGCGGGAGTGAGGAAGCGCAGCTCGGGAGCGCCGGGGGCGATGCCCAGCTCCGGCGGCTGGGCCCCCCGCTGGGCCAGGACGAAGCCCCAGTCGCCGAAGGAGGGCACGTCGACGTGGTAGGGGACAGCGGCCAGCCCCGCCGCCTCCACGCTCGTCACCACCGACCAGTAGGTCCAGGGCGCGAAGAAGGGCGATCCGGCCTGGATGGCCATGCGGCCGTCGTCGACCAGGAGTCGGTTGACCAGGCCGTAGAACTCGACGGTGTAGAGCTTGGCCGTCTCGGTCGAGTCGGCGTCGGGAAGGTCGACCACGACCACGTCGAAGGGAGGGCCCCGGTAGTCGCGCGCCCAGGTGAAGGCGTCGGCTGCTACCACCTCGACCCGCTCGTCGTCGAAGGCTCCCTGATTGCGTTCCGAGAGCCAGTCGTTCGTCCGGGCCAGCTCGACCACGGCGGTATCGAGATCGATCAGCGTCACCGCCTCAACGTCGGGATAGCGCAGCACCTCCCGCAGGGCCAGCCCGTCGCCCCCGCCGAGCACCAGGACGCGCCGGTGGCTCTCGGCCATGACGGGATGGACCAGGCTCTCGTGGTATCGGTGCTCGTCCAGGCTGGAGAATTGCAGGTCGCCGTCGAGGTAGAGGCGAACGTCGCGGGTGCGCCACCGGTCGACGGGGGCCGACGTCAGCACGATCTCCTGGTAGAGGCTGCGCTCGGCGTGGACGATGGGGTAGCGGTACAGGCGCTGGCGGGCGGTGACCTCGAAGGGCTCGGCGAAGGCGGCCGCCCCGCCGAGCAGGGCGAGGCCACCGAGGGCGGCAGCGGCGACGGCCAGGCGGCCCCGGCGGCGGAGCGAGTTGCGGAACAGCCAGCCGGCGAGGAGCCCGGCGACGGCCACGTTGAGCGCTCCCACCACCAGGGCGCCCTGGAGAAGGCCGAAGACGGGGAGCAGGAGGAAGGGGAAGGCCAAGCCGCCGAGGAGGGCACCGCCGTAGTCGGCGGCTGACAAGTCGGCCACGGCGCCCGCCGCCTCTTGGCGGCGGACCTGTTGCACCAGAGCCATGAGCAGTGGGATCTCGGCGCCGATGAGGCCACCGATGAGCGTGGCCATAACCAGCATGACCGGGGTGTAGAGGTTGAGCCAGGCGAAGGCGGCGTAGAGCAGGGGGACCGATAGCGCCCCCACGAGCCCGAGGCTGAGCTCGACGGCGGCGAAGGCCGGCACTGGCCAGCGCAGCAGGGGCTTGACCGCCAGTGCGCCAAGGCCCATGGCGGCCATCACGAAGCTGATGACGAGGGAGGTCTGCACGACGGAGCTGCCCGTCAGGTAGGAGCCCAGGGTGATGAGGGCCAGCTCGTAGACCAGCCCGCAGGCGGCGCAGACGAACACGGCGAGCAGCACGAGCCTGCGGGTGCGGTCCGGCCGGGGAAAGCTGGCACCAGCGTTGGGGCTGATGTCGCCCACCGGCGATTCGATGCTCGGAACACGCTCCCGGTCGGTGCTCACCATCAGATCAGGAGGGGGAAGTTCACGATATGGCGGCGGCGAGGATGGCGCCGAGGGCGACGTGGTTGGCCGCCACCACCCATGCGGCCGGGTTGGGGGTGGAGTGGGTGACGATCTCGCCTAGGTCGCCCGGGGTCAGCCGGTCGGCCACCAGGAAGGCGACGGCCAACAGGCCGATGCCGAGCACGCCGTAGGCAAAGGCGCTCACCAGGCCGGGCAGAAAACCCGCGAGCGACGTGAGGATCGAGGTGGTGACGATGGTGCCGATGGCGAGGATCCCCGAGGCCAGCACCACGGCGGCGTTGACGTTGTGCTCGACGTAGATCAGCTGGCCGAGGCTCCCGGGGGTGAGGAGGTCGATGACGCCGTAGCCAAGGGCGAGCAGCACGATGGCCATGGCCCCCCAGGCCACCGCCTCGCCCATCCCCGTGAAGAGCTCCCCGGCGCTGATCCCGAGGTCGATACCAATGATGTTCATGGACTTCTCTCCTCTGGTCCGCTGCTGGTCTCGTGTGGACGGGTAGGGCTACTTGCCGAATCCGGAGCCGCCACCGCGAAATCCGCCGCCGCCGAACCCGCCCCCCGTGCCCCGCCCGCCACGAGGCCCGTAGGAGAGGGGCGATGGCCCCCAAAATCCCCCGATGATGGGCAGGTAGCGATTGCGGACCTTCTCGTAGTCGTCGAACTCGATACGCGATCCGGTCGGCTCGGGAAACACTGCCACCATGTAATCGTTGGCCCGCATGAAGGTGGACTCCTGTTCCGTGATCACGTCCCGGGGGCGGACGAACTCGGCGATGCGGTCGGCGGTGGCGTCCACGGGCTGGTCCGAGAGCCAAGTGTTGGCCCGGTTGGGATCGGCCTCGTAGTTGGCGTCGATGAACCCTCGGACCTCCTCCCGGGGCCGCCCGCTGGAGCCGCAGGCGGAGAGGATAAGGACGAGGACCACTCCGATGGCGATGGTATTGCGCCCGGTCCTCGTCACGTCCGGCCTGCGGATGATCCCACCGCCAGAGCGAAGCGGGACGAGGTCGTGACCACCTCACCGGTGCGAGGGTAGGTGTGCCACGTTTGCCAGCGGAGCCGGGCCCCGTCTCCTCCGTCGTGGAGATCGAGGTGCACGGCGGTGGTGCCCAGCTTGTCGCCGGGGAAGCGGGCGCATAGCGACTGCCCCGCCCCGTCGTCGGGTTGGTGATGCAACAGGTCCTCGACGGCCCTGCGGAAGTCGGCGGGCTCCAGGTGGTCGATCTGGGACCGGAACTCGTAGTCGAGGCCGCGGCGGTACCGGTCGGGGAGGGGGGCGAGGCGAGGACTCATCGAGGGAAGATGGCAGGCCACCGTTTCGGAGCACACCCTGCGCCCACCTCGCTCGACCAGCACCTGGTGAGACGCACCGAGGATGCGCAGCTCGGCGGTCCAGCCGTCTCCATCGACGGTGCGCACCGCCAGGGCCGGCTGGGGGGCCAAGCCGAGGTGCAGTCCGAGATCGGCGGCGCGGGCGTCAGCGAAGGCGACGGGAAGCTCCAAGAGATTCTGGGTCATGCGGACCGGGGAAAGATGTCCAGGGTGCGGGGCAGCACGGTGTGGCCGACCGAGACCTCCCAGACCTCGGCGAACTGCTCGAAGCTCAAGCGCTTGTCGTCGGGGCCTCGGTAGTCGACGTAGCGGGCGGTACCGCTCTGAGCCGTGCCCGTGGTGCCCTCGGCGGTGTAGGACGCCTGGCCGTCCTCGTGGAGCTTGTAGCCGACCTGGTCATGGGTCACCGAGCGGTCGCCGGGCTCGCCGTCGACCTCCGTGCGGGGGACCCGCTGCCACAACGAGACGCTGATGCCCTCGTCGTCCTCTACCGATAGCCAGTGCTGGTCGCGGGCGTCACTGATGAGGTGCTCGGCCCAGGTGTAGCCGCCCTCGTCGAAGCGCAGCGTCCCCCGCACCACCCAGTCCCGGGCGTGGTAGGACACCACGTCGCTGACCTTGAGGCCGTAGAGGAGGTCCTCGTTGCCGTGGCTCTGGGCGAATGGATCGCGAGGCCGGGCCTGCTCGGTCTGGCGCTCGGACTCCGCGGTGCGGTCCTTCTGCTTGCGGAGGTACACCACGACGCCGACGCCGGCGGCGACGAGCAGCAGCAAAAAGAGAAGTTCCACGGGAGAGGTGTCCTGGTGGGGGCCGGGGGAACCCCAAGCCTAACGGTGGGTGTTGCGTCCCGGAGCCCCTGCAGGCTGTGTCGTCGTCGTCGTGGAGGTGGCGGGAATCGAACCCGCGGATCGC
>JBBSLT010000147.1:0-6258 GCA_038233555.1 Acidimicrobiales bacterium
CCCCTCGGCGCCCTGGTCGAGATCGAAGCCTGGGCCTACCTCGCCCTCGAGTGATGGACATCCTTTCGCGTCCTCCGTCCGTCGTGATCGTCGCTCGTCAACGGTCGCTGGGCCTGTTCGACCGCCTCAGCTGCTCAGCTTGCCCAGCGGGTCTCGCCGAAGCGGTAGCCCACCGAGCGCACAGTGTGGATGAGCCCGGCCCGTTCCTCTCCTAGCTTGGCTCGCAGCCGCCGGACGTGGACGTCGACGGTGCGGGCGCCGCCGTAGTAGTCGTAGCCCCACACCCGGCTGAGCAGGGTCTCACGGGTGAAGACCTTGCCCGGGTGGGAAGACAAGAACTTGAGCAGCTCGTACTCCATGTAGGTGAGGTCGAGCGGGCGCCCGGCGATGGCCGCCTGGTAGGTCTCGAGGTTGAGCATCAGGTCGCCGTACTCCACCAGCTCGGGGCGAGTGCCCCGGCCTGTACGCCAGAACAGGTGCTTGAGCCGAGCCTCCAGCTCCCGGGGACGCACCGGGGCCAGGCAGAAGTCGTCGAAGAGGTCCTCACGCAGCTCAAGGTCGGCGAGCTGGGCGCCACTAACCAACAGCAGCACCGGCTCAAGGGGAAGATCACGCTTGCGCAGCGCTCGGCATAGAGCGAAGGCCGTCTCCGGATCGCGATCGGCGCCCACCACGGCCCCGGCCCAGCCATCCTCGGGCTCCGACTGGGCGGCGGCCTCAGCATCGGCCACGCCCTTCCACGGGTAGCCCCCGAGGTCGAGGGCCTGGGCCACCTCGGGGCTCGGAGGGTCGGGGTGGATCAACAGCGGCTCCACGGTGACGCCTACAACCGGGGGAGGTAGCGATCGAGCTCGAACTGGCTCACCTGCGTCTTGTACTCGGCCCACTCCGCTCGCTTGTTGCGGATGAACCACTCGAAGACGTGCTCGCCCAGCGTCTCGGCCGCCAGCTCGGAGCCCTCCATGGCGACGATGGCCTCGTTGAGGTTGCCGGGCAGCGGGCGGATGCCTTCGGCCAGCAACTCCTCGGGGGTGAGCTGGTAGAGGTTGGCCTGGGTCTCGGGAGGCAGTTCGTAGCCCTCCTCGATCCCCTTGAGGCCGGCGGCGAGCACCATGGCAAAGGCCAGGTAGGGGTTGCAGGCTGGGTCGGGTGCCCGATACTCGATGCGGGTGGAGTCGGACTTCCCCTTCTTGGAATGGGGCACGTTGACCACGACCGAGCGGTTATTGCGGGCCCAGGAGATGTAGACGGGCGCTTCATAGCCCACCACCAGACGTTTGTAGGAGTTCACCCACTGGTTGGTCACGGCGGTGATCTCGGGGGCGTGGCGCAATAGCCCGGCGATGAATCCCTTCGCCACCTTCGACAGGCCGTGCTCGTCGCCGGGGTCGTGGAAGGCGTTGACGTCACCTTCGAACAGCGAGAAGTGGGTGTGCATTCCCGAACCCTGCATCCCGCTGATGGGCTTGGGCATGAAGCTGGCGTAGACGCCTCGCTCGCGGGCGATCTCCTTGACCATCAGCCGCAGCGTCATCACGGTGTCGGCCATGGTCAGGGCATCGGTGTGGCGCAGGTCGATCTCGTGCTGGCTGGGGCTGTCCTCGTGCTGGGAGTACTCGACCGGCACGCCCATCTCCTCGAGGGTGAGCACGGTCTGCTTACGCAGCTCGGTGGTGAGGTCGGCCACCGACAGCTCGAAGTACGAGCCCCGGTCGAGCAGCGCCGGCGGGAGGGAGGGGTCGTCGTCGGCGAAGTAGAAGTACTCGACCTCGGGAGCGGCGTAGAAGGAGAACCCCCGCTCTCGGGCCCGCTCCAAGGCCCGGCGCAAGACGTTGCGGGGGTCGCCCTCGAAGGGTGTGCCGTCGAGGTTGATGACGTCACAGAAGACCCGGGCGACGGCGGCGTCGCCGCTCTCCAAGGGCAAGATTTGGAAGGTCTTCGGGTCGGGCTTGGCTAACACGTCGCTCTCTTGGACCCGGCTAAAGCCCTCGATGGCCGAGCCGTCGAAGGTCATGCCCTCCTCCAGCGCTGTCTCCAACTCGGCCGGGGTGATGCTGAACGCCTTGGGGGTGCCCAGCACGTCGGTGAACCAGAGCTGGACGAAGCGAACACCTCGTTCCTCGACCGTGCGCATCACGTAGTCCTGCTGGCGTTCCATGGTGTGGCTTGCCTCCAAGGGGCGGGGGGACGGTCGCGTCGCCTATCTTCGCGCTGGTCGCTGCGGTTGCCTCTACTCCGGTGGCCGTAGGGTCGCTAGTTCATACGACGTTCACATTTCGGCAACAGCCGAGAAACGGCCCGCAGCCAAGGTGGCGACCGATCGCCGCCAGACCACCCAGACAGTCGACGAGAAGGAGACGAACATCGTGCAGGAGCGCACCCCCGGAGAGGTCCTCGCCCTCGCCAAGGACGAGGGGGTCGAGATCATCGACTTCCGGTTCTGCGACTTGCCCGGCCTCACCCAGCACTTCTCGGTCCCGCTGCACCAACTCACCGAGGAGGCCTTCGAGGAGGGGTTCGGATTCGACGGCTCGTCGATTCGTGGCTTCCAGGAGATCCAGGAGTCAGACATGCTCCTCATGCCCGACCCCAACACCGTCGTGCTCGATCCCTTCACCCAGCACCGCACGCTCAACCTCAACTGCTTCGTGCACGACCCCATCACCGGCGAGCCCTACAGCCGTGACCCCCGCTACATCGCCAAGAAGGCCGAGGAGTACCTGATCTCCACCGGCATCGCCGACACCGCCTACTTCGGCCCCGAGGCCGAGTTCTACGTGTTCGACGACGTGCGCTTCCACCAGGATCAGCACTCGGCGTCCTACTCGGTCGACTCGGTCGAGGGGATCTGGAACTCAGCTCGCGACGAGAAGCCCAACCTTGGCTTCAAGCCCCGCTACAAGGAGGGCTACTTCCCCGTTCCCCCCATGGACCACTACCAGGACCTGCGCTCGGAGATGGTCGTCACCATGGAGCGCCTCGGCCTCGAGATCGAGGTCCAGCACCACGAGGTCGGCACCGCCGGCCAGGCCGAGATCGACATGCGCTTCGACACCCTGTTGTCGATGGCCGACAAGCTCATGCTCTACAAGTACGTGGTCAAGAACGTCGCCCGCCAGCACAACCTGTCGGCCACCTTCATGCCCAAGCCCATCTACCAGGACAACGGCTCGGGCATGCACGTCCACCAGTCGCTGTGGAACGGCGGCGATCCCCTCTTCTTCTCCGAGACGGGCTACGCCGGGCTCTCGGACATGGCCCGGTGGTACATCGGCGGCCTCCTGGCCCACGCCCCGGCCGTCCTCGCCTTCGCCGCCCCCACCACCAACTCCTACAAGCGCCTGGTGCCGGGCTACGAGGCGCCGGTCAACTTGGTCTACTCGCAGCGCAACCGCTCCGCCTCGGTGCGCATCCCGCTGTACTCCAAGAGCCCCAAGGCCAAGCGCCTGGAGTTCCGCTGCCCCGACCCGAGCGCCAACCCCTACCTGGCCTTCTCGGCCATGCTCATGGCCGGCCTCGACGGGATCCAGAAGCGCACTGAGCCGGCCGATCCCGTCGACAAGGACCTCTACGACCTTCCTCCCGAGGAGTTGGCCAAGGTTCCCCAGGTGCCGGGAAGCCTCGACGAGGCGCTGTTGGCGCTGGAGGCTGACAGCGACTTCCTCCTGGCCGGCGACGTGTTCACCCCCGACCTGATCGAGACCTGGATCACCTACAAGCGCTTGCACGAGATCGACGAGGTCCGCCTCCGTCCCCACCCCTGGGAGTTCATGCTCTACTACGACATCTAACTCCGTGATCGTCACCTTCAACGGCCAGCCTTCGATTAGTCGCACCGATTGGCTTCAGCTCCTGGCGACGGATGGCCCTACCGACGTTGACGCCGGAGCCGCTGACATCGTCAGGGAGCTCCGAGAACGCTGTGAAGGTGCCGACGCCCGTCGTCCTTGACGCCTCCGCGGGCGCCGAGATCCTTCTGCTCACCCCTGTGGGCCGGCGCCTGCTGGCCAAGCTTCCCCCCGACGCCGAAGAGTGGGTGCCGGAGCTGTACTTCGCTGAGGTCGCCGGCGTGCTTGGTCACCACTCGACACAACACCGCTATCCGGCGGCACGCATCGACGCCGCCCTCGGCCGGCTGGGCACCTGGCCCGTCCGCCGGGTCAAGGTGCAACCCCTGCTGCGGGAGGCCCGACAGATAGGCCAGAGCCCGACCATTGCCGGCGCCATCTACGTCGTCATGGCTCGCCACCTCGGTGCCCCGCTCGTGACCACGGACCTCCGCCTGGTGGCCAGCCCAGGGCTCGGCGTCTCCACCGTGGTGCCATAGCGCTGATCTGACTTCGGCGTTTGCCCGGAGCGCCGACGGGAACGTACTGCGCATGGATCCCAAGCTGACCTTTCTCTTCTACCTTGCTGCCGTTGTCTGCTTCCTCATCGCCGCCTTCGCCCAGATCGCGGCCGGTCGGACTGGTCGGGCGCTCGGTGGGCGGGTCGGTCTCGTACCCCTCGGCTTGGCGCTTTGGCTGTTCCCGGCGATGTGGACAGCCGGTACGAGCGCCTTTTGAGCACCCTCATGCTGGCGTCCTGACGAATCCGGATCAGGCGAATCCCGGATCAGGCGATCCAGACCTGGGCGACCCGGCCTTAGGCGACTCGGACTTAGGCGACGGAGTCGGGGTCGGTACCCGGGGGGATGTCGGTGGGGCCGACATCGCCGACGATGTTCGGGTCCTCCACGCCCACGCCGCTGTGGCGCAGCTTGTCCGTGAGACCTTCGTCCTGGTCGTGCTCGAGCACTTCATCGGAGACGTCCTCGCTCTCGAACGGCTCTTCGGGCGGCAGGTCAGTCGGCGTGTCGGTCATGCTGCGGTCCTACCCGATTCGATCACCGTCGAGCACGGGTGACCCATGCGCCGGGCCGGGCTCCGCCTTGCGAATGCCAGGGCCGATCGGTATCTCACCGGCCAGCCGGGTGCCCATGCCCGCAGACGAGACGATCTCGAGGTCGCCTCCGAGGGCCTGGAGGCGGTCGGCCATGTTCTGGAGACCGGCACCTCGTTGCACCGTGGCCGGGTCGAAGCCTGTGCCGTCGTCCTCGACGCTGAAGCGCAATACCTCGCCCTCGTCCACGAGATGCACCTCGACCTTGGAGGCCTCGCTGTACTTGGCCGCGTTCTGCAGAGCCTCGAGGCAACAGAAGTAGACGGCCATCTCCGTTTCCTGTGGGTAGCGCCCGCACTCGTCGCCATGCACCTGCACCGGCAGGGGCGACCTGCGGGATTGCGTCCGCAAGGCCACGACCAGGCCCTCGTCGGCCAACAGCGGCGGGTAGATCCCATGGGCCAGGTCCCGCAGGTTCTCCAGGGCCTCGGCCGCCACCTGCTGAGACTCGGCGAGCAGCGCCCGCATCTGTTCGGGGCCCTCGTCGATCGCCGCCTCGGCCAGACCGAGGTGGACCCGCAGCGCCACCAGGTGCTGCTGGGCCCCGTCGTGGAGGTTGCGCTCCAGGCGCCGGCGCTCCTCGTCCTGGGCTGAGACCAGGCGCTGGCGAGAGGCTTGGAGGTCCTCCAGACGACGGACCAGCTCCTCGTTGAGGCGCACGTTGCCGAGGACGTGTCCGGCCTGGGCGGCCAGGTCGACGGCCAGCTTCAGTTCGACCGGACGAACCGTCTCGCCCGGCCCGGTCTCTACCGTGAGGGCCCCGAGCAGCTCGCCCCGCTGGCGGACCGGGACCGACAGGGACGTTCGCTCGGCGAGCAGGTCCTCGGCGCCGATCAGGGGAAGCGACTCGGGGCTGCATCTGCCGTCGGGCCAACAGGCAACGGCCCGCACCACCTCGCCGGAGCGGAGCCAGACCTCGGCCCGGGCTGCGCCGGTGGCCTCCCCCAGCAGCTGAGCTGTCTGATCCAGCACCTCCCGGTTGCCGAGCGGCTCTCCCATGCGCTGGGAGAAGTTGGCGAGGACCTCATAGGGGCTGGCCCGCTTGCCGTACACCAGCCGGTTGACCGCGGCCTGCACTCGTTGCTTGGCCGGCTGGAAGGCCACCGCCACCAGCGCGGTGGCGGCGATCGACAGGGGGAGGTCGCGCTCGCCGGGACTGCCGAAGGCGTCGCCGAGGCCCACCACGACGGCGACGTACACAAGGGTCACGAAGCTGGCCAGAGTGCCGTAGACCAACGTCTTGTTGATGACGACGTCGATGTCGTAGAGACGAAACCTGAGCACGGCGATGGCGGCGGCGATGGGCAGCAACCCGGC
>JBBSLT010000148.1:0-6200 GCA_038233555.1 Acidimicrobiales bacterium
ATGGAGGTGGCGTGATGGCCATCCGGTCATTTCCACAGACGGAGGACGGCGCGTGTGTTTCGGCCGACCAAGCCTTCCGTTGTCTCGGCATCGATCGGACGACGGGCTACAGGGCGATCAAGACCGGAACCTTTCCCCTCCCGGTGATCCGAGTGGGTCGGACCATCCGCATCCCGACAGCTGCCCTGCGAAGGCTGCTCACCGTCGAGGCGCCGGAGGAAGGTGTACCGTTCGTGACCCAGCCTCACCCGACCAAGCGATCAGCTTGACGGGAGGGGCTCGGTTTGGCCGGCTCCGGCCCTACGTCCAGCAAAGGCTGGGATACCGGCGGTGGTCGAGGGGAGGTCGAGGGTGAGCCAGCGTGGTTTCATTCGGCGACGGGGCAGTACGTGGACGGCCTACTGGCAGGTCGATTCGAAGCAGGGCCGCCATCAGCGAAGCAAGGGCGGATTCCCAACCCGCAAGGAAGCGCAGGCCTTCCTCACGGCGACGCTGGCCGCGCTACAGGCGGGCACGTTCAGCGAGCCTTCGAAGGTGACCGTCCGCGAGTACCTCCTCGAACGCTGGCTGCCAGGGCGATCTGCCTCGTTGAGGCCCAGCACCTTCGACAGCTACCGCCGGAACATCGAGTTGCATGTCGACCCAGCACTCGGACACACGAAGCTGCAGCAGTTGTCGGCCGACCATCTGGATCGGTTCTACGCCGATCTCCTTCAGTCCGGGCTGGCTCCGAAGACAGTACGAAACATCCATACGCTGGTTCACAAAGCGCTTCAGGACGCCGTCCGCAAGAACCTCGTGGTTCGGAACGTCGCCGATGCAGCAGACGCGCCGAAGCTGGCGCGGCCAGGTGAACGGGAGATGCGGACGTGGAGCCCGAAGCAGCTTCGCTCGTTCTTCGAAGGAATCGCTGATCACCGTCTCGCCGCTGCCTACGTTCTGGCGGCTACCACTGGCATGCGACGAGGAGAGATCCTCGGCCTTCGCTGGAGCGACGTCGATCTGAGAGCCCGCCGGCTCTCGGTGACCCACACCATCCTCACGGTGAGCTACCAGATCACGCCCGGGACCCCAAAGACATCCCGCGGCCGACGATCGATCGCTCTGGATCCTGAGACGATTCGTATTCTCGCGGCTCACAGAGCGCGTCAGACAAGCGAGAAACTGGAGGCTGCGGCATACGTTGACCAGGGCCTCGTGTTCGCCCGAAACGATGGCCGACCGGTGCATCCCGACTACTTCTCGCAGACGTTCGACCGGGCCGTTCGTCGATTGAAGCTGCCAAAAATCCGACTTCACGATCTTCGACATACTCACGCCTCGCTCGGTCTCGCCGCGGGCATCCCCGTGAAGCTCATGTCAGAAAGGCTTGGGCACGCCACAGCAGCGTTCACCCAGGACGTCTACATGCATGTCACGCCAGCCCACGAAGAGGCCGCTGCAGCCCAGATCGCCGACCTAGTGTTCGGAGTCGAAGAGTCGCGCAAGCCTCGCCCGAGCTGAGCACGTGGGCGGTGGGAGAAGCTTCCTGATCGACGTTCCCGTCGAGCACCGTCAAGAGCGGAACTAGGACTCGTCAACCGCCCATACCCGGGTGCCGTCGGGAGACACGCCGGTCCTGACCGGGACGCTCAGAATCCGTCCGGCTCGGCGGGCGGCTCGTCGCCAGCGATCCACGTCCCCGAGGCCCTCAGTCAGGTGCAGGACGCTTCCTTGGCCGGCTACGAGTTGGTCGGCGATCTCCACGGCGAGTCGCTCGACACGGACCTTCTCGAGGTCGACGACTCGGCCCCGGAGCCGATCCCGAACCTCGGAGTGACAAATCAGTGACAAACGACCACCTCCGGCAAGCAGTGAAGGGGCTCCCGGAGACCGGAAACCCCTTCTGACCTGCACTTTCATTGGTGGCGGGGGTAGGATTTGAACCTACGACCTTCGGGTTATGAGCCCGACGAGCTACCAGACTGCTCCACCCCGCGGCGTGCTCCAAGGTTACCGGTGGACCGGGCCAGAGCCAAACGGACTGGTCAGGCCGAGCCGGGTGGGGGTACGGCGACCGTCGTAGTGGTGACCGACGCCGGGTCAGCCAGCTCTCGGGCGCGGGCCACGAGCACCCGTCCCGCCTCCACCTGCTCTTGGTAGGTACCGAGGTTCCCCGAGGACAGGGCGGCCTCGGCCTGGCCGAAGGCGGCCTGGGCCTGAGCCAGCAGGCTGGCGACGTCCTCCTCTCCGGTCGGAGGCGGAATGATCGGTGGCTCCCCGTCGGCCGGGGGCTCACCGTCACCGGGCGGCGTCTCCCCGTCTGGCAACTCATCGTCGAGCGACGGACCGGGCTCCTCCAGCGTCTCGGGGGCGGCGCCGAAGAGCTCGATCAAACCTTCCTGCAGGGTGTTCTCGAACGCGATCCTGCCGCCGAACGACACGATCACCTTGGTGATCTGGGGGATCTGGGTGGAGTTCGCCCGAACGTAGAACGGCCGGACGTAGAGCAGGGCGTTGTCGATGGGGACGAGGACCAGGTTGCCATAGAGGACCTCAGTGCCCTCGTCACCGAGCAGCGTCTCCAACTCGGACACTTCGGCATTCTGTTGCATGTTGGCGGCCACGATGGCGGGACCCTCGGGGATGACGCCGGTGGTGAAGGTCTCCAACTGGCCGTACTCGTCGGGGTCGCTCTTGGCCACCATGAAGGCGGTCAGCTCCTTGCGGCTGTCGTCGGGCGAGACGGGCACGAAGGGGCGGAGCATGACGAAGCTGAGCTCCTCCTCGCCAGGAAGGCGCATGAGTAGGTAGTAGGGATCGATCCGAGCCTCCTGGGCCGGCCCCACCGGCTGGCCCGTCACCCGGTCGACCTGTTGGCTGACCTGGGTGGCGTTGCCTGAGCCGGGGTCCTGAGCCACGTTCCAGGCGTCGATCTTGTTGTAGAAGTCGTCCGGGTTCTCGATGTGGTAGCGGCCCCACATCGTCGTCTGGGTGCGGAAGAGGTCCTCCGGGTAGCGGAAGTGCTCGCGCAGCTCCTCGGGAGCCTCGTTGCCGTCGGTGAAGAGGTCGGGGAAGGCCTGCCGGTAGGCGGCGATGATGGGGTCGCGGTCGTCGACCACGTAAAAGGTCACAGTGCCGTCGTAGGCGTCGATCACCGCCTTGACGGAGTTGCGGATGTAGTTGAAGTCGCGGTTCTGCAGCCCGCTTCCTGGAGGCAAGGCACCCGTCTCGGCCCGCTGGGCGTAGGGGTAGGTGGCTGCGGTGGTGTAGGCGTCGAGGATGTACTGCATCCGCCCTTCGAGGATGACCACGTAGGGGTCGGCGTCGAAGGAGAGGAAAGGTGCCAGCGCCTCGGCCCGTTGTCGGATGTCTCTCTGGTAGAGGATCTTCGAGTCGGCCGTGATGAGGCTGGAGATGAGCGGGTTGATGTCGCCGAAGCGAAGGGCGAACGCTGCTCGGCGGAGGTAGGAGCCGACGTCGACGCCGTCCTCCCCGTCGTAGGACGTGAACTGGGTCGCCCCCTCCTCGTCCTGGAAGTCGATCTCCTGGCGCGAGGTGCCGGTCACGACGTAGCCGGTCAGTCCCTCACCTACGTAGATGCTGGGCTCCTCGTCGAGGTTCATCGACGGAATGTCCTTCACGGGGATGTTGGAGACCACCAGCAGGGGATCGCCCGCCGCGGACTTGGAGTTGGCTGGTGCCGCCGCCGCCCCGTAGCCGTGGGTGTAGGTCAGATGCTTGGCTTCCCACGAATCCTGTGGGACCCCGGGCGTGTCGAGCTCCCGGGCCGAGAGCTCGATCTGGGTCACCTCCCCGTCGATCTCGTAGCGGTCGACGTCGACGTCGCTGATCTGATACTGGGGCCGGACCTCCTGCAACCGCTGGTAGTTCTGAAGGAGGTAGGCCGGATCCCACAGGCGGATGTTGCGCACGGTCTCGGCGTTGTCCTCGAGGCCCTCGGAGTCGAGGTCGCCGTCGGCGGCGAAGGGCGTGCTGGTCACCTCGTCCAGCCCGAGCGCGGCCTGGGTGGCGGCGATGTTGTCGGCGATGTAGGGCGCCTCCTTCGACGACTCGGCCGGGATGACCTGGAAGCGCTGGACGAAGGCGGGGTAGATCCCACCCACCACCACCGCGGCTAGCGCCCAGGTACCCACCGCAAAGGCGGGCAGGATCCAGCCACGTCGCCGAATGTTGATGATGAAGAGCACGAAGGCGGCCAGCGAGATGAGGATCAGGAGATTGAGGGCCGGGAGCTGAGCGTTGACGTCGGTGTAGGTGGCGCCGTCGACCGTGCCCCGGGTGGAAAGCGTGAGCTCGAAGCGCTGGAGCCAGTAGGAGGCCGCCCGCAGCAGCGCCAGCAGCCCGAACAACACCGAGAGATGGGCCTTGACCTGGGTGGTGACCCGCTGAGCGGCGCCTTGGAAGCGGACACCACCGTTGAGGTAATGCGCCGCTGAGGTGACGATGGCGATGATCACCAGCGAGGCGAAGGCCCAGTCGATGAGGAACGCCAGGAACGGCAGCTGGAAGACGTAGAAACCGACGTCGGTGCCGAACAAGGGGTCGGCGATGCCGAAGTCACGGGCGTTGGTGAACAGGATCCAGTCGTCCCAGCGGGATGACACCCCAGCGCCGGCCACGAGGGCGAACAGGGCGGCCAGCACCGTACGCACGAGGCCGGTGCGGTTACCGACCAGCTCGTGGTAGCGCTCGACCACGTCCTCCTCGGGACCGGCTGGGCGGAAGCTCGGCGCTAGACGATCGGCGATGAAGAGGTTGACCCACAACACAGCGAAGAACAGCAGGCTGAACACGGCCCCGAGCCCCAGCTTGGTGCTGAGCACTCCGGTGAACACGCCGACGAAATCGAGCGAATCGAACCACAGGTAGTCGGTGTAGAAGCCGGCGATGCCCCGAAGCGACGTCAACAGGATGAACAGCGCCCCACCGAGGACGACCAACCACACCCGGCTCTGCGACGGTGCCGAGGGCACTCGGGTGGGACGGGGAGGGAGATCTCCAGGGGAACGCATCAACCGCAGCCTATTGCCTGGCCCTCGACGAGAGCGGTCGCCGCCGCGGCGACGGAAAGGGAGTCAGCCGGCTTCGCCGACGACCGTGCAGCGACAGCCGATGTGGGCCGGGGGGTGCTGCTGGCCGGTCGGAAACGGCTGGCCCTTGTCGATGGCCCCGGCCAGGGCGTTGTCGTCACAGTCGGGACACGGTCCCTCCTCGCCGTCGACGACCCACCGCAACCGACCCTCGCACGCGGCGAACCGGCCACGGGCGTGGGCTGCCGCCACGTGGTGGCGGGCCAGGGGCTCTGCTCTGGCCGTCTTCCACTCCCGGTAGGCGGCCGAGATGCCTTCGACCAGCGGGCCCTCGTCACCGTCGGCCGCCTCCAACGCCCGCTGGAGCCGGCTCCGCAGATCGTCGGCCACGGTGGCGGCCAAGCCGACCGCGAGATCGTCGATGGATGGTGAATCCCCGTCGGTACCCGCGCCCCGACGGGCACCCGTTTGCAGCGCGGGCCCGGCCACCGCCAGGTAGCGGGCAGTGTGGTCGCTGGGGCTGGGCAGGAGATCGACCAGAGGTACTCCTCCGCGACCTCGTCGGAGGATGTCGAGCACCTCGTTCTGCTCATCGGCCAAGGCCCGCTTGAGCGCCTTGGCCAGTGACCGCTCGACGTCGCTGACCTCGCTATCGCGTGCCTGCAACACGTCCTCGTCGTCCGAGCCGTCCGCCGCCGCCGCCGATAGGGCTGGTGCCGTGCCGTTGGTGACGGGATCGGAACCGACCGGGCCGCCAGCTCCTGTCGGGTCGGCCCCGTCCCCGTGGGAGGAGGTAGCCCGCTCGGCCCGCAAACGGGCGAAGAGGCCCTCAACCCCGCCCAGGCTCGACGGCGGCTGGGCATGCCCTTCCTCCTCGGAAGCGACGGCGGCATTGAGCTCCGGCTCGGTTTCGGGCTCGGCGGCGGCGGCGGCGGCGGCGGCGGCAGGATCCGGCTCCACCTCGGCGACGGCTGCGGGGGCGGGGGCAACCTCCGGCTCAGCTTCGCCCTCGGGCTCGACCGTTAGTTCGGGCTCGGGTTCGACGGCGACTTCGACCTCGGGCTCGACCTCCGGCTCGGGTTCGACGGCGACCTCGGGCGCGGGTTCGACGGCGACCTCGGGCGCGGGTTCGACGGCGACCTCGGGCGCGGGTTCGACGGCGACCTC
>JBBSLT010000149.1:0-6138 GCA_038233555.1 Acidimicrobiales bacterium
CCTCGCTGGCGGGCCGGCGAGCGAAGCTCGCCAGATGAGTGGTCAGCGCCCAGATCGGCCGGCTCCGCCGGTCGGTCTGGGCTCGGTCAAGTTCGCCGAGCAACCTCTGGTTGCGATGGCGATGCGCGCAAGCGCAATGCCACCTCATTGGCCAACAGGCGCCCGTCGACGGTGAGCACGAGGTGATCATCACGGGCCTCGACCAAGCCGTCGAGCCCGTCGGCATCGAGGGCTGAAACCGGCACCCCCTGGCGAGTCCGGAGCCGGAGCTGCAAGCCCTCCAGGCGCCGCCCGGCCTCGTCGAGGCGCTCGCCGGCGGCTTCCGTCGCCTCCCCGGCGGCCACCAGGGCGAGGTAACGCTCGGGCGTGCGCACGTTCCACCAGCGCCGGCCGTCCTGATGGGAGTGGGCGGCACAGCCGAAGCCTCGGTAATCGCCCTGGCTCCAGTAGAGGAGGTTCTGGCGACACTCGTGGCCGGGCCGGGCCCAGTTGGACACCTCGTAGCTGGCCAATCCGGCCGTGCCCAGGACCTCCTCGGCGACGA
The DNA here is from genome assembly GCA_038233555.1 of Acidimicrobiales bacterium. Taxonomy (GTDB): domain Bacteria; phylum Actinomycetota; class Acidimicrobiia; order Acidimicrobiales; family CADCSY01; genus JADDRA01. The sequence goes on from JBBSLT010000149.1 coordinate 545, forward strand.
GGTACTTGTCGGCCTGGTCGTCGTCGTCAGGGAAGCGGCTCGGGTCCGAGGCCAGCGGCGTGCCCGCCTCCACGGTGAGGCCGTAGGCGCTGACGTGGGGCGCCCCGAGCTCCACGGCGCCGGCCAGCGTGTGTCGCCAATCGGCCAGCGACTCCCCCACGGTGCCGTACATGAGGTCGAGGTTCCACGAGTCGAAGCCGGCGGCCGCCACCGCCCGACCAGCACGCACCACGGTGTCGCCGTCGTGGGTCCGGTCGAGGGCCACCAAGACGTGGTCGACCAGGGACTGGACACCGAGTGAGATCCGGGTGACCCCGGCGCTGCGATAGCCAGCCAACGTCTTGGCGTCGACCGTCTCGGGGTTGGCTTCCAGGCTGACCTCGGCCCCACCGGCAAGAGGCAGGTCGGCCAGCACTGAGGCGACCTGGGCCGGCGCCAGCAAGGACGGGGTACCGCCGCCGAAGAACACGCTGGTGACCGCCGGCAGCGAGCCAGCGGCGGCTCCGATCTCCCGGCGCAGGCCCTCGACGTAGGAGTCGAGCAACTCTCCGCGGTCGTCCCAGGTGGCAAAGGCGCAGTAGTCGCAGCGGTGACGGCAGAAGGGGATGTGGACGTAGACGCCGAAGGGCGCCCCTCCCGGGCTCAAGGGGTCAGGCGCAGATCAAGCTCGTCGAGGCGGCCACGGGCGGCATCGGGGGCGATGTCGAGCAGGCAGGCGACGGCGCGCAGATCGTCACGGCGGATGGTCAGCATCCGGCCGTTGAAGTCGCCCCGCTGCACCTGGATCATGGCCAGGTACCGGCCCAGCAGCTCGGCCTCGGGGGTCGCCAGGCCACCGAGGCGCATCAAGTCGATGGTGACCGGCCCGTCGCCCTGCAGGGTGCTTCGGCTCAGGACGGCGCCGTCCTCTAAGTCGACCACCGGTTGGCTGGCGGACTCGTCACGAGGGAGTAGCTGGTCGACGGGCACCCGGTAGAACTGGGCCAGGCGCTGGAGGCGGGGCACCGAGATGGCCCGCTCACCTCGCTCGTAGGCCCCGAGCACCGATGCCTTGAACTCCGAGGTGGAGGTGGCCTCCACCTCTTGGAGCGACAGGCGCTTCTGCCTGCGGATCGCCCGCAGTCGACTCCCGACCTTGACGGCGTAGCTGGGGTCGACGCCTTCTTCGGCGGCGATGGAATGACTAGTGCCCATGGTCTGATTCTCCCACCTCGACGTACGCAGCCGACCCCGGGACGTCTCCGTCTCTAAAGGAAGAATAGGCGAGCGACGCATCTCCGGCAACGAGAAGTTCACGAACAGTCGTGAACGCTCACCCTGCGCTGTGTCACGGCCGATCACCCGGACCGACCACGCCGGCCCGCAGGCCGGCGAGCAGGGCGGCAACGGTGATGGCCGCGGTCTCGGCCCGCAGCACCAGCGACCCGAGCCCCACCCCGGGCAGACCGTGAGCCAGCTCCTCGTCGGCCCAGCCGCCTTCGGGTCCGACCAGCACCGAGGCATGGGCGAGGGTGGGAGGGTCGCCCCCCATCTGGGCCAAGGCCACACCAGGTCTGGCCGCGGCCCCCGCGAAATCGGTGAGATCCTCGATCACCGGCAGCGTGACCCGACCGCACTGCATGGACGCCTCCTGCGCCACCCGACGCAGGCGCTGGAGGTGTCGTGGTACCCGCTCGCCCTCCCAGCGCACGACGGACCGGGCACCGACGAAGGGGATGATGCGATCGATTCCCAGCTCGGTGAGCTTCTGGACGGCGAGCTCCGGTCGACTGCCCTTGGTGAGGGCGATGCCCACGGCCAGAAAAGGCAGAGGTGCCTCGACGGTGACGATCTCTCCGGCCGGCTCGACGCGGCCGTCGGGACCAAGGCGACAGGCCCGCCAGCGCCCGAGGCCGTCGCTGGCGGTGAGACGCTCCCCCGGTCGCATCCGCAGCACCGCCATCACGTGGTGGCGGTCGTCGTGGTCAAGCCGTGGTGCCTCCAAATCGGCGACGAACACATGCACGCTCTTCACGCCGGCGCTGCCTGGAGAGATCACCGCCAAGCGTTCAGGAGCCGAGGATCATCGAAACGCCCCTCGGATCTTCGAGAACAGACCGCTCTCCGGCGCCGCCACCTCGTGGCCCCGGCCCTCGGCCAACTGGCGCAGGAGCTCATCCTCGGCGGCGGTCAGGTCGGTGGGGGTATCGACCACGATCTCCACCAACAGGTCTCCCCGCCCCCGTCCTTCCACGTGCGGGACCCCTCGCCCCCGAAGCCGGAAGACCTTGCCCGACTGCGTCCCCGGCGGCACCACCATCTCCTCGGTGCCGTCGAGCGTCTCGTAGGCGAGCACGGCGCCGAGGGCGGCCTGGGTGACGGGTATGTGCAGGCGGTCGACCAAGTCGTAGCCGTCGCGCTCGAAGCGCTCGTGCGGGCGGACCCGGAGGTGGACGTAGAGGTCGCCGCTGACGCCGCCATGCACGCCGGCCGCGCCCCGACCGCCCTGGCGCAGCGTCGAACCGTGGCCGACACCGGCAGGGACGTCGATCGTCCACGAGCGCTCTTCGGTGCGGCGGCCCTCGCCGCGACAGTCGCGGCAGGGGTCGATCACGATCCGGCCCATGCCCCGACAGCGAGGGCAGGGCCCGGCCGTCACCATCTGACCGAGGATGGACTGGCGCACCCGCCGTACCTGGCCCGCCCCTCCGCACTCCGTACAGGTGCTGGGTGCTGTCCCGGGCTTGGCACCGGACCCGTCGCAGGTGGAGCAGGTGACCGGCAGGCGTAGGGCGACCTCCCGCTCGGCACCGAAGACGGCCTGTTCGAAGTCGAGATCGAGGGCGACCTCCATGTCGGCACCTCGAGGCGGGCCGCCCCCGCTGGCTGACTGGCCACCGAAGGGGCTGGCGCCTCCGAAGAAGGCGTCGAAGATGTCGCCGATGCCCCCACCGAAGGGGTTCCCGGCACCGGCTCCGTCGCCGGCCCCCACACCCTCGGGGCCGTAGGTGTCGTAGCGACGCCGGCGCTGCGGATCGGAGAGCACCTCGTAGGCCACCCCGAGCTCCTTGAAGCGCTCCTCGGCCGCCGGATCGGCATTGGTATCGGGGTGCAACTCCCGGGCCAGTCCCCGGTACGCCCGCTTGATCTCTTCGGCCGAAGCCGACCGCCCCACCCCCAACAACTCGTAGTAGTCCGCCATGGTCAGCCCTCGCTCAGGGTGCGTCCGAGGCGCTGGCTCACCACGGCCACCGCGGCCAGGGCCTGGGGGTAGTGCATGCGGGTGGGCCCGAGCACGGCGATGGCCCCGACCGTCTCGCCTTCCACCTGGTAGGGAGCCACCACCACCGAGCACTCCGACAGCGGCTCCACCCCGTGCTCCACCCCGATGGCCACCGAAAGGCCGCGGTCGAGGACGTCGCGGAGCAGGCCCACCACCACGTACTGCTGCTCGAGGATGCCGAGCACCTTGCGCACGCTCTCCACCGCGTCGAAGGCCGACACCATGCGGCTCGTCCCGCCCACGTAGACCTGGCCCGGCTCGACCTCGCTCCCGATGGCATCCAGCGCGTCGACGGCCTGCGTACACGCCCCATCGACGACGGCGTCGCCCGACGGCGGGACCGGGCCCAAGCCGTGCGGGCTGGCCCCGAGCAGCCAACGGGACAGATGGACGGTGGCGGCCGCCAGGCGCCCGTCGTCGACGGTGGCGGCCAGCTCCAGGCGGGCCTTGGTCACCGCACCGTTGGATAGCACCATCACCGCCAAGGCCGCTCGGCCCGACAGCCCCACCAGTTGCACGGATCGGATGGTGGCGTCGTCGGGCGGGGCGCCGGTGACCAAAGCGGCGTAGTCGGTCAGGCTCGAGAGCAGCCGCGACGTGTCAGCCAGCATCTCCTCCAAGGCGCCGTGAGCCTCGGTGAAGAACGTGGCGACCTGGTGGCGCTTGGTCGCATCGAGCGGGCCAGGGGTGACCAGCCCGTCGACGAACAGGCGGTAGCCCTTGTCGGTGGGAACCCGACCAGCGCTGGTGTGGGGCTGGTGCAAATACCCCTCCTGTTCCAGCACCACCATCTCGTTGCGAACCGTCGCCGGCGATACCGCCACCTTGGGCAGGCGCGCCACTCGGCCCGAGCCGACCGGCTGGGCCGTCTCGATGTACTCCTCCACTACGGCACGGAGGATGGCGGCGCGGCGTTCGTCCATCATCGGATTGGCACTGGATGGTATCGACTGCCAGCCCTCCGGCATCGCCCGCGCCGCCTATGACGCGAAGGCGACGATTCGCTGACCGCTTGGGATACCATCCCGGCACCGCTGTCAAGGAGGCCTCGATGTCCGACTATCCGCCGCCCGGCGATCAGCCCGGGTGGTCGAATTCGCCGCAGAACCCGCCTCCGCCCCCGCCCGGCTACGGCGGCGACAACTACGGCAATCAGGGCAGCCACGGTGGCTCCTCTCCCAGCAACGGGATCGGCATCGCCGCCATGGTGGTCGGCATCGTCGCCCTGTTGCTATCGATCCTCTTCTTCCCCTTGGGCTTGGTGCTGGCCATCGTGGCCATCGTCCTTGGCATCGTGGGCATCCGCAAGGCGTCCCGGGGCGAGGCCACCAACAAGGGCATGGCCATCGCCGGGGTCGCCACCGGCAGCATCGCCTTGGTGCTCGCCGTCATCATCACCATCTTCGTCATTGGTCTCTTCGATGAATTCGGCTCTCTGGTGGAGTGCGTGGAGCAGGCTGAGACGGCCGAGGAGGAGCAGGCCTGCAACGACCGCTTCGAGGACGACCTCACCCGATAGGAGCGCCGCCGCCCATCACTCGTCCAGGCGCAGAGCCGACACGAAGGCCTCTTGGGGCACCTCCACCCGGCCGATGTTCTTCATCCGCTTCTTGCCCTCCTTCTGGCGCTCGAGCAGCTTGCGCTTGCGGGTGATGTCACCGCCGTAGCACTTGGCGAGCACGTCCTTGCGCTTGGCCTTGACCGTCTCCCGGGCGATGATGCGGCCCCCCACCGCCGCCTGTATGGGCACGTCGAAGAGCTGGCGGGGGATTAGCTCGCGCAGCTTCTCGGCCATGCGCCGCCCGTAGTCGTAGGCCTTGTCGCGGTGCACGATGGTGGAGAAGGCGTCGACGTCGACCCCGTTGAGCATCACGTCGACCTTGACCAGGTTGGAGCGGGCGTAGTCGGCGGGCTCGTAGTCGAGGCTGGCGTAGCCCTTGGTCCGGCTCTTGAGCTGGTCGAAGAAGTCGACCACCACCTCAGCCAGGGGCAGGCGGTAGCGCAGCTCGAGGCGCTCGGGGCTGAGGTAGGTCATGGACTCCATCTCGCCCCGTCGCTCCTGGCACAGCTCCATCACTGCCCCGGTGTAGGTGGAAGGGGTGAGCACGCTCACCTTCAGGAACGGCTCCTCGATGTGGTCGATCTGGTTGGCCGGGGGCATCGACGAGGGGTTGTCCACCTCCACGGCGGTTCCGAGGGTGGTGTGGACCACGTAGCCCACGGAGGGGGCGGTGGCGATGAGGCTCAGGTCGAACTCCCGCTCCAGGCGCTCCCGGACGATCTCCATGTGCAACAGCCCGAGGAAGCCGCAGCGAAAGCCGAAGCCGAGGGC
>JBBSLT010000150.1:0-6131 GCA_038233555.1 Acidimicrobiales bacterium
AGGGCGGCGGGCCCGAGGAGCACGAGCACCAGGGCGAGGGCGTCGATCGCCCTGCGCTCCGGCTGGTCCTCGGCCGCCCCGAACGTGCCGACGACCTGGAAGAGCGCGATGCCGAGGGCGCTGAGCCAGATGGCGCGCCGCCGCCTCGTTCCCATCCCACCACGGTACGTGGCCGGCTCGCGGCCGTCCTCCGTCGAGGGGAGTAGCGTGCCCTGCGCTCCCCGGAGTAGGCGCAGCCCCGACCTGCCACCACCCGAGGCGCTGCTGCAGAACCTCGGTACGACGCGAGGGAAGGAGATGGACAATCGACACCCTTGATGCCACTCTCGCCGCCGACCACGACCGAGGGCATCTTCGCGCCTGGTGGGTCACAGTGATCGCCGGCGCCGCTCTCGGAGCGTTCAACTCGATGAGCAACGTCTTCGGCTCGGCGTACGGACCGTTCACGAAGACCCCTGGACAAGGAGTGCTTTGGCTAGAGTATGTGGGCGCCTGGCTGGGGTCCATCTCGGCCTGGTCGATGTTCGCCTTCACCGTCGGTTGGCTGACTCGGCGTCCTGGACCTGCGGTGTTTCGAGCTGTCCTTGGACTGCTCGCGGCCGTTGTCGCGTACTACTCCTTCGATGGGGCGCTCGGCATGACAAGCGGGGTGGAGGTCTCCGTCATGGTGTACTGGTCGCTGAGGGTCCTGTTCGTCGCGCCGCTCATGGCGCTGCTCGGGGTGTTCGCTCGCAAACCCAACCGTTGGAGTTTGCTCGCCGGTCTGGCCGCCCCCATCCTCATCAGTTTCGACACTCTCAATTTTGCATACGGCCCTGACCACATCCGACCCTGGTCGCAGTGGCTGGTGCTGTACGCCGCAGCCGGGCTGGCGCTGGCATTCGTAGGGCGCGCTGCTCGCCTGGAGCAGCGACGGCCTGCACTCCCCGAGTCCCCCTCAGGACGCGTGTGAACCGTGCGGCAGCCCTTCGGCGGTGAGTTGATTGGACGACCACGGGTGGCAGTGAGCCCGCCGATCACTGCGGCGCCCTCGACACCCGTCCCGACGACCGGGACCCGTCGTTGGTCTCGTTCGGGATGCTGCTGATCAGGCTCGGAGTCACGGTCAGGACGCTGCCGAGGTCGATCGGGTGTGCGGTAGCCGGCGGATGCATTCCGGCTGCGACGGGGTGTTCTCGTCCCGCACGGTCCGGGGTCCCGAAGGCGTACCGCGAGGAGCGCCGCGTCGGAAACAAGGAGCCCTTCGCGGCTTTCCCCCCACCCACCGAGTGCGGCCCTGATGCGCCGGTCCCCGGGTGGCCGGTGGCGGCCGAGGCCTTGTGCCTGACGCTGGTGGTAACTGCGTCGCCGCCTCAACGCCGGCCTCCTCATCCCTGCGGTCGAGCAGCTCCGCACCGCCGGCTTCGAGATCGACGACGACGACGTTTCCCACCTCGGGCCGACCATGAGCGAGCACATCAACGTCCACGGCCGCTACCACTTCAACCTCGACCAGGCACCGAAGGGCCTCCGCGACATGCCCGCCCTTCCTCTGGCCGGTGACCACTGACGGCAGGTCGTCGTTTCGATCCCGTTGGCTTCTAGTCCGCTAATGCTGGGACCCGAGTCAGAGAGACGCCGGCGATCGGGCCGCTTTCGATAGAGCTCACGATCTGCTCGCGCCAGCGGAGGCTCACCACGGATCTGGATGTGCCAGCTCCATGGTCACGTCATCGATTGCATGGAAGGGCGCGGGGCGAAGCGGCCCCTCGCATGCACGGTGATGACGATCAGCATGACCAGCCCCGCCAGCACAGCCGCTGCCTCGGCTGCATGCGCGACGCCCATGGCACCTACCAGCAGGCCCGTTGCGCCTAGCACGCACACGAGGCCGCCGAGTCAGAAAACGGCGGCGGGGTGAAGAGACCGCCCGCCCTCACCAGACCTCCCCTTGCTCCGAAATACTTGGTATGCAATACTGAGTATGACGAGCGAGAGGAGACAGGATGTCGGTGCGGCAGGGGTTGTTGGCGTTGCTCGACCGGGAGCCGATGTACGGCTACCAGCTCAAGGCCGAGTTCGAGGCGGGAACGGGACAGGTGTGGCCGCTCAACATCGGCCAGGTGTACACCACCCTGGCCCGCCTGGAGCGTGACGGGCTGGTCGAGGCCGAAGAGCCCGACGGGGAAGGCCACCAGCACTACCGGATCACCGCAACCGGCCGGGACGAGTTGCGGACCTGGTTCGCCACCCCGGTGCGACGAGACTCCCCCCCGCGCGACGAGCTGGCCATGAAGCTCCTCCTGGCGCTCGGCGCCGGCGACGTGTCGGTGGTCGACGTCATCCAGGCCCAGCGCACCGCCACCATGGAGGCGCTCCAAGAGCTCACCCGGCTCAAGAGCGCCGCCGACCCCATCGTCGAGCTGGCCTGGGTGCTGATGCTCGACGCCATGCTCCTCCAGGCCGAGGCCGAGGTGCGCTGGCTCGACGTGTGCGAGGCGCGCCTGCGCATGGCCGGCCGCACCATCCCGGCCGTCCCGGTCATGGCCGCCGCCGCCCCCGAGCCTGTCGAGGCGAAGGAGGCACGGCGATGAACCCGGCCCTCGAGGTGGACCAGGTGACCCGGACCTACGGGTCGGGGCGCACCAAGGTGGTGGCGCTCGACCGGGTGTCGCTCAGGGTCGAGCGAGGCGAGCTGGTCGGGGTCATGGGCTCCAGCGGTTCCGGTAAGTCGACCCTGCTCGCCCTGGCCGGCGGGCTCGACGTGCCCACCGCCGGGCGGGTCTCGGTCGGGGGCGTCGACCTGGCCCAGCTCGACGCCCGTGCCCTGGCCCGGGTACGCCGCCGTCAGGTGGGCTACGTCTTCCAGGACCTCAACCTGCTTCCGGCCCTGACCGCGGTGGAGAACGTGTCGTTGCCCCTCGAGCTCGACGGCACCCGCCTGGGAGCGGCCCGGGACCAGGCCCTGGCCGCCCTGGACGACGTCGGCCTCGACGGCCTGGCCAACCGTTTCCCCGACGACCTCTCCGGCGGCGAGCAGCAGCGGGTGGCCATCGCCCGGGCCATGGTCGGCGATCGCTCGCTCCTCCTGGCCGATGAACCCACCGGCGCTCTCGACACCCTCACCGGTGAGTCGGTGCTGCGCCTGGTGCGCCGACACTGCGAACGGGGCGCCAGCGCCGTCCTCGTCACCCACGACGCCGGCCACGCGGCCTGGGCCGACCGGGTCGTGTTCTTGCGCGACGGTGCCATGGTGGCCCAGGCCGGCCCCGCCACCGGTCCCGAGCAGCTCCTGTCCGGGGGACGACGATGAGCCTCGGCCCGCTCCGGGCCCTGGCCCGCATCGCCGGGAGGGACGCCCGGCGCAGCCCCGGTCGCAGCGCCCTGGTCACGGCCCTGGTGGCCTTCCCCGTGGCCGGCCTGGTCCTCGGCCTGGTCCTGGTCCGGACCACCACCCCCACCGCCGAGCAGCAGGCTCGCTGGGAGCTGGGCGGGGCCGACCTCGTCGTCGACGCGGTTCCCCGTGACGTCGACCTGCCGGCCCTGGTCCCCGATGGTGCCCGAGCGATCGCGGTCGACGCCGTGCGGTCCCAGGTTGACCTGCCCGGGCGGCGACTGACCGCCTCGCTCCGGGCGCTCCCCCTCGGCGACCCCCTGATCGAGGGGATGCTGCAGATGGAGCGGGGACGGGCACCGGCCGGCCTCGGCGAGGTGGCCGTCTCAGCCAGCGTGCTCGAGGCCGCCGGGATCGACGTCGGTGACACCCTGCACCTGGCCCAGCCCGACGTCGACCTGGTGGTCACAGGTACCGTGCTCGAGCCCCAGAACGTGCGGGGCGCCACCTTGGCCGTGGCGCCCGGCGCCCTCGAGACCCTGCTCGACGACGGTGAGGGGGGCATCGACGCCGTCGCCGCTATGGCCGAGGACCGACGTTGGTTGGTGGACCTCGACGGGGGCGACGCCGCGATGCTGGGCGACCGCCTCCGGGCAGAGCACGACCTGGCGGCGAGCACCCGGGCCGAGCTGACCCGGGTACCAATCGGCCCGGCGCCCGTCAGCGCCGTGTTCGTGCTCGGCGCCCTGGCCCTGTTCGAGGCCGCCCTCATGGCCGGGACCGCCTTCGCCGTGGGCGCCCGTCGCCAGACCCGCACCCTCGGCCTCATCGCCGCCACCGGTGGCGACCGCCGCCACCTGGCCGGCGTCGTGCTCATGGGCGGGGTCGTGCTGGGCGCCGTGGGCGCCGGCATCGGGGTCGTGCTCGGCCTGAGCGCCAGCCTGGCCCTGGCCCCGTCCCTCGATCGCATCACCGGCACCTTGATCGAGGCTCTGGTGGTGCCGCCGCTCCAGCTGGCCGGAGCCGCTGTCCTCGGGGTGGCCGCCGCCGTCGGTGCCGCCTGGCTTCCGGCCCGCTCGGCCGCCCGGGTCCCGCCCGCCGATGCCCTGGCCGGCCAACGGCCGCTCACCTGTCCCCGCCGGGCGGCCACCATCCTGGGAGTCGGCGGCGTCGTCGCTGGCTGCTGCCTCGCTGCTGTGGGGGCGATGGCCGGCGACGAGGGCTCGCTCCTCATCGTGACCGGAGCCGTTGCCATCGTCGCCGGCTTCGCCCTCATCAGTCCCACCCTGGTCGGCGCTCTGGGCCGCCTGGCCCCGCGCCTGCCCACCAGCCTGCGCCTGGCCGTACGCGACGCGGCCCGCCACCGCAGCCGGGTCGGTCCCGCCGTCGCTGCCGTCATGGCCGCCCTGTCGATGCCGGTGGCGGTGGTGACCCTCACCGCCTCCACCGAGGCCCGGTCCCGCGCCGAATACGTCCCGGTCCTGGCCGAAGACCAGCTCCTCATCGGCTCGACCGGCACCGACGAGGATAGTCTTCGGGAGGCGAGCAAAGCCTTGGCCGCCGCTATCCCCGGAACGGTCGCCGCCCAGGTCATGCGTGCTGCGGTCCCCGAGACGTGGGAACGTCCGCGCGATACGGCCGAGGAGGGCCAGGGCACAGCGTTCGTATTCTTCGAACGTCCTGAACGGGTGGTAACTATGGACTTCCTCCCGCTTGCCGTAGGTTCGGCCGAGCTGTTGGAAGCCACAGGGGGCGAGGACGCCTTGGCCGCCTTCGAGGCCGGCAAGGTGATCGCCATCGGCCGGGGCCTGGTCCAGGACGGTGAGGTCGGGCTGGGCGCCAGCTACCAGAGCGACAGGAGAAGCGGTGGTGGCCAGTCCCTTTCCCAGACCACGTCCCTCCCCGCCGTGGAGGTCGACCGCCCGCCCACCGTCAATGCCCCCAGCTTCGTGATCTCAACCGAGCGGGCCGCCGAGCTGGGCCTGGCCCCGCTGCCCGCCGAGCAGTGGCTCCTACGCACGCCCACGCCGATCGACGGCGAGACCCTCGACCAACTCCGGGAGATCGCCGACGAGGCCGGCGCCTTCGTCCAGAACGAGGAAGGCTTCTCCACCGGGAACGCCCTGCTCAACGCCCTGGCCGTGGCCCTGAGCGCCGTCATCGCCCTGTCGGTGGTGGCCATCGCCACCGCCCTGTCGGCCGCCGAGTCCCGCAACGACCTGGCCACCCTCACCGCCATCGGCGCCGGCCCCCGGATCCGCCGGGGGGTGCGGGCCACCCAGGCCGGGGTCCTGGCTGCCCTCGGCGGCGTCCTCGCCATCCCCGCCGGGCTGCTACCCGCCGTCACCGTCCTCGTGGCCCGCGACACCTTCGACCACCTCATCCTGCCCTGGAGCGCCATGGCCGCCGCCGCCATCGCCGTCCCCCTGCTGGCCGCCGGGGCCGCCGCCCTGTTGTCGCGGACGCCGAGGGCCGCCCTCACCCGCCGCCTGGTCTGACCGCACCATCGCCAGGCCCGTAAGGGGTACGGCCACGATACGCCCGAAACCATCGAGGCGGGACTCCGATCGCGACATCGCTGCATAGCAAACACTGACGAATCGGCATCAGTCCTTCTGCTCGGTATCCGACTTCAGCGATAGCTGAAACGGCTGAGCTGCCACCGTGAGCGATCAACGTGGCAGCGCCTCAATCCGTAGGACAGGAGCGCTTGCTGGTACTGGTCGAAGAGCTCTCGGAAGCGATCGCTCGCGCCGTCCTGTCGACCACCGGGTCCTTCGCGCACGCGTCTCACGATCCCACATGTCCGGCACCGATC
>JBBSLT010000151.1:0-6121 GCA_038233555.1 Acidimicrobiales bacterium
AGGGTGTCGATCCAGCCGCCGAAGTAGCCTGAGATCAACCCGATTGTCGAGCCGATGAGCATCACGGTCACGGTGGCCAGGGCGGCGATGCCGAGAGACCAACGGGCCCCGAAGACCAGCCGAGCGAATACGTCACGGCCGAGCTCGTCGGTGCCCAACAGATGGTCGGCGCTCGGTCCGCGGAGACTTTGCAGCGGTTCTGTGGCGTTGGGGTCATGCGTTGCGATCAGCGGTGCCAAGATGGCTACCAACGTGAGCACCACGATGATGGCGAAGCCGGTAGCCGCCAACCGATCCGCCAGGAACCGGCGCAGCGGCCCCGGTCCCTTGGCCAGGTCGAGGTCGCCCTCCTCCGGCGTCTGGCGCTCGGGGGCCACCTCCATTCCTGGAGCCACCGGGGTTCCCTCAGCGACCGGCAAGGCGGACCCGAGGATCAAGCCGGACGTAGAGCAGGTCGACCGCCAGGTTCACCAGGACGAAGACCGTGCCAGTAAAGACCACGAACCCGGTGATCACGGGGTAGTCGCGATCGAAAACCGCATCGACGATGTAGCTGCCGATACCAGGCCAAGCGAAGACGATCTCCACGATGACGATGCCAGTGATGAACCCGGCGAGGATCAACCCCGCCACGGTGATGACGGGGATGAGGGCGTTGCGGAGGGCATAGCGCAGCACGATCCATCGCCGGGGAAGACCCATGGCTCGCGCCGTGCGGATGTAGTCCTGTCCCAGGACGTCGAGCAGGCTCGACCTGGTCAGGCGCATGGTGGTGGCCATGGTGGCCAGGGTCAACGTGAGCACGGGCAGCACGAAATGGGCGAGGGTGCCCCGGCCGGCCACGGGAACCAGGCCGAGCTGGATGGCCAACAAGATGATCAAGAGATACGCAAGGGCGAAGCTGGGAACCGACTCGAATGCCAGCGCGGCGACACGAGAGGCGTGGTCGGTCATCGAGTTCCGGCGTAGGGCGGCAGACACACCGAAGGCCACCGCTACCAGAACGGACGTGGCGAAGGCCGGAAGGGCAATCTGCAGCGTCGGACCGAACCGGGCCGTGAGTTCGTCTCGCACCGATTCACCGGTGCGGAACGACTGACCGAGGTCGCCGCGGACGACGTCACCCAGGAAGTTCGCGTACTGGACCACGAAGGGATCGTTGAGTCCGTTGGTCTCGCGGAACTGTTCTAGCTGCTGTGGCGTAGGAGGGTCGTCGAGCTGGCGGTTGAGGATCAGCTCGGCGGGATCACCGGGCGACAGAGAGGCCAGGGTGAAGGCGAAGAGGGTCACCCCCAGCCAGGTCGGAATGAGGCTGAGGAAGCGCCGGAGAACGTAGATCACCAAGGTGGCGCAGTCCCCTCAACCTCTCTCGTCCGTCCGGGAATTACTCCTGGAGAAAGACCGTTGACCATCGCTGGTTGGTACTCGAGGGGTGGGCTTCAAAGCCTTGCACCCCTTCGTCCATGGCATAGACCCGATATCCGCCGGCCAGGGTGACCCCTCCCACTTCGACGTCGACGAGCTCATGCATCGCCTCGGCCGACAAGCGTTGCAGCTCGGTCGGATCCTCCTCGGCGAGGATGGCGTCGATCATGGCGTCGAACTCCGTGTCTGGGCCAGGAGAGATGATCTTGGCGTTTTCACCGGTCGCCTCCGAGTACCAGCGCAGCGCCATCAGGAACGCCGGGTTGCCGTCGTTCTGGCTCGGCTGCGAGATGTCGAGATCGTAGTCACCGCTGTTCAGCGCTTCCCGGTAGGCGCCGGAGTCGAGCTGGGCGATCTGGGCGTCGAAGCCGACCTCTCGAAGCTGCGCTTGAACGAACTCCGCGGTCGTCAGCTCGACTCGTGCAAAGATGATCTTCAAGGTCAACGGCTCACCGTCCTTGGTGCGTACCCCGTCGCCCTCCCGAATCCAGCCGGCCTCGTCCAGTAGCTGCTCGGCCTCGGCCGGGTCGAAGGGTACGCCCTCGACCATGTCGGAGAACTCACCGAGCACCGCTGGCGGGGCGATGTGAGGGATGTCCTCGGCGTTGCCGTTGAGCACGCCGTTGACAAAGGCATCCGAGTCCATCGAGGCGGCAACCGCTCGGCGTACCAGTGGATCGGCCAGGAGCCTGTCCTCACCCTCCGCCGTACGCCTAGCGATGTAGAACATGGTGGTATAGCCAACCGGTGCCCGCTCAACCTTGACCCCGGGCTGGGACTCGATGCTCTCCAAGATGCTGAGTGGCACGTCCTCGATCAGGTCGACCTCACCGTTTTGCAGGGCCAGCGCTCGGGTGGTCGGGTCGGGGTAGAAGCGAAAGGTGATGCGGTCGAGCAGGGCCGCTTCGCCCCAGTAGGCGTCGTTGCGGACCACCACCAGCTCCTCTTCTGGGCTGTAGCTCTCCACTTCGAACGGTCCGGTGCAGGTGGAGCTCTCAATGTCGGTAAGTGGATCCGAGCCGGGCTGTAGGACGGAGTAGGTGGGATGATTGATCTGCTCGTTGAGCCGGAGATTCGTCTCCGTCGGAGTGATCTCCACGGTTCGTTCGTCGATGACGGTCGTCGACTCGGAGCCGAGAGAGCTGAACCCGATGGAAGGTTCCTCGACGGTGTAATCCATCGAGAACTTCAGGTCTTCGGCGGTGACCGGGGACCCGTCGGCAAACGTGACGCCATCGAGAAGGGTGTATCGGAAGGTGTTGTCACCGACGTACTCGGCCTCCGCCGTCATCGGCACCACGGAGAAATCCGTGGCGAGGCGGACCATCGTCTCGCACACATCGGCGTTCAGCGGGTAGTTGGGCTTCCGCTTCTGATCGCTCTCCGAGGAGTCGACCCAAGGGTCCTCTGCGGCGCCGACGACAAGCTCCTGGGGACCGGACGGCTCGTTTGGCTCGCCGGCATCGACGGCCGGATCGTCGCTCGCCGAGGGGTCCGACGTGCTCGTACAAGCGGTCGCTATCAGCGAACCAACAAACAGACACATCACCAGCCGAGTTACTCGCGACCCGACTGCGATTCTCCATGTCTTTATGGCGGTCCATGAAGCAGAACCCATTGCCGTCCCCTTTTCCAAGCGTGGACAAGAACTTCGTGTAGCTCTCGTGCTGTCGAGATCCTGTGGGATCTCAGGTGGTCGGGGAGGCTAACTGGGTGCGGTTGGGTGGTCAACGCGGGGTGGCGCCCAATCCCTTGTGATAATAGGAGTCACCGGGCACGGTTGTCCGGGGTCGGCTAGCCCGGGTTCCGCACATTCGAGACTCCGGCGGCAGACTCTTACTCCAATGGGCAAATCACGTCGATGGGATTACGGGGCCTCCGAGCGCGGAGAAGGCGCTGGGTGCGTTTCCGGTCGTATCCCGGTTCTGCCGCCGCCTGGGCATCGGCGACATCATTGACCGGCTCTGCCCGGTTCGTAAGCCCGGAACTGGGCGGTTCCCGAGGTGCTCGGCGTTGCCGCAGAAGCGCTCAACGACGACCGATTGGGACGGGCGCTGGACGCCATCGCCCGCGAGCTGGAGGCCATCGTCGGATCCGTCGGCGCACCGCCATCGCCTGCTTTGGCATCGACGTCTCCCGCCTGCGGGAAATGACCTCGATCTCTCTCTTCGGCGCCTACGAAGGAGACGAGGCGGGCTTCGCCTCCCGTGGGTGAGCTGCCAACGACAAGCTCGTCGTCGCCTGCCGGTCTTTGGAATGAGGTTTCAGCTGCCCGGCTTGAAGATCATCAGCGCCAGGGTGGCGAGGAAGAGAAGGTTGAACACGCCGCTGAAGGCGGCCAGCTTCTTGTCCAGCCGCTCCATCTCACCTCGAGAGGTGCCCGACGACCGATCGGTCACAAGGCCGGCGGCCAGCTCGTTCGACCTTCGCTGGGATGGAACCACCACCGCCGACAGGATCACCGCGGCGGCGATGTAGAGCACAAAGGACAGGCTGATCCACGGCTCCTCAAACCCGAAGGTGCCGTCACTCAGCAACACCAAGAGGATGCCGAAGACCGGCACGGCGTAGAAGGCACTCTGCGACACCTGCTTGGTGACGGCGGCGCTGCAGCAGCAGCACCAAGCGATAGAGCCCACCAGATACGCCCATGACCGATGAGACCCTCCTGTTTCGACGACGTCGCCGCCGTACCGTACCGCTGACCCGAGACGTCGCTGCGATTGGCTTCCGGTGCACCCGGGCAGGGTCGGGCGCAACCAAGTGGAGGGGGAACGGTGGGCTCTTTGTCCCAAGCAAACCCGTCGGTGTGGGTGGGCGCGACGGCTTCGTCGCCGTCTTTCCCTTCCCTGTCCGGCACCGTCGAGGTCGATGTCGCGGTGGTGGGCGCCGGCATCACCGGGCTCACCACCGCCCTGCTTCTGAAGCAGGCGGGAGCGAAGGTCGCCGTAGTCGAGGCCGATCAGGTGGCCTCGGGAACCACCGGGTACACCACCGCCAAGGTCACCTCCCTACATGGCTTGACCTACGCGGAGCTGGTGGCCAAGCACGGCCACGACAAGGCCCAGCAGTACGCCCAGGCCAACCAGGCCGGCGTGGAGCGCATCGCCGCCCTGGTGGATGAGCTGGCCATCGATTGCCAGTTCGAGCGCCGGGCGGCGCTCACCTACACCACCGATCCTCAGCGCCGGGCCGACGTGGCCGCCGAGGTGGAAGCGGCGACCAGTGTGGGCCTGCCCGCCACCTACGTGGAGACCACTGACCTGCCGTACCAGGTCGAAGCGGCGGTGCGCCTGGAGGACCAAGCCCAATTCCATCCTCGGCAGTACTGCCTGGCCCTGGCCGCCGCCATTCACGGTGAGGGCTCCCACGTGTTCGAGAGCACCCGGGCCCTCGACATCGACGAGACCGGCGACTCACCCGTGGTCCGCACCGGCGGTGGCGACGTCGTGGCCGCCAACGTGGTGGTGGCCACGCTCCTGCCCTTCGTCGACCTCGGCGGCTTCTTCGCCAAGGCCCATCCGGTCAGCTCCTACGCCCTGGCGGTCCGCATCGACGGCGACCTGCCCGAGGGCATGTACCTGGGCGCCGACAGCCCCACCCGCTCGGTGCGCCAGGTCCACCTTGACGGCGAGATGGGCCTCATTTTGGGCGGGGAGAGCCACAAGGTCGGCCAGGGCGGCGACACCGAGCAGTACTACGCCTCCCTGGAGTCTTGGGCCCGCACCACGTTCCCCGTCCGCTCCATCGACTGGCGGTGGTCGGCGCACGACTACGTCCCTATCGACTCGGTGCCCTATGTGGGCCGCTCCCCTCGAAGTCAACGGGTGCATGTGGCCACAGGCTTCAAGAAGTGGGGCATGACCAACGGGACCGCGGCCGGCATGATCCTGAGCGACCTTCTTCTCGGCCGGGAGAACCCTTGGAGCGAGGTGTTCGATGCGACCCGGGTTGACGCATCAAGTTCCCTCAAGGAATTCGTCAAGGAGAACGTCGACGTGGGGAAACGCTTCATGAAGGACCACGTTGCCCGCATCAGCTCACCACCAGCCGACAGCCTGACCCCGGGCCAGGGTGGCCTGGTCGACCTGGACGGCGACGAGGTGGCCGCCTTCCGCCATCTCGACGGCACCCTTCAGGCGGTGTCCGCCATCTGCACCCACCTGGGTTGCGTCGTGCAGTGGAATCCGGCCGAGACGACGTGGGACTGCCCCTGCCACGGCTCACGCTTTGCCTGTGACGGAAAGGTCATCTACGGCCCGGCGACGACCGACCTGGCCCCCGTCACCGCAACCGAAGCGCTGCCTTCGAGGAATGGAGACATCGGGTGACCGAGACCCCCAACGAGGAGAAGCACACCCAGAGCGAGCCCCTCGACCTCGACGACGACGAGGACGACGTTGTCATCGAGCAACAGAACGTCGGCCGGCCCAACGTGGCCGGCGGGGGCGAATGGCCCGATCCCGACACGCCCCCGTCGGACGCCGCCGGCTCCTAGGAGCTGGTAGCCGAGTCACACCTCTTCGAGGCGAAGGCCGGAACCGGTCGCCTCTGCGATCAGGCGGATATGGCCGGCGTTCGAGGTCACGACGGCATCGCCATCATGGCTTGGACATCGCCTCGGTCAATGCGAATTGGATCCGTGTCACCGATCATCATCATCTGGTGAATGATCGAGGTTAAGCCGCCCGCGCGA
>JBBSLT010000152.1:0-6102 GCA_038233555.1 Acidimicrobiales bacterium
ACTGCCGAACCGGCCCCTGAGCCGGAATCACAGGAACCGGCGACTCCCTAACTCGATCGGTTGCGGAGGCGATCAGGAGGCGGCTAGCGAGGCTGCCTTGTTGGGGGCAGGAGTACCCGGAGTGTGCAGGTAGCTGCTGACCTCGACCACCCCAGGCACGCCGGACACGGTCCGACAGACTTCGTCGATGTCCGCCGCCGTGTCGACCTGACCCCGGATGGTGGCGACGCCGTCGACTACGTCCACCTTCACGTCGCTCGTCGCCAGCTCGAGGCCGGTCAGAGCTGCGTGCGCAGCCTGGCTGATGTCGATGTCGTCCTCAGGGGTGAACACACCGGCACCAGCGGCTCGAGCCGCTTCACCCTGGCGCTGGCCATCTTGGTAGCGGGCGTCGGCCTCGACTTGGCGTTGACGCCGCCGCCTGGTCGAGGCTACCTGCTCGGCCAGCGCCGCCCGGCGGCCTCGGCCCCGGTCAGGATCGAAGTAGTAGGCGCCAAAAGCCCCCAACGATCCCCACCACAGTGCCCGCAGGCGCTTTCCGGCCATCAGATGCCTCCTTGTCGATGTGTCGTACCCGACCCGCCTACCCAGTCCCCCACCCGGGACACACGGGTTGCGCCAGATCAGACGATGACGTCGAGGATGTGGTGGTCGTGGAGAAGCTCGGCGAGGCCGTCCACCAAGGCCAGGTCGGCCACCTCGTCGAGCGGCACCCAGGCCGCTTCGGCGGCGTCGTCGCCGGGCCGGGGGACGTCCGTGGGCGCCAGGACCTGGACGAGGAAGTCCAAGATGACGAAGTGGTGGTCAGCACCCACCCGCTCGACCCAGTCGAGCAGCTCCCCACAGACCCCTTCGATGCCGGTCTCCTCGGCCAGCTCGCGCACCACCGCCTCGGCCAGGGTCTCCCCCGCTTCGACCCGCCCTCCCGGAACCGACCACAGTCCCTGGGCCGGCCCCCGACCCCGGCGCACGAGCAGCAGACGGTCGTCGTCGACGGCAACGGCTCCGACGCAGACCTGGGGCGTAGGAGGACTCACGGCGTCGCCAGATCCGGGCCGGCCTCGACCAGGGCGTGGTGGACGACGATGGCCCTGGCCGTGAAGCCGAAGGTCTCGAAGAAGTTTTTGGTGTGGCGGTTCCCCGGCAGGGCCAGAGCGTCGACCCCCTGGCAGTGGTGCCGGCGGCACCACTCGACCAGATCCTCGATCATGGCCTCGCCCACCCCGACCGCTCGGGCCTCGGGCTCGACGTAGAGATCGGTGACCACGCCGAGCATCCGACCGCTGCGCAGCCGGTCGAGGCGGGCTACTCCGTAGCCCACGACCACGTCGTCGATGGTGCCGGCCACCACCAACTGGTCGGGATCGTCAAGGGCCGAGGTTAGCGACGACAGCGCCGGCAGGGCCCGGGTCTCGCGCTGGGCCCAGATGGCGCCCCCCCGCTCCTCGCGCTGCTCGGCGACCGCCTCCTCGGCCAGGAATGCCAGCGTTGCCAGGTCGGCCGGGAGCGCCGGGCGGGCGCCTTCCAACTCAGTGCCTCGCCAACTCAGTGCCCCGCCAACTCAGTGCCCCGAGAGCTGGGTGACCTTGTTGAGGATGGTCTTGCGGCCCCGGTGGGCGTCCTCGTAGGCGCGGACGGCCTCCAGCTCCTCGGCCGACAGGCTGGAGAGCCGGGGCACGACCTGCGATGCCGACAGCGATTCGTAGTCGGGGATGGCCAGCGTGACCGTCTCCGGAGCATCCTCGGTTTCCCCCGGCGACGAGGTGGCCGGGCGGACTGGCCGCCGGACGGGGTCGGGCCGGGTCGCCCGGCGTGGCCGGGGCTCGGTGGCGGGCTCGGCCGTGGTGGTCGGACCAGCGGGGGCCTCGTCGCTGAGCAGGCCGAGGTGACGCAAGGTGGCCTGCGCTTGGGCAAAGGTACGGTCGAGCACCTTCTCGGCCTGGCTGCGACCCTGGGCCACGGCGAACTGGCCCACCATCCGGGCCACTCCGACCTGGGGGTCGACCTCCTGTCGCCCACGCTGGACCAAAGACGGCACGAGGTCTCGAGCCGTGGCCGCCAGGCCAACGGGTGCATAGAACAACAGATCGACGGCGTGATCCAGGGGACCCTTGGTGTCAGTCACGGGCCCAGGCTACCGACCCGCTCGGAGATACCTAGACGCAGTCTCGGCACAACAAGAGGGCCTCATCGGCAAGCTGGCTGGGGTGCTTGACCAAGAAGCACGACCGGCAGACGAACTCTCCCGGCGCCCGTGGTCGGACCTTGCCCCCTTCGCCCCGGTCTTCGGGCTCCGGAGGTTCCTCGTCGTCCTCCTCCTCTTCGTCCGCCACTACCAGGCGGTCCTTGAGGATCGCGTCGAGGTCGGCCTCCACGTCGTCGGGATCGGGCTCGTCGTCGTCGTCGTCGGCGCCCTCCTCGTCGTCGCTAGCGGCCGTCGACTTGGCCTTTGCCCCCTTGGCCGCCACCACCGGCGCCTCGGAAGCCACCGGCTCGGCCACCGGCTCGGCTACGTCCTCGTCCTCGTCCTTTTCGTCTTCGTCGTCGTCTTCGTCGTCGTCTTCGTCGTCGTCGTCCGAGAAGTCGTCGTCGGCGAACACCTCGTCGGCGTCGACAAGGACTTCGTCGTCGTCTTCCTCTTCGAGGACCTCAAGGTCCTCGGGTTCGCTGTCTACGTCGTCGTCGAGGTCTTCAGCCATGCGGTCCTTGGGGTTCGCGGAAACGGGGCAGCGGGGCAAACCGCGGGCGGACTCTATCCATTCCCGGCGAGGATCACCCAGGTAGGAGCCTCGTCGTCGCTGGCCGCCGTCAGGCCGGGGAGGGAGGGACGCCAGCGAACCTTTGGGGCCGTCCATCGGCCCGTCACGACGCTGATGGCGGTGTGCCGCCGGCGACGTTCAGACCCATTGAGACGTTTGCTACTGAGCTGCGCTGGGTCCCTCGCCCCGGCCCTCCCCCCGTCGGCTCGGGAGTCGACCCGACGAGAGGAATGACCCCTTTCTTGCCACGACTGAGGAGGAGTGTCAAGGACGGGAGGCGCCGGAAACGCCCGAGCTGACCTGCGGGGACGCGCGTCGAGGCTGGTCAGGAAGGACCAAAAAAGTTCGTCCCGATGTCAGAAGTGCCGGTAGCGAAAGGACAGGACATCAGCGACGTACACCCGGGTAGACGGGAAGACACCGGAGGTGCGAACGGCGCCCAGGCCCTGGTAGTAGCCGGCCAGGGCGGTGGCCGCATCGCCGCCCGTACGGTCGAGGAGCCATCGCAGGTAGCGGGCCGACATGCGGATGTTGTCGTCGGGGTCATAAGGGTCCAAGGGCTCGCCAATCACGATGTCCTCCAGCCAGGTGACGGTGTCGGGCATGAGCTGGCCGATGCCGATGGCCCCCGCCGAGGACACGACGTCGTTCTGCCAGCCCGACTCCAGCCACGTCATGGCCATGAGCAGGTCGACGGGCACACCAGAGGCCGCCGCCCAGTGCTCGAAGCGGGCCACCAGGGCCAGGCGCTCGGGCGAAGCCTGGAGCCGGGCCGGGAACCGGGAGACGTCGGCGCCTCCGCCGGTCCTCGGTGCCGTCGACGCACCGGCGGCGCCACCGGAGGGCACGGCGAGCGCCTCCCCGGCGCGGATGTCGTGCACGTCGGCGATGCCGTTGGCCTCGGCCATGGCGGCCACGCTGACCCCGTAGCGAGCGGCGATCTCCGACAGCGTCTCGCCCGCCATCACCTCGTGGGTCGCCGTGGAGGGCACGGAGAGGCTGCCTGAAGGCAGCGTGAGGGCTTGGCCGGCCAGGATGCGGTGCACGTCGCCAATGCCGTTGGCCTCGGCCAGGGCGGCCACGCTGACCCCGTAGCGGGCGGCGATCTCCGACAACGTCTCGCCCGAGGTGACGGAGTGGGAGCCGGTGGCAGCCGATCCGGCGATGGCCACACCGGCCACGGCGACCAAGGCGAGCAGGCGCCGGGGCTTCGGCGGGCGGCGGTGGATTGGAGCACGACGGTGGATCGGAGCGGACTTGACGGCGCGCATGGTGTTCCTCCACGTCCGCCCGCAGGCCGTCACTATGCATCACCCACTTCAGCCACTGCAACCCCACCAGCAACACATTCGATCGAAAGGCGGGAGGGCTCAGGCCTCCCGACGGCGCTCGGCCTTGCGCTCGGCCTCCAGGCGCTCGAGGCCCGGGTCCTCGTGGTTGACGAAGCTCATCATCTCGGCCACCGCTCGGTGCCCCGCCTGGTCGGCGATGAGGCGGTGCATCTGCTGGCACAGGCGGCGGTAGGCGGGGTGGCCCTGGGGGGTGGTGCGCAGCTCCAGCATGTGCATCGCCTCCCGGGCGTTGAGCTGGATGGAGAAGCGGATCCGGTAGGCCAGGCACACGGCGTAGGAAGCTTGGTTGGCGAAGGAGTCGCCGAGGGCGTCGTGTAGCGCCGCCGAGCGGCCCATGGCGTCGGCGAAGCGCTCACCCGCTCCCGCCTCGACCACCACCTCGGGCAGGGTGTAGCCGTTGGCCGGACGCAGCGGTTGCCATTCGATGGTGAGCATGCGATGCCGCTGGAGATCGCGAAAGGCGCCGTAGTCGGCGCAGACGTCGAAGCGGTAGGAGACGCGCTCAAGGGCCCGACCGGGCTTGTGGCGGCGGTTGCCGCGCTCACCGACATAGGCCCTCACCAGCGCCGAACGCTCGTCGGCTCCCATGCTGCGCACCCGCTCGAGGATCCGCTCCTCGGGGAGGTCGACGTGGGGGTAGAGCATGGCCGCCAGCACCTTGGCCTCCCCGTCGGGGTCGAAGTCGACGAGGGTGACCTCGGGCGATGGTTCGTCGTTGGGAGTCGACCCGGAGAAGAGCTTGGCCGCCACCTCGGCGGTGGCTTCCCTGGTGGATCGCAGGTACTGGGTCCACACGCCGCCCCGCTCGGGGCGATCGACCCGGGACAGGAACGAGGGGATGACCTTGCGCAGCTCGGGCAACATGAGTTCGGCGTAGGCCCGGGCTTCGGCCAGGGGATGGGCCCGCATGCGTAACAGCAGGGCCTCGTAGCCCTGGCCGGTCCCGTAGACGCCCACGTTGGAGAGGGCGGCGGCGGGCAGCACGCCCCGCACGGCGTCGAGGGCCTTGGCCCGGGTCGACTGGCGGTGGACGAAGTCGGAGTCGCCCGCCACCTTGGGATAGCGCTGGCGGCACCACTCCTGCACGACGGGGACGAGCTCGGCGTAGGTGTCGAACAGCCGGTCCATCTCGCCTACGTAGCGGGTGCCAAGGCCCGAGGCCAGCACCGCCGGGTCGCGGTAGTAGCGATACCGGCCGCCCAGGCGTTCGTCGTAGGCGATGTAGCGGGTGGACTGTTCGAGATACGACATCAACCGGCCCCACTCGAGCACCTTGGTAAGCACGTTGGAGGCCTGCTCGCACGCCAGGTGCACGCCTCCGAGCTGGGCCACCGAGTCGTCGCCGTACTCCAGGAACACCCGGTCGTAGAGGCGTTCGGCCCGCTCCAGGCCAACGGTGGCGTCGATGGACAGGTCGCCCTCGATGTCGAGGTCGCCCACGAACTCGTCGAGGAAGAGCCGGCGCAGGCTCTTGTGGGTCCGGCTGTAGCGGGCGAACAGTGCCCCCTTCACCACCTCGGGTAGGTTGACCAGGGCGAAGACGGGGCCGTCGACGTTGGTGACGTAGCGCCGCAGCACGTCGGTCTCTGCGGGGGTGAACTCCTCACGCACGTAGGAGGCGACGCTCGAGACGGACACGGCGACCGATCCTAGGATGGGGCCCGGGCCAGGCGGGGGACCCTCAGGCCCGCCTTCCTCAGCCCCGCAGGGACCCGTGGTGGACGGTCTCGACCGCGTGCACCAGCCGGGAGCGAGCGGCGGCGACGTCATCGTCGGTGAGGGTCCGGTCTGGTGCCTGGAAACGGATGGTCCAGGCCAAGCTGCGCCGGCCGGTGCCCACCTGATCGCCACGATAGACGTCGAAGAGGGTGACGCCGGCCACGAGGTCCCCGCCGGCGTGGTGCAGGGTGGCTTCGACGTCGGCCGCCGGCGTGGACTCGTCGATCTCGAAGGCCAGGTCGATGTCGCTGGAGGGGAAGCGGCTCACCGCC
>JBBSLT010000153.1:0-6039 GCA_038233555.1 Acidimicrobiales bacterium
ACGGCCTCGTTCAGGGTGAGCACCACACCCACGCCGTCCTTGAGCCCGCCGAGGTCTCGGCTGTTGTACTCCTCGGTAGTCCAGGCCGACGTCGGGTCGTCGTCTACGAGGAAGGGAAGTTCGGAGTCATGCTCTCCTCCGCTGCCTTGGGGATCGAAGGAGGCGACCTCGGCGATGGCCACCGGCGGGCCGTCGGCACCGACCGAGCTCCGGCTCTCGCTCTCGGAATCGAAGAGCTCGCGGCTCACCTCCGTGCGTCCCAGCAAGACGCCCACCACGCCGAGGGTGGCGGCTACCACCACGATGAGGGCAGCGGGGACCAGCCAGGAACGATTGCCCGGGGCGAAGCGGGAGACCGGTACCCGGCGCTCGCCCTGAAGCCCATGGGCCGGGGCTGGTCGCCCGCGTGCCGTGCGGCCTCGAGACGACGAGGCCGGACGCAAGGGGGAGAAGGCGGTGGCGTCGCGGGCGACGGTGGCATCCTCTCCGCCCGCCCGCCCGAGGTCGAGGTGCTCGAGGGCGGAGCGCAGCTCGGCCGCCGATGCGTGGCGGTCGCCGGGCTGGCGAGCCATGGCCCGCAGCACCTGGTGCTCGAGGACGCGGGGAATGCCGGCCCGCACCTGCCGGGGGCGCAGCGGTAGGGAGGTCAGGCGGGCGACGGCAGTGGTAGTGGCGTTGTCACCGGCGAAGGGAGGTCGGCCACAGACCATCTCGTAAAGCACCACGCCGAGGGCGTAGACGTCGGAACGGGCGTCGAGAGGGCCACCCTCCACCTGCTCGGGAGAAAGGTATTTGGCCGTGCCCACCACCTGGCCGACCTCGGTCAGGTCGGCCCCCCCCTCGGCCGCCTTGGCGATCCCGAAGTCGGCCACCAGCACCCGGCCGTCGTCGGAGAGCAGGATGTTGGCGGGCTTGACGTCGCGGTGCACCAGCCCGTTGCCATGGGCGTGCTCCAGCGCCACCGCCACCTGCACGGCGATGTCGATGGCCCGACGGGCAGGCAGGTGGCCCTGTTCGTCGAGGAGGCGGCGAAGGGTCGTGCCCCTGACCAGCTCCATGACGATGGCCTCGACATCGCCGTCGCTGCAGGTGTCGAAGATGGAGACGATGTGGGGGTCGGACAGGCGGGCGGCGGAGACGGCCTCGTGGCGAAAGCGGGCGACGAAGGCGGTGTCGGCGGCCAGGTGCGGCAGCAGGATCTTGACCGCCACCGGGCGGGCGAGGACCTCGTCGACAGCCTCCCAGACCTCGGCCATCCCCCCTTGGGCCAAGAGGGCGACGAGCTGGTAGCGACCGCCGACCAGGGTGCCGGGCGCAGCGGGTCCGGCAGGAGTGGGGGTAGGAGGCGAATCAGGCACGTCTATCTCACCGTACCGGTCGCTCGCGCCTCCAAACCCTCGGGAAGAGCATGGTTCCTAGCGGTGTCCGCCGTCGACCACCTGGAAGGTGGCGCCCATGACCCGGGGGCCGGCGTGGGTGCCGATGGTGGCCCCGATCTCCCCCACGTGGATGCGCTCCCGGGGACATATCGGAGCGAGAAGCTCCAGGAACTGCTCCACGTCGGGGGCGCCCCCGTGCATGACCGCCAGGTTCTCCACCGCACCCTGGCGGGCCACCTTTTCGGCGAGGAACCGAAGGGCCTTGGTGCGGGTCCGGGGCTTGCCTGCCTCCTGTACCTCCCCCGAGCTCACGTCGATGACCGGCTTGATCGACAGCAACGTCCCGAGCAGCGCCTGGGCCCCGCCGATGCGCCCGCCCTTCTTCAGGTTCTCCAGGGTGTCGAGGGCGCAGTAGACCCGGGTACGGGCCACCATGTCCTCGACCAAGGCGGT
This sequence comes from Acidimicrobiales bacterium, assembly GCA_038233555.1. Classification (GTDB taxonomy): domain Bacteria; phylum Actinomycetota; class Acidimicrobiia; order Acidimicrobiales; family CADCSY01; genus JADDRA01. The sequence goes on from JBBSLT010000153.1 coordinate 1,833, forward strand.
CACCTCCTGCAAGCTGGCACCGTCGGCAGCGGCTCGGGCGGCGGCGATCACCTGGCTGCCGAGGCCCCAGCTCACCGACCGGGAGTCGACCAACGCCACGTCGGCGCCGCCGCCCAGGGCGGTCACCGCATTTCTGGCCGACTGCATGGTGGCCGAGAGGCTCGAGGAGATGTTGACGCAGACGATGCCGTCGGCTCCCTCGTCGAGGACCTTGCGGAAGGCTGCTTCGAATGCGCCCGGCGAGGGGGCAGCAGTCTCGGGAAGGACCGACGATGAGGCCAGCTTGGCGTAGAACGCCGCCGGCGTGAGGTCTACTCGGTCGACGTACTCCATGTCGCCGAAGCGGATGGACAAGGGAACGATTTCCACCCCGAGCTCGGCCGCCAGCTCGTCGGGCAGGTCACAGGCACTATCGGTCACCACACGTACGGTCATCCGGTTTCCCCTCCTCGGTTCCGGCGCAGCTTAGGAGGCCCGGCTACCGGCGTCTGCGGACCAGGCGGCGCAGGGTGGCGAGGGCGGCGCCGGCCTCGGGTACCCGCAGGCGCAGGGTGATGGCGGCGTAGACGGCGGCGGCGGGCACGCCGGCGACGAGCAGAGCCAACGGGGGCGCTAGCCCCTCGGCCAGGGAACGGCACGCCAGGCCGGTTCCGGCCGCTGCCACCCCGGCCGCCAGCACGGGCCGCAGCTGTCCACCACCAAGGTGCAGGCGCCCGACCCGAGAGCCCAATCGGCGCCGGAGCAAGACGAGCTCGAGGGTGGCTCCTGCGGCCGAGGCCATGGCCAGGCCGACGGCACCGAGGCGCAGGGCGTCGCCGGCGGTGCCGTCGCGCAGCTCGAGCGCCACCGGGGTCCAGGCCGGAAGGTCGCCGACCAGGTCGAGGCCCGACGGGCCGGGGCCAGTGATGGCCACCCGGTCGAGCTGGAGCATCAGGACCACTCCCAGCGTCACCGTCAGGACCACCCGCACGGCGGCGATGGTGGCGGGGGAGCGGGTGTCGCCGAGGGCGTAGAGGGCGCTCTGGAGGAGCCGGCTGGCGGTGGTCGCCACCAGCCCGAGGCTCAAGGCGGCCAGCACGTACCAGACGAGTCGGGTGTCCTCGGGCCCGAAGCGACCGGTCTGCAGGAGGGCGGCGACAACCAGGTCGCCGATCACCAGGTAGACCGCGGCCGTGGGCACGACGTAGAAGGCCACCCGGGCCAGTCCGTCCTCCAGGCGCGTCCGGAGCACACCATGAGAGGGAGACGATCCGCTGGCGTCGCTCTCGGCGACTCCGGGGAGACCCGCGATCTCCTGCCCGGTCGGCGGACCGTCGAGGCGGCTGAGCTCGGGCAGCTCGGCGGCGGCCACGCTCATGGCGAAGAGGCTGATGGGTAGCAGGTAGAAGACCTGGGCGTAGCCGAGGGCGGCCACGGCGCCGGTGGCCAGGAAGCTGGCCAGGAGCAGGTCGAGATAGGCCGAGAGCTGCACCACGCCTCGACCGGCCACGGCCGGCCCGAAGCGGTGCAAGACGGTGCGCACGCTCGCCCGCCGGGTCCGCAGTGAGAGGTGAAGCGGCCGCAGCAGGCTGCGCACGGCCGGAAGCTGGACCCCGAGCTGGAGCAGCGCCCCGACCACCGCTCCCCAGGCCAGGGCCACGGCGAGGGAGGACTGGCTGAGGCCCTGGGTGGCTGCACCGGCTAGGACGGCGATCTGGGCCACGTTCCAAAGCACCGGGGCCACGTAGGACAAGAAGAAGCGGCGGTGGCTGTTGAGCACCCCGAGGCACCACGCCGAGAGCACCAGCACGCCGATGCTGGGGGTGAGGATGCGCACCAGCGTCACGGTCAGCTCGAAGCGCTCGCCGGTGTAGCCGGCGGCGAGCACGGTGGTGAGGGGTCGGGCGAAGACCACCCCGATGAGGATCAGCACGGCGGCGGTCACCGCCAGCAGGCCGGCGACAGCCCCGGCCAGGCGCCCCGCCTCCTCCTCGTCCCCCTCGGCCAGGAGCCGGGCGTAGACGGGGATGAACGAGGCCGACAACACCCCCTCGCCGAGAAGGTTCTGCAGCAGGTTGGGGATGCGCAGGGCGGCCCGGAAGGCGTCCACGGCGAAGCCGGTGGCGAACTGGGAGGCGATCACCCGTTCGCGGACCAGACCGGCCACCCGGCTGCAGAGGATGCCGGCGCCGACTTGCGCCGACGACCGCCGAGACGACGGCGTCGGGTCCGCCAGGCTCACGCCGGCGGTGGGACCAAGCGGCGGTCGCGCCGGGCGGTACGCCAGTGGCGGGCCCACCACAGAGCGAGGAAGAGACCCGCTCCCGCGGAGAGGAGCAAGCCCACCCCCGAAGGAAAGGTAGAGCGGACGGTCAGGCTGGTGCTGGCGACCTCCAGGCGACCGTCGGGGGAACGGACGGTGATGAGGAGAGGGAAGTCGCCCGAAGCCCGAGCGACGACGGGAACCATCATCGGGGTTCGCCCCGGCACCAAGGTGAGGGCCATGGTGGTCGTTCCCGGCACCCTCGCACCGGTGTCGGGCGTCACGAAGTCGAGCTTGTCGCTCTCCAAGGCCAGGGTCACGTCCACGTCGGTGTCGCGGTCGTTGACCAGAGTGAGGGGGACGACGGCCTCTCGCGACGTGAGTTGAAAGCTTCCTTCGGAGAGGATCCCAACCTGATCGAGCTCTCGGGCGATGACCTCGCCGATCCCGGCCCGGTAGGCCGCCTGTTCCTCAACGGTGAGCCCGGCGGCGGCCGACACCAGGGCCAATCGTTCCAAGAGCGCCACCGGGGGCTGGGAGGGGTCGACCATGGTGGCGAGGCTGGCCACGTCGGCCCGCACCCGGCGCAGATCGCCGGCGGCGATGTCCGTCGTTGGGGAAGGGCCGGCGCTCAGGGTGCGCACCAGGTCCTCGCCCCCGGGACCCGTGGCCAGGGGCACCTCCTCGAAGAGCTGGTCGAGGGTGACGGCCTGCACCACGGGGCCAGAAGCGAGGGCGGGCAGCACGGTAGCGAGGAAGTCAGCCGAGGGCGACCAGCCTGGTGGCGGCGCCACCACCACCCCCCGCTCCAGGCCGGGCGAGTCGTAGGCCAACACCGCCAGGTCGGCCAGCAGTTGGTGGGCGCTGAGCAGGGGGTCGTCGCCTGGCCCGAAGTGGGCAGTCAGGCCGGGGTCGACGACGGCGGTCTCGCGCTGGCGACCGGCAGCGTCTTCCACCAGGAAGGGGTTGGCGAGGGTCAGCGGGCGATCGAGGGCGACGAGGGCGTCTTCGGGAACCACCAGGTGCTCGACCGTGCGCAAACGGGCAAGGACGCCGGCGTCGACCGGCTCGTCGCTCACCCAGGTGGCGATGTCGGGTGGCGCCAGAGTCGCTTCCACCACGGCGACCCCGAGAGCCCGCTCGTCCTCGACCACGGCGGGGAGCCCGGCGGCGATCAGACTGGCGGCGTCCACGTCGACGTAAGGCCCGCTCAGCACCTGGCGCCCGTCAAGGCCAGAAGCCAGCTCATCGAGCAGCTCGGGGCCGGCGGTGGTGAGGGCATCGAGGGTCTCGGGCCGGGGGTCCAAGGTGAGGGGGACGTCGGATGCACCGAGGGCGGCGGCGGTGGTAGCCAAGTCGGCCCGGGCGTCGTTGTCGAGGGCCACGGACCCGTCGGGTTGCAGGGCGACGGGGGCAGCGAAGCCTTGGACCCACGCCACCGCCAGGGGGGTGGCGTCGTCGTCACGAGTGCGCACCAGGTAGGTGGTGAGGCCGTCGACCGGGGTGGTGGTTCCGGGGAGGCGAAGCTCCACGCGTACGGGGTGCACGCCGGCGCCATCCAGCACCAACGGCGGCGGGCCGTCGCTGCTTGGCGACGGACCTAGAGGAACGCTGAAGGGAATGGTCCCGGCCGCGTCGAGGCCGACCTCGGGCAATGGCGCCGGACCCTGGCGCCAGAGCTCGGTGCCGAGGAGCTGGCCTTGGAGGGTCTGGCTGAACTGTGATCGGGAGGTCACCGCTGCATGCACGGTGGCCACGATCTCCAGCTCTTCGGGCTGGCGGACCCCGGACAGGTCGATGCGCAGCTCAAAAGACTGCCCGGCACCCACCCAAGCCGTCTGGGAGGCCAGTGAGATCCGCCCAGCCGGCGGCTGGCCCTGAGCTCCGGCCGGCGGACCGAAGGGGCCGAAGGGAAGGAGGATGAGGACGGCCATCAAGACGGCGGTGCCCGCAGCACAAATAGCT
>JBBSLT010000154.1:0-5858 GCA_038233555.1 Acidimicrobiales bacterium
CCGCCCATGCCGCCACCCAGGGATCGGGCACCTACCTGAGCGTGCGCTTCGGCAACGTCTTGGGCAGCCGGGGCTCGGTGCTGGTGGCCTTCCAGAGCCAGATCGACGCCGGAGGCCCGGTGACGGTCACCCACCCCGACGTCACCCGCTTCTTCATGACCGTGGAGGAGGCGGTGCAACTCGTCGTCCAGGCCGGCGCCATCGGCACCGACGGCGAGGTCTTGGTGCTCGACATGGGCGAGCCGGTGCGGATCGAAGATGTAGCCCGCCAGCTCGTGGCCCAGTGCAAGCGACCCATTGAAATCGTCCACACCGGCCTGCGACCGGGCGAGAAGCTGCACGAGATACTTCTGGGCCAAGATGAGCATGACAACCGACGGGTGCATCCCCTGATCTCCCACGTCGAGGTTCCGGTACTCGCCCCAGAAGCCCTCGTGATCGACCTCACTACCTCCGGCTTTGGGGAGTCGCTGGCCGGGCTACTCGAATCACTGTCCGAACTTCAATCCACGGATCGGTCTGGGGCTATCGTCGTTGTGGGTTCGGCCAAGTCTCCGGAGGGCGAGGGCGGCCGAGAGGCGGCTCTGGAGTTCCACGGGCCGCGAAACGATCGAGGCGAAACGGAGCCTCAGTAGGCTCCCCGCCCCCGAAGCACGGCGTTCACGGTCATCCAAAGGATCGCTCTGCAGGGGGAGGTCCCAAACCACCGCAAGCTGCGTCGGTAAAGAGCCGGGGGGTAAGCGTTGCGGAAAAGGCGTGCCATGAGTGCATTAGATTAGGTGGGGGCTGGGAAGGCGAGCGAAAGCGAACCAGTGATGAAGTGTCGCGCCAGGGCCTTTGCCTTGCCGGCCCGCCGTGGCTGCCGTTCACGGGGAGGCACCAGGCTGACCGACTGGACGATCAAGGCCGGGACTCCGGCGGTGGCGAGCACGAGGTCGCGTCGCGATGCTTGATGGTCGCGGCCGATCACGATCAGCGAGGATCCGGCGAAGGCCTGGGCCAGCACCTCGTCGTCATGCGAGTCCACCACCACGGCCTCGCTGGGCACCTCGGCGATCTCGTCGGGAGGCTGGCTCGAGACGTGGCGGACCACCCGGATGCCCACCCTTCGCCCGCCGGCGAGGCGCAGGGCCACGTCGAGGGCGGCCTGGTCGGTGGCCCGGCGTGACCACCACACGGCGACGGGGGCGGGGTCGTCGGCTAGGCCGGCGTGGTGGTCGAGCAGCACCGCCACCGGGCACGGTGCCTCGGCCAGGACGTCGGCCACCACCCCGGTGAGTTCGTGTCGTCGGGCGTAAGGGCCGTGCCACCCGAGCAGGAGCAGGTCGGCGCCCTCCTCGCCGGCCAGGCGGCGTAGCTCCCTCGCCACCTCGGTGCCCACCGAGGCTCGCAGGCGGGTGTCGACGCCGGCCTGCATGAGCTCGGCGCCGAGGGGGCCCATCTCGGCCCGAGCGGCGGTGGCGGCGGCGTCCATGGCGGCGAGGTTGGCCCGAACCTCCTCTCGCCCGGAGGGAGGAGCCACGTAGGCCAAGATGGCCTCGCTGCGCAAACCCGGCGCCCGGCACAGGTCGCGCGCCAGGCCGAGGAGGGCTCCGGAGCGCTCCGGGCTGCCCACCCCCACCAGGACCCGGTGGTCGAAGCGGTCAGGGCCCTGACGGCGGTCGGGTGAGGTGCCTGGTTCTCTGTCAATGAGGCGCCGGGGGTAGATGACGCTCAGCAGGGGTGTGGCCATGAGCGTGGTCACCAGGGCCATCACCACCATGATGGTGAACAGCGCCGGCGACACCACGCCGAGGCCGGCGCCGATGGTGAGGATGACGATCTCGGTCAGGCCCCGGGTGTTCATGAGCGCGCCGAGAGCGGTGGCGTCGCGCCAGCCCTGCCCGTAGGCCCGGGCCGCCAGCATGGAGCCCGCCCACTTGCCCACCACGGCCACGCCCAGGATGAGCAGCAAGATCCACCACAGCACGGCCTGGTCGAGCAGGCCGATGCGGGTGGACAGGCCGACCACCACGAAGAAGACGGGAAGGAGGAACAACACGGTGACGTCCTCGATGCGCTCGGTCACCTTGGCCCCCAGACCCTCGGACCTCGGCATCACCGCCCCGAGCAGGAAGGCGCCGAAGATGGCGTGGATGCCGATCTCCTCGGTCGTCCAGGCGGCGAGGAACAGCCCGATGAACAGGGCGGCCATCACCGGCGGGTGCAACCGCGACCAGGTGCCGTCGGAACGGGCCAGGCGAGCTAGGAGGGGGCGCACCACCAGGATCATCCCGGCCACGAACGCCAGGGAGAGCCCGATGGTGGCCACCACGTCGAGCGCCCCGCTCGACTTGACCACCGCCACCACCACGGCCAGCAGGCACCAGGCGGTGACGTCGTCGATGGCCGCGCAGGTGATGGCCAGCGCGCCGAGGCGGGTGCGGTGCAACCCGGTGTCGGTGAGGATGCGGGCCAGCACCGGGAAGGCGGTGATGGCCAGGGCCGCGCCCAGGAACAGGGCGAAGCCCACGAAGTCGCCGTTGCCGAGGAGGGGGTAGACGACGAGCGATGCGACCAGGCCGAGCACGAAGGGAAAGACGATCGACACGTGGCTGACCAGCACCGCCACTCGCCCCGAGCGGGCCACCAGGGTGAGGTCGAGCTCAAGGCCGATCAGGAACATGAAGAAGATCAGCCCGAACTGGGCCACCACCGTCAAGATGGCGACGACCTCGAGCGGGAACAGGTAGGCGGTCACCTCGGGCAGGACCAGTCCCAACAGGCTGGGACCAAGGACGATTCCGGCCACGATCTCGCCGATCACCCGGGGCTGGCGGATGCGGCTGAAGAGGGAGCCGACGGCACGCGAGGCGAGGATCACCACGGCCACCGCCAGCAGGATCCGCCCGGTCAGCTCACTGCCGGCCAGCGGCTCCGGGTCGCCGGCGAGGGGTCCGGCGTCGGTGGGGGCCAGCGAGAGCTCGACCGGCACCGAGTCGACCACGACTAGGGTGGCGTCCACCGGCTGGTCGGTCCTGGCGTTGTCGGTGGTTGGGGCGCCGACGCCCAGATGGAGCTCGAGGTGATACGGCCGCCCAGCCAGGGCGGTGCCGGGGGGACACGTGCCTCGGAGGGAGGCCTCGCCCGACGCCGGGTCGATACGGCCACGGGCGACCCGGGGCCCGAGGCCGTCGCCGGCCAGGACGGCGGCCCCGGAGGCGGGGACGTGCAGGTCGAGGAACACCCCTGACTGCACGGCGCGGAGGCGCTCACCCAGGCAGGGCCGGCCGGTGTCGCTGACCTGGCTGGAGGCGGGCGCCAGGGGCGTCTCGACCAGCCGGCTGCCGGCGGGAAGGACCAGGACCAGGGTGGCCACGCCGAGCACGACGAAGGCCAGGTAGGTGACCAGGGGCCGAAGCGACGTCGTCGACCGCCGGGTGCTCAGGTTGGAACCGGCATTTCTCCCCGCCTGCGAGCCAGCACCTTGCGAACGGCTCGTAGCCCGTCGTACTCGTGATCGACGTAGACCCGTCCGGCGAACATGTCGATGAAGTCCTCCGGGTAGCGCTGGTGCACCAGGATGGAGAAGGCCAGATTGTTCTCCCAGAAGCCGTCGAGCAGGCTCTGGAAGACGTCGATGCCACGCTCGGCGGCTCGTTCGAAGTCAGCGAAGGGACGGTCGACCTCCCGGCCTTCGCCGGCGAGGTAGCGCTCGATGGCGGCGGCGGCCATCTTGGCCTCGGCCATGGAGATATGCACGCCGAAGGAGAAGATCGGGTCGATGAAGCGATGGGCATCGCCCACGCACAGCCAGCCCCGTCCGCTGAACTCCTTGACGTGGTAGGAGTAGTTGGAGCTGGCGTGGACGTCCTCGACCACCTCCACCTCGCCGACCCGTGCGGTGAGGTCGGGGTTGAGCGATCCCATCTCGCGCAAGAGGAAGTCTCGCTTCGACTCGCCCTTGGACTGGAAGTACTCCGAGGGCACCACCACCCCGATGCTGTCGACCTGGTCGTCGATGGGGATGAACCAGGCCCAGTGGTGGGGGCGTTGGTAGAAGATGAGGGTGTTGCCTGAGTCGTCACCGGGGTCGCGCCGGGCGCCGGTGAAGTGCGAGTACAGCGCCAGTTGGCGGTCGTAGTTGCCCCGCTCCTTGCGGCTGGTCACCCCGGCATTGGCCAGGAAGGTGTGCTGTCCGGAGGCGTCGATGACCACCTCGGACTCGACGTCGACCATCTCGCCGCCCTCGAGCTCGACGCGCACGCCCCGGACACGCTGGTCGTCGTCCATCAGGGGCGCCACCGCCCGCCCGGACAGCGGCGTGCTTCCCCCCTCCACCGCCTTGTCGAGCATCATGCGGTCGAAGTCGGCGCGCCGCACCTGCCAGGTGAAGGCGTCCTGCAGGCCGACCCCGGGCACCCGCTTCTTGACCGGGATGAAGAAGCTGTTGGCGCCCCTGGGGCCCAGCACCTTCACGCCGTGCTTGATCGGGTTGCCCATGGCGGACATCTCGTCGCCCAGGCCGATCTCTCGCAGCAGGTTGCCGCACTCGCCGGTGAGGGACTCTCCGATATGGAAGCGGGGAAAGGACTGCTTCTCCACGATGACCGAGCTGATGCCCGCTCGGCCCAGGTAGACGGCGGCGGCGGCGCCTCCCGGGCCTCCGCCCACGATGGCGACGTCGGTACGCAAGTGTGCTCCTTCCTGGACGCTACGAGGGGGGGGCGAAGGCGTTGGAGGTGAGATCCCCGAGGAGGTCATGCCACACATGGCCGGGGTTTCGCTCCACCGCGCTGACGGTCTCCTTCATCTTGGTCAGCACCGGGGGAGCGTCATCGTCGTACACGTCTCCCTGCAGCAGCTTGATGACGTCGAGGCGGTAGCGGGGATCTCTGACGAAGGCGGTGAACAGGACGTTGAGCCGGTAGTACACGCTGATGAACTCGTGCCAGTTCTTGGTGCCGCGGCGGATCTTGGTCTGGTAGCCCTCGAAGGCCTTGGCGCTGACGTCGCCGGTCTCCAGCGATTCGAGGATGGCGGTGTGGGCGAAGCGGGCGCTGTTGAGGGCGATGCTCACGCCGGTGGAGAAGATAGGGTCGACGAAGCGGGCGGCGTCGCCGAGCAGCAGGAGCCGGTCGTCGACGATCTTTTGCATGCCGTAGCTGTAGTCGCCCTCGGCCTTGAGGGGGCGCAGCTGGGTGGCGGGCTTGAGCGCATCGAGGAACTCGGGCCGACTGGCGATGCAGTCCCAGAAGAAGTCCTCGCGGTTGGCCTTGCTGGTCTTGAAGTTCTTCTTCTGGGTTACCACTCCGATGCTGGTGATGTCGTCGGTGATCGGAATCTGCCAGACCCATGTGTTGCTGAGGGGAAGAAAGTGGATGAAGATGTAATCGGACTTTCCGGTTTCCCCGGCGATGGCGGTTCGGTCGTAGCCCTCGAACCAGGTGTGCAGGGCGTACTGGTCGAAGACCGGGTCCATCACCTTCCACTTCATCTGGTTCCCCAGCAAGGTCCGCCGCCCGCTGGCGTCGATCACGATCCGGCAGCTCGTGGAACACGAGCGCCGGCCCATGGTGTAGTTGACCTTGGCAAAGTCGTCATCGGGGAACTCGGCGCCTTGGACGTTGATTCCCTCGTAGACGGCGGAACCTAGGCCGTGGGCGTGCTGGAGCAGGGCGAGATCAAACTTGGCCCGGTCGACATGGTAGGTGTAGGGCAGATCCACGCCGGTCTGTGTCCGCTCGCTGAACTCCAGGTCGACGAAGGAGTCGGCCGAGAGGCCTTCGAAGTCGTGCTCGTAGGTGCGACCGGCGGCTGAGGTCCAGGCGGCGCCGTACTTGTGGGGGAAGCGATGCTCCTCCATGGTCTCGATGAAG
>JBBSLT010000155.1:0-5795 GCA_038233555.1 Acidimicrobiales bacterium
GAGCTTGGGCCTACGAGCTTGGCTGTGGAGGCTGACGGGCCGTGGCAGCTCCAGGTGGAGCAGCAGCTCGACGTACCGCTCATCGAGCCACCCACGCCGGCCATGACCGATCCCACCACGGCGCTAGCAAGTACCGGATCGTTCTACGGCATGGACCAGTCGGGCACCGGCACAGTGTCGATCTACCGCCTCAGCGACGGCACCCATGCGCTGCGCCTCGACGACTTCTTCGTCACCCCCAACGTCGACCTCGAGATCCATCTGAGCCCCTTGGAGGCGCCGCAGACCACCGAGGAGTTCATGGCTGCACCTTCGGTGTCGGTGGCTCCCCTCGATGTGACCGCGGGGTCCATGAACTTCGTCATCCCGCCCGACGTCGACCCCGCCCAGTACGCATCGGTGGTCATCTGGTGCCCACTGATCGACAGTGCCTACGCCGCGGCCACCTTGGCGCCGGCCTCATGATGAGCCGATGAGCGCACCGGGCACCTTGGTGCCGTTCGCTCCCGGCCGGCCGCAGCTCCTCCTCGGTGGCCGAGCCATCCCCGTGGTGTTGCCCAGCCGGCGGGATCCTCGCTTCAAGCTGTCAGCCGTCATCGTCACGCTGCACGTGCTCGGCCAGACTGTGCTGGGCTTCAAGGTGTCCATCGCCCAGATCCTGATCACCATCGGCGTGGGCGCCCTCCTCGAGCTGGTGGTGACCTTCCGTCGTCAGCATGAGCTGGTGTGGCCGGCCAGCGGCATCCTCACCGGCAGCGGCGTGGCCTTCGTGTTGCGGGCGTCAGGGACCGACAACGGCGACTGGTGGAGCCTCAACGGGATCGGCTTCTTCATCCTCGCCGTGGTGCTCGCCCTAGGCTCGAAGTACCTCATTCGCCCCGGTGGGCGTCATCTGTTCAACCCGTCGAACGTTGGCCTGGTGTGGACCCTGCTGGTCATCGGGCCCAATCAGGTCTTCCCCCAGTACCTGTGGTGGGGGCCCAACAATGTCGGGGTTGCGTTGGCCTACGGCGTGATCCTGGTCGGGGGCCTGTGGATCCTCCCCAAGGTACGTATGGAGCCCATGGTCGTGGCCTTTATGGTCACCTTCGGGGCGTTGATCGCCGTGTTCGCCCTCGGCGGGCAGAGCTTCATCGCCATTTGGCACGATGGCCCCATCAGCGGGCTCTCCTACTGGCTGAATGTCGCCGTGTCGCCCGAGGTGTTGGTGTTCGTCTTCTTCATGATGTCAGACCCTCAGACGGCACCCAAGACCCCCGACGGGCGGATCGTCTACGGCATCGCCACCGCAGTGGTGGCGGCCGGGCTCACCTACTTCCAACCCACCGAGTTCGGCATCAAGCTGGCCATCTTGTCAAGCCTGGTCGTGGTGTGCGCCTTCGTGCCGTTCATCGACAAGGGACTCGAGCGGCTCGGCCAACGCGAAGCCGACGACATTGCTCGTCCTGGTGCCCCTCAACCAGTTGCTCTCCGACCAACGTTCTCCGGGCTGGCAGCCGCCGTGCGCAACCCCATGATCGCTGCAGCCCTGGTCGTGGCCTTGGCCGCTCCCTTGAACACGGCCGCACTGGCCGGCAACGAACAGGTCCTCCTCATCGAGCGGGGTCTGACCGGCGAGGCCAACGCTCAGTAGCGGCCGGCTCGGTCGAGGTGGGCCCGGTCGACGCAGAGTCGGCCGAGGTGGGGCCGGTCAACCCATGGGCCAGGGCAGCTGCGATCTGGCGGGGTAGCGGATGGTCGACGAACGCCTCCATCGACGCTGGGAGGGCGAGGGACCAGTTGGGACGTTGACCTTCGGCGCCGGGGATATTGGGGCGTTGCGGCTCGGCCAGGGCGTCGTCGAGAGTGGCCGACAACAGCACCGACGGCGCCCTGGCCAGGAGGCGATGGGCGGCGACGACGACTGCGTCGGGGCTGGCATCGTCTTCGAGCGCTCCGGCCGTGGTGAGCCGGGTGCGGATGGCGGCCGTGCTTTGCTCGTTGGGCTCAAGGCCGGCTCGGCGCTGTGCTTCTAGGTCGGTTCCGTCCCACAGGCCGGTCACGGTGGGCAGGTCGTGGGTGGTAACAGCGGCCATAGCGGGCTCAGGCCACTCGGCTGGGTCGTCCTCCTCGAACCACAACAGCCGATAGGACAGGATCCGCCGTTCGGCCAGGGTCTCGCGCACGCCGGCCTCGACCGTTCCGAGGTCCTCGCCCACCACCAGCGCCTTGGCCCGGTGGCTCTCGAGGGCGACGATGTCGAGGAGGTCCTCGCTCGGGTAGCGGACGTAGGCTCCGTCGCGAGGCGAGGCGCCGTTGGGTATCCACCACAGTCGGAACAGGCCCATGACGTGGTCGACCCGAAGCCCGCCGGCCGAGGCGATGGTCGCTCGGATGGTGTCGATGAAGGGCTGGTAGCCGGCGTCGGCCAACTTCCAGGGAACGAACGGAGGCAGGCCCCAGTCCTGGCCCTGGCCGTTGAACTCGTCGGGTGGTGAGCCGACGCTGACACCGTCGGCGAGCACATCCTGCCAGGCCCAGGCGTCGCTGCCTTCCGGGTCGACCCCGATGGGCAGGTCTTGGATGACCGCCAGCGTCGACGACGCCGCACCCAGCTGGAGATGCATCAACCATTGGAGCCAGCCGTGGAAGCGGACCCGGTCCTCGTGGTCGGCTCGGAACTGTCGGACGGCGGGATCGGCGGGGAGCCGGTAGGGCGGCGGCCAGTCCCGCCAGCCGGCGCCGAAGCGTTCGGCCAGGACGCACCAGGTGGCGAACTCCTCCAGGGTCGGGCCCTGGCTGGTCAGCCAGCGCTCGAAGCCAACATTGACACCGCCACCGTTGGCCCAGATCTGCTCCAGGGCCGCCAGCTTGAGGCGCCATGCTTCGTCACGGTCGATCCGGCGCTCGCGGTTGAGGGCTCGACCCTGGGCCGCCAGGTGCTCGAGGTCGGTCCCTGCGCCGGCGGCCCCGGGAACATCTTCGACCCGGAGGTAGAGGGGGTTGAGAAAGCGACGGCTGCTCGGGAAGTACGGGCTCGGCTGTTGCGGGAAGGTGGGGGCGACGGCGTGGAGAGGGTTCACCAACACGAAGCCGGCACCCAGCTCGCCGGCCGACCAACGGGCTAGGCGGGCGAGGTCGGCGAGGTCGCCGATGCCCCAGCTGGCGGCCGAGCGGGCGGCGTAGAGCTGCACGGCCCAGCCCCATGCTCGCCACCCCTCGGGCAGGTGACAGCAGCCCGGGCTGACGATGAGCGCCCGTTCGGGCCCGTCGTCGGGTCGCAGCCTGTGGTACCCGAGGGGAACGTCATGAGGGAGGACCTTGTCGACGTGGAGCTCGCCCCCGTCCTCCAAGACGACCACGGCCTGGCCGACGGGCAGCGGCCGGCCCGGATGCGTGACCATCGCCGTCGTCCGGTCACGGGTGTCGGGTCGTCCGATGCACCGGCGCAACGCGTCGACCGTCTCGGGGCCGACGCACTGTTCCTGGCCGGCGGCGTCCTCGTAGAGGTCGTCGATACCCCACTCGTCGGTCATGTGGAGGCGAGGATGGCGACGGTGTCGGGGGGCAAGGTAAGGGTTGCGTCCTCCAGTGCCACCGCCGGGTCTGAGCGGGCCACGATGTGCTGCCAGGGCGAGACGCGCAACTGGCGGTCGGCCGTCCCGAGGTTGACGCCGACGTTGAGCACGCCGCGCTCCACCATCAGCCAGCCGTCGCCACGGTTGACCCGGACGCGGTCAAGGCGTCCGTCGGTGAGCGACGGGCTTCGGCGGCGGAGCGCCAGCAGCTCCCGATGCCAGGCCAACAGCTCGGCGTGATCGGCCTTGGCCGCCTCGGCCCAGTCGAGCTTGGACCGTTCGAAGGTGCCTCGATCTTGGGGGTCGGGCACCTCCTCGGGGTCCCAGCCAAAGGAGGCGAATTCGCTGCGCCGGCCCTCGCTCACCGCTCGGCCCAGGTCGGGGTCCTGGTGGTCGGTGAAATACAGGAACGGGGTGCTCGCCCCCCACTCCTCACCCTGGAAGAGCATGGGCACAAACGGTGAGGTGAGCAGTAGGGCGGCGGCCACCTTGGCCCGACCCGCGCTCATGAGCGCAGTGCTGCGTTCTCCGACCGCTCGGTTCCCCACCTGGTCGTGGTTCTGGGTGGACACCACGAAGCGTTGGCCCGACAGGCCGGTAGGGGGCCGGCCATGGACCCGCTGGCGGTGCGGCGACCACGTGCCGTCATAGACCCAGGCCTGGCCCAGAGCCTTGGCCAACAGCATCAAGCTTCCGAAGGGCCGGAAGTCCTCGTAGTAGCCGCTGGTCTCGCCGGTGAGGGCGGCGTGCAGGGCGTGGTGCCACTCGTCGGCCCACGCCGCGTCGAATCCCAGCCCCCCGGCGTCACGACTGCGCACGAACCTGGGGTCGTTGAGGTCGCTCTCGGCGATGAGGAACAGGGGACGGCGGAGGTGGGCGGCCAGAACTTCGACCTCGTCCGCCACCTGCTCGAGGATGTGCAGGGCCGATTCGTCGACGATGGCGTGGACGGCGTCGAGTCGCAGCCCGTCGCCGTGGTAGTCCCGCAGCCAGGAGAGGGCGTTGTCGACGACGAAGTTCCGCACCTCGTCGCTGCCGGCGCCATCGAAGTTGACCGCATCACCCCAGTTGGTGGTGTGGCGATCGGTGAAGTAGGGCCCGAAGGCCGGAAGGTGGTTGCCGGCTGGGCCCAGATGGTTGTACACCACGTCGAAAACCACCCCCAGCCCCGCCCCGTGACAGGCGTCGACCAGGCGCTTGAGGCCAGCCGGGCCGCCATAGGCGTGGTGGGGGGCGAAGAGGTCGACGCCGTCGTAGCCCCATCCCCGGTCGCCCGAGAACTCGGCCACCGGGAGGAGCTCGATGGCATCGACGCCAAGCTCCACCAGATGGGGCAGGTGCTCGATGGCGCCGTCGAAGGTGCCGGTAGCCGAGAAGGTGCCGATGTGTAACTCGTAGAGCACCGACCCGGGCAGGCCGAGGCCCCGCCAGCCGTCGTCGTGCCAGGTGAAGGCATCGTGAGCGACGACCTCGGAGGGCCCTTCGGGTCCGTCCGGCTGGGAGGCCGAGCGGGGGTCGGGATGAGGCGGGCCGCCGTCGAGGGAAAAGGCGTAGCGCGTGCCGGCGCCCGCTTCCTCTACGGACAACGTCCACCATCCCTTGCCTTCGGCCTCCATGGGAAGCCGGCGCTGATCGTGGATCAGCTCGACGCTGTCCTTGCCCGGCGCCCACACGCGGAAGCGGTGCATCAGTGCGTGTCGCCGTGGCGGCGAGAGTGGATCACCGGCCTCTTGTACCCAATGCCCGCCTCCTCACCTACGGTTATGCAGCCAGGGCGCGAGGCGACGCTGCTGTCAGAGGATCGGCGAGGAGGGCGCCACCACTTCCCTTCCGTGCCGAGGCCCCGGTGGCGGCTCCGGCAGGGCTACGGTGGCTAGGCGGAGGCCGACGTAGCCCAATTGGCAGAGGCACGACGTTTAGGGCGTCGTCAGTGAGAGTTCGAGTCTCTCCGTCGGCACGCGACACGGTCCGGGAAACTGTTGGTGGAGGGGGATGGGGCGCCGTTCAGCTGGACCCTTGGCCAAGCACGCCGCGGCGCAAGAGGTGATCGTCTGAGAGGTGCCGGTGCGGCGGTAGCCTCGCCCCCATGGCGCAGCCCCACCTCAGCTCGTTCGTCCCGACGGCCAAGGATTCCTCGGGCTGGTCCCCTCAGTCGGAGGTGTTCAACCGCCTCCTTCAGGACCGCATCATCCTGCTCGGCAGCGAGATCGACGACACCGTCGGCAACATGGTCATCGC
>JBBSLT010000156.1:0-5654 GCA_038233555.1 Acidimicrobiales bacterium
ACCAGGCACGACACCGCCTCGGCCGGATACGACGGTCGCCCCCGCTCGTAGGCGTCGCCGGCCGACCCGAACCCCCGGGCAGCCACGTCGGCGATGTTCACAACTCCAGCATGGCCGATCGGCGCACCACTTCGAGGACGGCCTCAGCCCACAGGTCGTAGCCGGCGTCGGAAGGGTGGTAGCGGTCGGCGGCGAAGAAGCGCTCAGGTTCCCGGCGGAACGGTGGCCCCGCCTCGCCGTCGATGTCGACGTAGGCGCTCCCGGTGTCAGCCGCCACCTCCCCCACCACGTCGTCGAGCTGACGTCCCCGAAACCCGGCCACCGACCGTAGCGGCTGGGCCAGACGGGGGATGGCCCCCATATCGGGCACCCCGAGCAGCACCACCTCGGCCGATTCGGGCAGGCCCGCCACCAGACGCCGGTAGGCATGCTCGAAATCGGCTCTGGAGGTGAGATGGGTCACGTCGTTGGCGCCGACGGAGACGAACACCACGTCGGGCGAGAGCTCAGCAATCGCCGGTAGCTGGCGATCGACCACGTCGGCCACGGTGGCGCCGCTGCGGGCCAGGACGCTGACGTCGACCGGTCGGTCCAGGCCCCTCGCCACCTGGATGGGAAGAGCGGCGGCAGAGCGGGATGCGCCCACTCCGGCGGCGGTGGAGTCACCCAGCCACACCACCACCAAGGAAGGTTCCGGCCCCTCCCCCACCGAAGTGTCGAGCTCGAGCGGTGCGCCGGTAAGCATCTCTCCCTGGCGGGCCAGTCCGGCCTCGACGGCCAGGACCACGACGGCCACCATGGGCACGCCGACCGACACCGCCACCAGCCAATGGCGCCGGCTCAACCTCAGCTCGGCACCGGGGCGGGATCAAAGAGCACCGTCGGCCACGGTATCGGGGTAGAGCCCCTCGATGGGACTCGGGCAGTGGGCGGTGGCGGTGGCCGGGTCGGCATTGATGCTCCTGGCCATCGTGGATCTGTTCCTTACCGCCCTGCACCCTGACATCGACGGGCCCCTGGCCAGGAACGTGCAGCGGGGGGTCTGGCGAGTGCTCGTCGCCGGCGACCGGCGCCGCCACCAACGGCGGCGGCTGATGGCCCTGGCCGGGCCCCTCATGATGGTGATGACCTTCGTGGTGTGGGTGGCGACCCTGGTGCTCGGCTTCGCCCTCGCCGTCTGGCCCTTCCTGGGCGAGGCCTTCCAGTCCGAGCCGGCGTTGGGAAACCTGGGGTTCCTCGACGCCCTCTACTTCAGCGGCTCCACCGTGAGCACCCTCGGCTTCGGCGACATCAGCCCGGTGACCAGACCGCTCCAGCTCTTGACCGTGACTGCGTCGCTCAGCGGGTTCTCCATGCTCACGGGCATCGTGGCCTACCTCCTCGAGGTCCTGAGCAGCCTGCACAACCGGGTGCGCCTGGCCCTACGGGTCGGCGAGGACACCGACGGGCGCTACGACGGACCCGAGGTGCTCGCCGGCTGGCTGGCCGGCGACGAGCTGGGAGACGTCCGCCAGCGGCTGGAGAAGTGGGCGGACCTGCTGCGTGACACCCAGGACGAGATCCATCGCTTCCCGCTCATCTCGGTCTGCTACCGCAGCCGCGATCCCCACCAGGACCCGGAGCCGGCGGTGCGGGCGGTGGCCCAGACGGTGATCGCCGGTCACCTGCTCGCCAGCCACGACGGCTACCGCCGGCTGCGCACCTCGCTCCGGGGTCTCGACCGGGCCGTGAGCCGCTTCGTGGTGGTCATGGCCCGCCAGTACCTGGGACGCAAGCTGTTGGAGGAGCTCGCCCATCCCCACCCGACCGAGGGCGACCACGCCCACGTCGAGGACGTCCGCCGCCGGCTGGCCAGCCACTTCGACCTCGCCCTCGATCCCGACGATGCCACCATCTCCCGGGCCCTCGACCTGACGTGCAGGGCCCGGATCTTCCTCGACGGCTTCCACCGTCTCACCGGTTGGCAGTCCGCCGAAGGTGGCGAAGGAGATCAGCCGGTCTCGGTCCCTACGCTTCGGTGATAGCGCCCCGCTCGGCGCCCGAGGCCAGCCGGGCGTACTTGGCCAGGACGCCCGACGTGTAGCGGGGCGGCGGCACCTTCCACTCGGTGCGGCGTTGAGCCAGCTCGGCGGCGTCGACGTCGAGGTCGATGCGGTGGGCCTCGGTGTCGATGACGATGCGATCGCCGTCACGCACGAAGGCGATAGGCCCGCCGTCGACCGCCTCAGGGGCGATGTGGCCGACGCAAAAGCCGTGGGTCCCACCGGAGAAGCGCCCGTCGGTGATCAACGCACAGTCCCCGCCCCGACCGGCCCCCTTCATGGCCCCGGTGACGGCCAGCATCTCCCGCATGCCCGGCCCTCCCTTGGGCCCCTCGTAGCGGATCACCACCACGTCGCCGGCTTGGATGCGTCCGGCCAGGATGGCCTCCATGGCGCCGTCCTCGCCGTCAAAGACCCGAGCAGGGCCCTCGAAGTGGGTGAAGTCGATGCCCGCCACCTTTACCACTCCACCCTTGGGCGCCAGCGACCCGGTGAGCACGGCGATACCGCCGGAGGCGTGGATGGGATCGCTCAGAGGGTGGATCACGGCGCCGTCGGGGGCCGGCGGCGACAGCGCGGCCAGGTTCTCGGCCATGGTCCGCCCGGTGACGGTGAGGCAGTCGCCGTGGAGCACGCCGGCCTCGAGCAGCTCGGCCAGCACCACCGGGATCCCGCCGATGCGGTCGATGTCGACCATGTGGTAGCGCCCGTGAGGTCGGGTGTCCGCGATGTGGGGCACCCGGGCGGCCACGGCGTTGAAGTCGTCGAGCGCTAGCTCCACCCGGGCCTCGGTGGCGATGGCCAGCAGGTGCAGCACGGCGTTGGTGGAGCCGCCGAGGGCCATGACCACGGCGATGGCGTTCTCGAACGCCTCTTTGGTCATGATCTGGCGGGGCCGGATGCCCGCCCGGAGCAGCCCCATCACCGCCTCGCCGCTGGACCGGGCGATGGCGTCTCGGCGGGGGTCGGGGGCGGGGGGGGTGGCGCTGCCGGGCAGCGACATGCCGAGGGCCTCGGCCACCGCCGCCATGGTGTTGGCGGTGAACATGCCGGCGCAGGCGCCCTCGCTGGGACAGGCGCGGCGCTCGACGTCTTCCAACTCGGACTCGCTCATGGTGCCCGCAGCACAGGCCCCCACCGCTTCGAACACGCTGACGATGTCGAGGGCGGCGCCGTTGTGCTGGCCGGGCAGGATGGAGCCGCCGTAGACGAACACCGAGGGCACGTTGACCCGGGCCGCGGCCATGAGCATGCCAGGGAGGCTCTTGTCGCAGCCGGCGAAGGTGACCAGGGCGTCGAGGCGCTCGGCGTGCATCACCGTCTCCACCGAGTCGGCGATGACCTCCCGGCTCACCAGCGAGGCGTGCATGCCCTCGTGGCCCATGGAGATGCCGTCGGACACGGCGATGGTGGCGAATTCCAGCGGGAACCCCCCGGCCGCCCGCACCCCCTCCTTGGCCGAGCGGGCCAGACGGGCCAGGGGCATGTTGCAGGGCGTGACCTCGTTCCACGACGAGCACACGCCGACCTGGGCCTTGGCGAAGTCGTCGTCGCCCATGCCCACGGCCCGCAGCATGGCCCTCGCCGGCGCCCGCTGCATCCCGTCGGTGACCTCGTGGCTGCGGGGCTTCATGTCGGACGCCATGGGGTGAGGGTAGCCAGCCTCGCTCCCCACCTCGTCCCGATTTCATCGCCCCGTTCTCTGTCGACTGAGCAGTGCACGAAACTGCCCAGCCGACAAAGAACGCAAGGGGGCGGGCGGATCGGCGGACAGGGCGTAGCGTCGGGCGGGATGGCGGCTGTCGTGCGGGCCTCGGGGCTGGTGAAGCGCTGGGGAACCACCGCCGCCCTCGACGGTGCCACCCTCGAGATCGGACGAGGCGTCACCGGTCTGCTGGGAGCCAACGGGGCGGGCAAGACCACCCTCCTTGGCCTCATCCTCGGGCTGCACCCGCCCGACGAGGGCACCATCGAGGTCCTCGGCCTCGATCCGACCACCGCCGGGCCGAAAGTGCGAGAGCGCATCGGCTACGCCCCCGAGCACGACGCCCTGGCCCCCGACGTGCGGGCCAACGACCTAGTTCGACATCTGGCCGAGGTCCACGGGCTGCCCCGTCGCGAGGCCACCGCCCGAGCCAGCGACGCTCTCTGGCACGTCGGGCTGGGCGAGGAGCGCCACCGTCCCGTGGGGACCATGTCCACCGGCCAGCGCCAGCGGGTGAAGCTGGCCGCGGCCCTGGCTCACGACCCCGCCCTGTTGCTGCTGGATGAGCCCACCAACGGCCTCGACCCCATGCAGCGGGAGGAGATGCTGACCCTGATCCGGCGCATCGGAACCGAGTTCGGCGTCGACGTGGTGTTGTCGTCGCACCTGCTCGAGGAGGTGGAGCGGACCTGCGACGCCACCATCATCCTCGAAGCCGGCCGGGTGGTGGCCAGCGGCACCCTGGATGGGCTGCGCACCGGCGAGGCCGGGCTGGTGGTCGAGGTCGACGGGCGGGCCGAGCTGCTGGCCGGGCGCCTGCGTGGCGGTGGATTCGAGGTCGCCGTCGACGGTTTGCGCCTGGTGATCGACGGACCAGCCGATGCCGGCGCCGACGCCGTGCGCGACGCCGCCGCCGACTTGCGGGTGGGGTTGCGTCGGGTCCAGGACCGATCCGCCACCCTCGAGGACGTCTTCCTCGCCGCCGGCAGCCTCTCGGAGGCAGACAACAGATGAGCGACGCCCGCATCGTCGACCGGGGCTACCGGGCCTACGACGGTCCCCGCCGGGGTGTCCCCGGAGCGGTGCGCAGCTTGGCCTGGCACAGCGCGCTGCGAGCCCTCGGGCTACGGCGATCGTTCTGGGCCAAGCTCCTGCCGCTGGCGTCGGTGGGGATCGCCTACGTGCCGGCGCTGGTGTTCGTGGGCATCGCCGCCCTGCTCCCCGAACAGCTCGTCGACGGCACCGGGCTCCTGCCCACCTACGCCGGCTACTACGGCTTCATCACCGCCGCCATCGTGCTGTTCGTGGCCCTGGTCGGCCCTGAGGTGCTGTGCCCCGACCGCCGCCACCGGATGCTTGGTCTCTACCTGGCCTCGCCGTTGACCCGCGACACCTACTTGCTGGCCAAGATGCTGGCCGTGCTCCCGGTGCTCGCTCTGGTCACTCTCGGCCCCCCGCTCCTGCTGTTGGTCGGGCTCACCTTCGCCGACGCCGGACCCGACAGCGTCGGCGACTTCGCCGTCTCCCTCGCCCGCATCGTCGCCGGCGGGCTGGTCATCTCCGCCGCCTACACCGCCGTCTCTCTGGCTGCGGCCAGCCTCACCGATCGCCGGCCGTTGGCGTCGGCCGGCGTCATCCTGGTCCTGTTGATCTCGAGCGTGGCCACCGCCGCCCTGGTGGCGAGTGGCGCCGACCAGCGCCTCTTCCTGCTCAACCTCCTGGCCGTCCCCTTTGAGTTGGTGCAGCGCATCTACGGGGAGACGGGCGAGATGGAGGTGTCGACCTTGGAGCTGGTGCTGGCCAACCTGGCCTGGACCATCGGCGCTGCAGCGCTCTTGCGCTCCCGCTACCAGCGCCTGCGCATCACCCGGTGATCGAGACCCGGTGATCGAGACCCGGTGATCGAG
>JBBSLT010000157.1:0-5649 GCA_038233555.1 Acidimicrobiales bacterium
CGGGGTCGCCGCCACCATCACTCAGCCTGCCCACGTGGTCGACCTCATCGGTCACGTCCCCACCAACAACCCCGACGCCCTGACGTTCTGGACCAACACGGCCGCCAGAATCGAGGCCTACCGAGAGGAATGGGGTGTTGCTCCCAAGCAACTCCGGGAGCGACCCCACGACACCTGCCAAGGAAGCGCCTGGGACCAGGCGATCCACACCGCCGTGATGATCGCTCGTTCGCCAGACCGAACACTCGATCGAGGCCTGGACACGGGGCTAGAACTCAGCTCATGATGGCCGTGCTCCACTGCCCGAACCTCCCCCACCAGGCGAGCTTCTCCCTCGCTACTTGGCGCCAGGCGTGGCGGACCCCTCGCGTTGGCCGGGCGGGATCCCGAAACTAGGGCATCTACGGATGAATGCTATGAGGCGGTCGGGGAACGAGAGGTCGTTGGCGAACGCCATCCTGCGCGTCGTATCCCAGCCTCTTGCACCCGCCCTGCAGGCCTCGGCCAGGGGTACCAGACGGTCGACGTCGAGGTCCGAGGACTCGGTGATCTCGACCTCGTCGTAGATGGAGAGCCAGCGGCCGTCAAGCACATCACAGCCGAATCGCTCACCGTCGCGGTGACAAGCGACTCGGCCCAGCGTGTCCTCGCGGGCGTCACAGCCGTTGCCATCAAGGTCGAGCCAAGTGGGAACAGGTCCCTTGAAGACCCCGGAGGGCTGGGCACGCCGTCGGCGACTCGGAGCTGGGCGAGCGGGGCGAGGGTGCTCCCGCTCGACTCAGCCTCGGTCGTCACATCGCAGTAGACATGTCGGTGTCACCCCACGGCGGTGGATGCGACTCCCGCCTGTCTCGGGCCCGAGGCCTCGTGGCTCCGCAGTAAATGGGGCATTCACTGCGGCCACCGGCGGTCAACCCGAACGGTCCGCCACGAGCTGAGCACCGCTGGTGCGATACCCCCTAACGTTGCCGCGGTCTATGGCACGCTCTGCGTCGTGAGCAAGTACGACTCCCTCCGGGAACACCTCGACCGACTACCGCCGGAGCTGGTACAGGTGAGCTTCGCTGAGATCGACCGGATAGTGGCCGGGCTACCGGGTCGGCCATCAACTTCAAGGTCTCGGCGGCCAAGGTCACCTGCGCCTCCGTAGTTTGGCCTCATCACAACCTTGGCCGTCGCGCCCGTGATCGTCCACGTTGCGCACATCGGTACGGACCACCCGGCCATTCGTGACGAGCGGCTCGAGGTCGCCCGGCACGGCGAGGCCCATGGTGAGACTCACCTCGGCCCCGAGGCACGACCATCGACAGGTTCGCCTCCGGGCCTCACGTCGTGGGGGATGGCCGGAAGGAGAGATCTCGGGCGGCCATCCGATCGGGGCGGATCCGCGCCCAAATCGTGCCCACCGCTGTTCCGCTCGGCGCACCGAGGTAGTCGCGGAACCGGGGGTCCCACGCGTCGAGGTCGGGCCCCAGATAGCGACCCAGCAGCCTTCGACCTCGCTCGACGTCGAAGGCGACCAGCTCCGCCACGCCGCTGGCCACAACCTGGAGGGTCTTCCCGCTGCCCAGGTCGCAGGTATCGACGACGAGGGATACCGCCGGATTCGCATCGATTGCCTCCGGCAGCCTCGACCATGGCCCGGTAAGGATCCAGAACGATCCTCCCTCCCACAGGAACCACACCGGCAGCACCATCGGTCCGGCAGTGGCGATGCGACAGACCAAGGGACGGGCCAGGTACTCTTCGATGTCGAAGGCGGCAGTCACGCGAGCCATCATGGCCCCGACGACTGACATCCCCGTCGAACTTGGGCGCTCGATCCGTCAGTCACCGAGCACAGCTAGGTCGAGTCGGCGTAGGCGCTCAGGGTCGGCGACGACGTCGATCTCGACGATGCTGTCGCCGCTGATCGTGTTGCATGACTACTGCGGGCGCAATCTGCATTCCGGGTGACGGGCGTTCAAGCTCCACCGACCTGGCGTACGGCTGAGCGGAGCCGTTCTGGGTCGTGGTCGCCGCGGACGAGGGCATCGAGGACCACGCCGTCGAGGGCGGCGATCAGCGCCGGTGCGGCGACCCGGCCCACCCGTTCGGCGGCCTGGGCGACGAAGCGTTCCCGTTGCCTGACGAGGGGCGGCCGGAGCGACGCGTCTCGGGCGGCCATCAGGAACAGCTCGTAGCGGGCCAGGGTCAGGGTCCGTCCCGGTCCGAGCAGGTGCTCCAAGGCGGCGGCCATGCTCGCACCCTCGACGGGTCGGGCCTCGCGGTCGGCGAGGCGCTCGAAAAGGGCGGCGACCATCCCGGCCCGGTCGCCGAAGTGGTGGCGGACCGAGCCGTGGGGGACCCCGGCGGCGTCTTCGACGGCCCGCACGGTCAGGCTGGCCGACCCGGAGCGGCCGAGCAGGTCGAGCGCCTCGTCCAGCAGTCGCATTCGGGACGAGTTCTCCACTTGGAGAAGGTTAGGTGCTACGCTCCTTCTCCATGTGGAGAATCGAGGGAGAGCTCGACCAGCCGGGAACGCCCTACGACAGGCGAGCTGCGGTCTATGACCGACTGGTGCGGTCGCCTCTGTACAACCGGGTGGCGTGGAGCACCTCACCGGACGACTACGCCGACTTCGCGGCGGGCGCCATCGCCTCGTCCTCCGGGCCGCTGCTCGAGGTAGCCGCCGGCTCGGCTGCAGCTACCGCCGAGCTCCATGCCCGCTCGACCCGGCCGACGGTGCTCGTCGACCGGTCGAGGCCGATGCTCGAGCGGGCGGCGCAGCGCATTGCCGCAGCCTCGCGTCCCGGCGGTCAGGCGCTCCCGCCGCACCTCCGCCTCGTCCAGGCCGATCTCTTCGCACTGCCGCTTCCTCCGCACGAGTTCGACACGGTCCTGGGTCTCGGCCTCACCCACCTCATCGACGACCTGCCCGGGCTGGTGACGGCCCTTCGCCGCCAGGCAGCCTCCGGTGGCCAGATCCACCTGGCCGGGCTGGTGGCCGAGACCCGACGGGGTCGCCGCTACCTCCAGCTCCTGCACCGGGCCAAACAGGTCGCCGAACCGAGGACCGCCCATCAGCTACACCACGCCCTCGGCCAACCCGGTGCCTTCCGCACGATCGGGTGCATGGCCTACGCCACGGTTCCCGCCGACTGAGGGCTCGCAGGCTCGACGCCAGAGGGGCGGAGCCTGTCCGCCCCTCGCGCTCGGTCAAGACCCGACGGGTGCGGCGATGAAGAACGGCGCCCAACAACCCGCTGCCCGGGCGCGGACACTTCACTCGGTGCGGGAGAACAGCGGGCAGGCAGGCCACCACGACCAGGATGCCGCCGGTGCCGAGGATGATGACGAAGTCCATCCAGGGGGCAACAGCCCATTCTCCCCAGGTGAGTCCCGCGTGGTCAAGCCACCGTGGGGTAGTGGCAGTATCGGCGCAATAGCCAACGCTTCCGGGCGTGGCTGACAACGCGGGCGGCGCTCCCGACCGGTTTCGACCGGCGGCGTGAAGCGGTCGGCTCATGGCCTGGGTGGGCGGAGCGTGCGGTAGCCGTCAACCAGCTGGGCGAGCTCGGAGGTGACCTCGAAGGAGAAGGTGCCGTAGAAGCCGATGTTCTCGTTGTGCGGGTGACGTTAACCTCGATCATTCACCAGATGATCGGTGACACCGGTGTTGGGCTTCTGGGCCGCCTGACCTGCCCCCAGGGACCCATTTCGTATTGACCGAGGCGATGTCCAAGCCATCATGGCGATGGCAAGCGTCTTTGGCTGCCGCGAGGTGCGTGCCCGGGCGCGTCGCTTCAGGGCGTTGTCTTCTTCCCGGCATGACTGCGCCCCTCAGATGATGAGGGCGACCCGCCGGTAGGCAGCGAGGATCTCCGACTCGCTGGGCCAGCCGTCGAGGATCCGGACCACGTTCCGGCGGCCTCGGCGCACGAGGCGGGCGGGGGTGTGCCACAGCCTCCAGCGCAGCGCCTTGGGCTCGGCCAGGGCCAGTGACCCGGCCAGGCACAACAGCTGGAACCAGCGCACCAGATCCGAGGCGAAGCACACCACGACCATCCAGGCCCGGTTGGCGTCGAGGTCGGCGAAGGGGAAGCGGCACAGGCCCGAGTCCTTCAGGCGACGGATGTGGTCCTCGACGTGGGCATGGGCGCGCATGTGGGCGTCGAGGGTGACCGGGTCACCGGCGGCATCGCTGTAGTGGCCCCAGTAGCGGTACTCCATCGAGGGGAACAAGGTGGTCTGGGCCCCGGGGTGCAGCGGCTCTCGGCGCACGATGAGCCGCGTCCCCTCGGGCCAGGCGGTGAGGTCCACCAGGTCGCTCACCTCGGCCACCGCCGAGCCCTGACGGGCCTCGCCGTCCTGGCGCAGGCACCTCGCCAACGGCCCTGGTCGTGCTCGATGCGTGAGATGGCGCCGTGAATGGCCTGGTTGGAGCGGGCGACGAGGGCGAAGCCGACGTTGCGGGCCCGACAGGACTGGGCGAAGCGCGAAGAGCAGCCGGCCGAGTCGGTGCGGACCTGCACCGAACGCTCCACCACCTCGGCATCGTCGCCGTCTCGATGTCCGAGGGCAACCTCGGCCGGCAGTTGGGCGATGGCGGCGTCGAGCACCGCGAGGTGATCGGCGATGGAGTTGGCCCCGGCGTTGCCCGGGCGCAGCTTCCCCGCCAGCGCCTCGCCGGTGGCGTCGGAGAAGCACAGCATGGGGTGGAAGCCGAAGCCGCCCTTGTAGTTGGGCCCGGTGCCCTCCTTGTTCTCCGAGTGGATCTGCACCAACGAGGCGTCGATGTCGAGCACCACGGTGTCGGTGCCCACCGTCGCCGCCGAGCGCCCCCACACCTTGGCCCGGACCTCGGCCATGGCTTCCCACAGAGCGGCCAGGGTGGAGGGCGTGATCTGGCGAAAGGTGCGATAGGTCGTGGAGTCCGACGGCACCGACGTGAACAGCTCCTCTTGGGAGCGCAGGTACTCGATGTCTGCGCAGCACTCACCGCCGCCGGCCAGCATGAGCATCGAGTGCACCAACACCTTGCCCCGGTCGTGCAGAGGGAGCCGTTCTCCGGTGATGGGGATCGCCGCCGACAGACCAGTACCGAGACCCAACCGGTCGCCAAAGGCGCCAAGGGCGTGCAGCCCGACATGGGCCACGACCTGCTCCCCGCCGCCTTCCACCTTCACGTTTCGCGCGCTGGTAGCCTTCACCTCTGAAGTGCCCTCCTTGTTGGGGTTCTGTCGCTCTCGACAAGCGCAGTCTCCCCTACTCGGAGGGCCTTTTCGCGGTCTGTCAGTCGTCAGCGTCGACGGTCGCGTGAATGATCGGGGTTAAGGAACGTGGCATCAACCAACAAGTACCCGGGGGGCGGACCCGAGTGGCGTCCCCGGCTGCCTGGGGACATGTGGACGTCTCATCGACGTCTGCGGGTGGGGTCGTGGACTGCTGTCATGGTCGCGACCGCGTCCGCTCCTGGCCGGGCACGAGCATCGTCTCGGCCACGAGATCGGCGGCATCTGCCGCAGAGTGGCAGCGCCTCAATCCGTAGGACAGGAGCGCTTGCTGGTACTGGTCGAAGAGCTCTCGGAAGCGATCGCTCGCGCCGTCCTGTCGACCACCGGGTCCTTCGCGCACGCGTCTCACGATCCCACATGTCCGGCACCGATC